>CALWLM010000130.1 GCA_944381515.1 uncultured Lachnospiraceae bacterium | reverse complement strand
ACCTTAACCATAGCCACTCTCCCCTCATGAGGAGCAGGCCGGACGCCCCTTGGCAAAGAAGCCGGCACGGTCTGCATCCTCTCCTTCGATTTTAATAATTATACAACTTTTTTGCATATAGTCAAGGGTTTTGTGTATTTTTATTCATTCATCCCTTCCGATCTCTCTCCTCATGTCTCTCCTTCTCTCTCTCCTTTGCCCTTTCTTTCTCTCTCTTTTTCCCTCTCCTGGCCGCTTCTGCCTGCCGCCGTCTGCCGGTAAAGACGGTTATTGTGCCGGTCCTTTCCATTTTCCTGCCGACATTTCAGGCATTCGTCATCTATCTCATATACGGCATTGCCGTCGATAACTAATTTATGTCTCATGGTTTCTCTCCCATTCCTCTCATGACGTATTTTTCCGAGGCGGTATGCCTCCTACATCATTATATGAGGGTGCCGGCAAAAGGTCATGTATTTTGCGGCTGCATAGATAAATCCGCCGCCGCATAGATTAAAACAAAGCGTTCAAAGGGATGAAACCATGGAGCCCACTCTGCGGATGACCGAATTTGACGAGCTGATAGGCAGCAGCAGTCTTCAGATGATGAAGGCTTTTTTGCCGTTTTTGGAACCATCCATGCAACAGTGGGCCGCCGTCTACATTCAAATGCAGGAACTGCAAAACGTTGTTTCCCTCTTTCAGATGCCGGAAAAGCCCCCGCCCTGGCCCCACAGGCCGCCCCCGCCGCCGGAGGAGCTGATCGAGATCCTGCGCCCTTACGCGGGCCCCGGCGAGGCCGCTGCCCTGGATCAGATGAAGAGCTCCCTGGAGGCCATGAAGCTGTATCAGAAGTTTTCCGACCTGCAGCGCAAAGCCAAAGGCCCTCTTTCCCCGATGGATCTGGCCAAGGAAATGCTGCCGCCGGAACAGGCGGCTCTTTTCGAGACCTACAGCACCATGTTCCAAAATATGGATTTGGGAATATGAAGACCGGCGCGCCAGTTCACGGGACTTCCATTGGCACGCAGACAACCACGCAGACAATCGCCGCACATAACAGGAGGTAAAACCATGGCAGACAACGACAGGCTGCAAAATGATCCGGCCTTTGCCGGCATCAGTCCCGTAAAGCTTCTCTTTCTGGAGAAAATTCTGGACGAAATGAAAAAACAGAACAAGGAAACCATGATGCCCTTCTTCCTGGCCGTAAACGCCAAGGCTGCTCAGGCCGGCATCTCCTTCACCGATCAGGAAACAGAGCTGATCTTCTCCCAGATGGAAAGCCGCCTCTCTCCGGAGGAAAAAAAGCAGTTTTCCCTGATCCGCGAGATGATGAAGCAGAAGGGATGAAATTCACGCCGGTTCATGAAGCGGCAAAAGGCCACCCCTCTCCATCTGACCCAGAATCAGAGGAAAGGGATGGCCCTTTCTTTTGCAATATCTCAGGTTTTTGGGCCAAAGCAGGGGCCTGTCAAAACCGGCTCCCTGAAATACTGCTCATCCAAGGAACCCCAAATGCTCCAGCAGGATCTTTACCCCAATCAGGATCAGAACCACGCCGCCGAACAGCTCTGCTTTGGATTTGTATCGGGCGCCAAACACATTGCCGATCTTGACGCCGATTGCAGAAAGGACAAAAGTCACGATGCCAATAAAGCTTACCGCCGGAACAATGCTAACTTTCAGGAAAGCAAAGGTCACTCCCACCGCCAGGGCATCGATGCTGGTGGCCACCGCCAGCGGCAGCATGGACCGGGGCGTCAGAGAGCTGTCCAGGTTTTCCTCCTCATCTTTATTCAGCGCCTCGCGAATCATATTGATGCCGATCCCTCCCAGCAGGATAAAGGCAATCCAGTGGTCAACGCTGGTAATCGTATTCTGAAAGTTGACGCCCAGCAAATACCCCAGAAGGGGCATCAGCCCCTGAAACGCCCCAAAATACAGCCCCACCGTCAGCGAATACTTTAATCCTGCCCGTCGTATGGACAGGCCCTTACATACCGCTACGGCAAAGGCGTCCATGGATAAGGCCACCGCAATCATAAACAATTCCCACAAGCTCATTGGTCGTTCTCCTTTATGTATGGTTTTGAAGGGGCCGGCCGGATTTTTATTCAAAAAAAGACTTACCTGCAGAAAATCCTGCAGATAAGTCTCATCATTTGAAGCAAAGCCAGGGTCTACCCAGTATGTTGACTTTTGCTGCGCCGCGCGCCGACTACTCCCTTAACTGTTCTGTTATTTTAGCATGGCTTTACGCCGGGGTCAATATCTATAAAGGGAAATTTTTCATCCCGCTTTCCAGGCAGCGCGGCGATCTCTTCCTCAGTCATGAAGATACTGATAATAATTCTCCTCCACAATCAGAGGCGAGATGCGCAGCCGGTTGCTCACAATTGTATTCATCTGATCGATATATTCCTGAGAAACCTCCTCGCCGGTCATTGAAGTAATCTCCCCGGTGGAGGCGTTGTACATGGCCGTCTCCGTGATCCAGCTGCGATTCTGGAAGATCACCATGCCCTCGGTGTCGGAAAAGATATCCCGTCCCATCAGAATACGGGAATCGTAATCCAGTCCCAGCATATTGGCAATGGTAGGAAGAATGTCCAGGCTGTAGCAGGGCTTATCCACGATCACATTTTCCGTCATGCTGCCGGTCCAGATGATCAGGTTGTTCTGATACCATTCAAAGTTATCTTCCAGAGTATGTCCGGCGATCTCATCGCAGATCTCCTTATTGTCATAAGGAATGTGATCCGCCGACAGCACCACCAGGGTGCGATCTGCCAGGCCGGATTCCTCCAATTTGTTGATCAGGCTCTCCATCGCCTTGTCCAGCTCTATGTTGCAGGCAATATACGCCTTTGCCTCATCCGAATACGGCAGACTCTCCACCGCATCCCGATTGCGCAGCGACATGCTGTTGCCGGTAAAGGTATACTGCACATGACCGCTGACCGTCATGTAATACACATGGAAAGGCTCGCTGTCCTTGTAGGTGTCAAAGGTGGTGTCGATCAGACGCAGATCGGACTGGGGCCAAATATCTTTGCCGGAAGAGTTCTTCTCCGCGTCATAGCCGTTGCCGCTGCCAATCCAGTTATATCCCATGTTGGGGAATGACAGATTGCGGTCGTAATAGGTATAAGAGTTATTGTGGAAGCCCCACAGATTATAACCCGCCCGTTCCATCATTCGTCCCAGGGAGAAATACATATCCGTCCCGCGCTTGCCGGTCTCCTGCAAGGAGACATAGCCGCCGTTCTGCGGGAACTGGCTGGTCAGGTTCACATACTCGCCGGCCGATGTGCTGCCATACCACAGCGGCGTATAGAAGTTGTTGAACACATAACCGGTATTGACCAGCTTATAGAGGGTCGGCGTCAGTTCCTCGTCCACCGCATAGGGAGAAAAGCCTTCCGCGGTGATAAAAATCAGATTGTATCCCTCATAGATGCCTGTATATTCGTTCTTATTGGTAGGCGTCTGGGATGCAAAATACTGGTGCATCTGCTTGACCGTATCGCTGTCGGCCTCCTCGATCAGCGTATCAAAATCGATGTCGACAAAATTATAAAGATCGTGAGGGTCCGGCTCGGTCTCCGGCTCCGTAGGAGCCTCCGTTCCGCTCTCCTGAGTCTCTCCCTCCGCCTGTGTCTCACCGGAACCGCCGGAGCCGCCCCAGGCGTTTGTGCCCTCCGGCAGAATCAGACCGTCCAGGCTGCTGCTGCTGGACCCAAAGATAACATTCTTCAAATCCATCCGCATGGCCGTCGCCACACCCAGAGTCTCCACCTCGTCTTCCAGAGAGCTCTGATTGTGATACAGATCATAAGCCGTATAGGGATCGTGACTGCCGAAATTGATGATCAGCAGGCAGATCAGGTGGGAGATCACCACTCCAGCCGCCACCACGCCATGGGTAGGCAGGTTTCTCTGGCGAAAGCTCAGCAGGTAACGGCCAATCGTCAGAATAAATACAAAAGGGATAATCAGCAGAATGATACCAAAGATATCGTCCCACATGGTTTTAACCGCCAGCTGAAAGAAGGGGCCAAATCCCAGAGCATTGCCCGCATTTCCCTGAACCAGAGAACTGAAAACTCCAATATAAGTCTGAAACACATCATGGTAGACCATATTGGCGCCAAAAACCACACAGCAAAACAATGTCAGCGCAATGGTAATAATGTAATTGGCCCGCTTGGACGGAGTCAGATTACACAGCAGACCAAAGAAGCCGCCAATGGGAATGGCAAACAGCAGCGGATAGAAAAAGTCCAGATCAAAGCTGCCCACCATAACAAAGTGAAACGCAAATTCCAGCCACATAATCGCCAGAATAAAATAAATTACTGTACTGAATGTCAGGACCAGACTTCCTTTTCTGGTTTTGCCGGTCTTACGGAAGTTCAGCCGGCTCCTTTTTTGACTCATTTGATTCCTCAGCCTTTCACTACAATGTTGATAATACGTCCGGGTACATAGATTTCTTTTACAATTTCGCCTTTAAGTCTGGTGCCCAGCGCCTCCTTGGCCGCTGCCAGCGCATCCTCCTTGGAGGCATCCACGGCGATGGTCACGGTTCCCCGCATCTTGCCGTTCATCTGCACGGCCACTTCCACCGTATTCTCCACAGTCTTGGCCTCGTCATAGACCGGCCAGGACGCCTGATACAGCCGTCCCTCATAGCCCATATCCTGCCACATCTGCTCGGTGATGTGAGGGGCCACAGGATTTAAGAGAATCAGGAAAGTACGAAGCTCGCCTCTGGTGATGCTGCCCTTCTTATAGAACTGGTTGACCAGCCCCATCATGGCGGCGATAGCCGTATTGAATTTCAGGCTCTCGTAATCGCTGTCCACCTTCTTAATGGTCTGATGCATCTTGGTCTCCAGGTCAGAGGAATACGCGTCTCCGTCCACTGTCAGATCCTGCAGCTTCCAGACACGGTCCAGGAAACGGCGGCAGCCCTTTACGCCCTCCTGGGACCAGGAGGCGCTCAGATCAAAGGCTCCGATAAACATCTCATAGGTACGCAGCGTATCGGCGCCGAATTCATTTACGATATCGTCCGGGTTTACCACATTGCCCCTGGACTTGCTCATCTTCTCGCCATTCTCTCCCAGAATCATGCCGTGGGAAGTACGCTTCTGATAGGGTTCCGGGCAGGGCACCACTCCCTCGTCATAGAGGAATTTGTGCCAGAAACGGGAGTACAGAAGATGCAGGGTCGTATGCTCCATTCCTCCGTTGTACCAGTCCACAGGCATCCAGTACTTCAAAGCCTCGGGACTGGCCAGAGCCTCGTCATTGTGCGGATCGGTATAGCGCAGGAAATACCAGGAGGAACCGGCCCACTGAGGCATGGTATCCGTCTCTCTCTTGGCCGGACCGCCGCAGCAGGGACAGGTGGTGTTCACCCAGTCGGTCATAGCGGCCAGCGGCGACTCTCCCGTATCGGTGGGCATATAGCTCTCCACATCGGGAAGCTTCAGGGGCAGCTCCGACTCCGGCAGCGGCACATAGCCGCACTTCTCACACTTGACAATGGGGATCGGCTCGCCCCAGTAACGCTGTCTGGAGAAAACCCAGTCTCTCAGTTTAAAGTTTTTCTTGGGAGTGCCTACTTTATTCTCCACCAGCCAGTCGGTGATAGCCTTTTTCGCATCGGCCACCTCCATACCGGTGAGGAAACCGGAATTGACCAGGGTGCCTGTGGCCACATCTGTAAAGGCAGCCTCTTCCACATTGCCGCCGGCTACTACCTCGATGATAGGCAGGCCGAATTTCTTGGCAAATTCCCAGTCTCTCTCGTCATGACCCGGCACGGCCATAATGGCGCCGGTGCCGTAGCTCATCAGCACATAGTCGGAAATCCAGATCGGGATCTCCTTGCCGTTTACCGGATTGACCGCCACAAGGCCCTTAATGGGTACGCCGGTTTTTTCCTTGGCCAGCTCCGAACGCTCAAAGTCGGACTTTCTGGCAGCCTGCTCTCTGTAGGCTGCAATCTCATCCCAGTTTTCGATCTCATCGCGGAACTTATCAATATAAGGATGCTCCGGAGACAGCACCATATACGTCACGCCAAAAAGCGTGTCGGGACGGGTCGTATAGATGCGCAGCTTCTCCTCCTTGTCTTTGATGGAGAAATCCACCTCGGCGCCATAGGAACGTCCGATCCAGTTTTTCTGAGACACCTTGACTCTCTCAATATAGTCAAGACCGTCCAGATCGTCGATCAGCTTATCGGCATAGGCCGTGATCTTTAACATCCACTGACTTCTGACCCGGCGCACCACTTCGCCGCCGCAGCGCTCGCAGACGCCGTTTACTACCTCCTCGTTGGCCAGGCCTACCTTGCAGGAAGTGCACCAGTTGATGGGCATCTCGCTCTTGTAGGCCAGTCCCGCCTTAAACAGCTTCAGGAAAATCCACTGCGTCCATTTGTAATAGTTAGGGTCCGTGGTATTGATCTCTCTGTCCCAGTCAAAGGAATATCCCAGAGACATTAGCTGCTGCTTGAACCGGGCCACATTGTTATGGGTTACAATCCTGGGATGGATGTGATTCTTAATGGCATAGTTCTCCGTGGGCAGGCCAAAGGCGTCCCAGCCCATGGGATACAGTACGTTATAGCCCTGCATCCGGCGTTTTCTGGCAACAATATCCAGCGCGGTGTAGGGTCTGGGATGTCCCACATGCAGTCCCTGTCCCGAGGGGTACGGAAACTCCACCAAGGCGTAATATTTCGGCTTGGTATAATCCTCCGTAGCGGCAAAGGCCTTCTCCTCCTGCCAGATGTCCTGCCATTTTTTTTCGATTGCTTTTGGTTCGTATGCTGTGCTCATGGTTTCCTCCTTTGATATGGAAAATCCCTGCTGTCTCTCCGGGATTCCTGCTGGCACCGCAGGCATCGAAAAAAACCTCCGCAGGGCAAATCGTTTTCTTTTGGGCATGACCGAAATATGCACGGCCATCCCTGCACATAAAGGTATTCTAAACACATTCCCCGCGTTTGTCAAGCAAGGCGCAAGCCCCTTGCGGCTTTGCCTCCCTTTCATTTTCGGCGCCTTTAAAGTATACCACTCTTTTTTTACACAGAGCTGAATTCTTCCTTAAGGTTATCTTAATCGGAACAAAAACCGCCCCGGACAAAAATTCTCTTCCTGTCCGGGACGGTTTTATACTCAACTACGCAGGTACTCGCCTGTTAAATGCGAAACTGCCGGAAAGCTGTCAGCCTTCCTCCTCCTTGCTGGCCGCCACAATCTTGGCCTGTACATCGGCAGGCGCCTGCTCATAGCGGGTAAACTCATACTCGTAATCTCCTGCGCCTCCGGTCATGGAACGCAGGTCGGTGCCGTAGCCATAGATCTCAGCCATCGGTACCTCTGCCGTGATAACCTGTTTGCCTCCGCCGATATGATCCATACCCATAACGCGGCCGCGGCGCTTGTTCATATCGCCCATCACATCGCCTGCATAGGCGTTGGGAACCGTTACTTTCATCGTGGCGATGGGCTCGAGAAGTACGGGGGATGCTTCCATGACGCCGGCCTTAAAGGCATTGATCGTAGCCGTTTTAAAGGCCATTTCAGAGGAGTCCACCGGATGATACTTACCATCGGTCAGCGTTCCCTTGACGCCAACCACCGGATATCCAGCTAACGGACCCTTCAGCACGGACTCAGCCAGACCCTTTTCCACAGCGGGGAAATAATTCTTGGGCACGGCTCCGCCCACTACTCTCTCTTCAAATACGTAAGGCTTCTCCAGATCGCCGGAGGGCTCAAATTCCATTACAACCACGCCGTACTGACCGTGGCCGCCGGACTGCTTCTTATGGGTGCCGGTTACCGTGGTTTTCTTGCGAATCGTCTCGCGGAAAGCGATCTTGGGCTTGCTCAAGGTGACGCCCACCTTATAACGGCTCTCCAGTTTGCTGACTACAATATCTAACTGCTGATCGCCGATTCCGTAGAGCAGGGACTGACGGTTCTCGCTGTCCTGAACCACCTTCAGGGTCAGATCCTCGTCCATCAGCTTCTGCATGGCGCTGGCAATCTTGTCCTCATCGCCCTTGTTGTTGGCCTTGTACTGCATATAGGTATAAGGCTTGGAAATCTCCGGCGCGTCAAACACCATCGTAGCTCCCTTGTGGGAAATGGTATCGCCGGTGGCAATATTATTGATCTTTGTCACCGCACCCAGATCGCCGGCGTGCAGCTCCTTGACCTCAATGGCTTCCTTGCCCCGCAGGATGTAGAGCTTGGCCAGCTTCTCCTCGGTCTCCTCGTTGACATTGTAGATCATCGTATCCGGTTTCAGAACGCCGGTAACCACCTTAATAAAGGAATATTTGCCGATAAAGGGATCCACCATGGTCTTCCAGACCTTGGAACTCATATGCTTGGTTTCATCGCACTCCAGGAAGGTAATCTCGTTATTCTCCTTGTCGCGGCCATAGACCTTTCTCTTGGCCGGGGAGGGGAAGTATTTCACCACTACCTGCATCAGCATCTTCGTGCCCTGATTATTGATGCCGGAGCCCATGATTACAGGGATGATGGCGCGGTCCTGCACGTGAGCGCGCAGGGACAGAGAGATTTCATCATAGGTAAATTCCTCGCCGCTGAAATATTTCTCCATCAGCTCCTCGCTGGTCTCAGCCACAGCCTCCATCAGGGACTCTCTGGCTGTGGACAGCTGCTTATCCAGATAGTCGGGAATCTCGCACTCTTCATATTCGCTGCCCGTTGTAAAACGGCGGCCTTTCATCTTAACCACATTGACAAAGCCGACAAACTTCTCATTCTCACGAATCGGAATGTGGAAAGGAGCGATCTTACGTCCGTATTTCTCATTGAGCTGCAGGCTGATCTTGCGGAAGGAAGCATTGTCGTCATCCATACCCGTGATAAAGATCACCGTCGGCAGCTGATATTTCTCACAGTACTCCATAGCCTTCTCGGTGCCGGCCTCCACGCCGGACTTGCCGTTGACTACAATAACGGCGGCGTCGGCCACGCTTAAGGCCTCCTGTACCTCGCCTACAAAATCAAAGTAACCGGGAGTATCGATAAAATTGATCTTGGTTCCCTCAAAATCCAGCGGGATCACCGAGGTGCTGATGGAGAAATGCCTCTTGGCCTCCTCCTTGTCAAAATCGCTGAGGGTATTCCCGTCAGTGACCTTTCCCATACGGCTTATAATCCCGGCCTGATAAGCCAGCGCTTCCACCAGAGTGGTCTTGCCTGCACCGCCGTGGCCCAGGATAACGACATTGCGGATTTTGTCGGTTTCATATACCTGTTGCATAAATTATATCCTCCCTTAGATGTACTGTATGAAAATCCTCTACTACCACCCAGAATTTCCACATGGATATATTGTACTAAAAAATCAGAATAATATCAAGTAAATTATGAAAAGCGTCAAATTCTCACTTTAAAGCGCTAAATCGTTGACTTTGGAGCCTATTCGCGGTAAACTGTGTCTATCAACCGTATGCATTTGCACGGTATCAGGGAGAATAAATTATGATTATTATTATGAAGCCCGGCGCCTCCAAAGCAAATGTGGACGCTGTCGTAAATGTTATCCGCACCAATGGACTCACTCCCCATCTCTCGGAGGGCGAAAACGTAACCATCGTCGGCGTCGTCGGGGACAAGACCCGCCTGTCCCAGGCTAATCTGGAGCTCTATCCCGGCGTGGACAAGATTCTGTCCGTCACAGAATCCTATAAGCTGGCCAACAAGAAATTTCATCCCCAGGATTCTACCATTCATGTGGGAGACGTCCCCATCGGTCCCGGCCATCTGACCATTATCGCCGGTCCCTGCGCCATTGAAAATGAAGAGATGATTCTCTCTACCGCCCGGGCGGTGAAGGCCGCCGGCGCCTCTCTCCTGCGCGGTGGAGCCTACAAGCCCCGTACCTCCCCCTATGCCTTCCAGGGACTGGAAGAGGAAGGGCTGCGCTACATCCGGCGGGCCGGAGACGAGACCGGACTCAAAGTAGTCTGCGAGGTCACCAGCCTGCGGGCTCTGGAAACTGCCGTCAAATACGTGGACATGCTCCAGATCGGAGCCCGCAACATGCAGAACTTTGAGCTGCTTAAGGAAGTGGGACGTTCTCATATCCCCGTTCTCCTAAAGCGCGGCATGGCGGCCACAATCGACGAGTGGCTCAACGCCGCCGAATACATTATCGCCGAAGGCAATCCCGATGTGGTTCTGTGCGAGCGGGGCATCCGCACCTTTGAAAAGGCTACCCGCAACACCCTGGATCTGTCCGCCGTCCCGGTAATCCGTGCGAAGAGCCATCTGCCGATTCTGGTGGACCCCAGCCACGGCACCGGCGTCCGGGATTATGTATCGCCCATGGCCAAGGCGGCTGTGGCCGCAGGAGCCGACGGCATTGCAGTGGAAGTGCATCCCTGCCCTTCCTGCGCTCTGTCCGACGGTCCCCAGTCCCTGACCTTTGACGACTTTAGAAAGCTCAGCGAAGAGCTGCGTCCCTACGCCGCCCTTTCCGGCAGGACATTTTGATACCTTCCTACAACAAGGAGCAATACCATGAGTGAAGCCAAGACAACTATTGCCTTTATCGGCTTTGGCCTGATCGGCGGTTCCATCGCCAAAGGTTTTCGCCGCCAGAATCTCCCTCTGCACATTCTGGCCTACGCCAGAGGCCGGGAGGCCTTAATGCAGGCCAGGGAAGACGGCGTTATCGATGAAATTCTGGACAGCCCCGGCGACAAACGGCTGCAAAGCTGCGATTATATTTTCCTGTGTACCCCTGTGGCCGATGCCATCCGCTATATGGAAGCTCTGCCTCCGCTGCTGAAAGAGGGCTGTATCGTCACCGACGTGGGCAGCACCAAGACCGAAATTCATCAGGCTGCAGAAAGCCTGGGCCTGTCCCGCTCTTTTATCGGCGGACACCCCATGGCCGGCTCAGAAAAGAGCGGCTATGCCCACTCCACCGACCATCTGGTAGAAAATGCCTACTATGTGCTGACCCCGGCCTCCGGCGTGAGCGATACCCAGGTGGAGGCCCTGCGGGAACTGGTGCTGTCGCTGGGAGCCATTCCCCTGATTCTGGACTGCAGCTACCACGACTATGTTGTCGCCGCCATCAGCCATCTGCCCCATATCATCGCCTCCTCCCTGGTCAATCTGGTAAAGGACTGCGATGACGAGCAGCACACGATGAAAAACGTGGCGGCAGGCGGATTTAAAGATATCACCCGGATCGCCTCCTCCTCCCCGGTTATGTGGCAGCAGATCTGTCTGACCAACGCCGGCCCCATTGAGAAGGTTCTTTCCGACTACATTCGTTCTTTAAACCATGCCCTTGCCTCTGTCCGGCAAGGCGACGAAACCTCCCTGTACCGTCTTTTTGACGAGGCCAGGGATTTCCGGGATTCCATTCCCGACGCCTCGGCGGGTCCCCTAAAAAAGGACTATTCCATCTACTGCGACATTGTGGATGAATCCGGCGCCATCGCCACCATCGCCACGATACTGGCCAGCCACCAGATCAATATCCGCAATATCGGCATCCTCCATAACCGCGAGTTTGAGGAGGGAGTGCTGAAAGTGGAATTCTACGATCAGGAGTCCGCCGATCAGGCAGCCGCCTGGCTTACCCGTTTTCAGTATCATCTCTACAAGCGTTGATATGAAACGTCAAAGAAAAACTCCGCCCCTGGGACACATTTTTTTCGTTTCCCCGCAACCGGCGGAGTTTTTTTGCGGCATATAAGGTGAAGGGAAAACATGCAGGGAAATGAGAGGAGGGATAATCCATGGAACGGGAAAAAAGCAAAGCTGACAGCCGGGCCGCCTGCAGGGGCGAACCGGCTCAGGATAACAGAATCATCGAGCTGTACTGGCAGCGGGACGAGGAGGCCATCCGTCAAACCGAGAAACGCTACGGACGATATCTGCTCACCATCGCCTGTAATATTCTCTCAAACCGGGAGGACGGGCGCGAGACGGTCAACGACACGTATCTGAAAGCCTGGAACTCCATGCCTCCCCACCGGCCTTCCCATCTTTCATCTTTTCTGGCCAAAATTACCCGGGATTTGTCCATCGACCGGTTCCGCCGCCAGAATGCCGTCCGGCGGCGGGCCACTCAATACGCCCTTTCCCTGTCGGAACTGGCGGAATGCGTGGAGGACAAAGAAACGCCGCTGGAACGGCTGGAGCTTGCCGCTTTGGCCCAGGCCATCGGCGAACATCTGCGCGCCTGCCCCGCTCAGGCCCGCGATATCTTCATCTGCCGTTATTATTTCATGGACCCGGTACGGGAGATTGCAGGCTTCTTCGGCGTCTCCGAGTCCACGATCAAAAGCACCCTTCACCGAACACGAACCAGCCTGCGCGCACACCTTGAAAAGGAGGGATTCAAGCTGTGAAACCAGAAAACATAAGCGATGCCATTGGTATGCTGGATGAGGACCTGATCGCCGGAGCCGATGCGGCGCGAAAGGGCAGGCTGCCGGACAGGTCAAAAAAAAGGCGCCCTTTCTGGATCGCCGGCGCCGCTGCCGCCGTCTGCCTGTGTCTGCTGGTCACCTGCCTTTTTGTGCCCGGCACATCCTCTAACGCCACCGTTATTGCCGAAGCCGTATATCCTCAGATGTCTCCCTATCCCAACGAGGAAGAGTACATCTCCCCTGTTACCGGCGAATTTGACGACGAAGGATTCTCCCAGGTATACGACGCCTGGCGGGAAAGCCGCCGGGCGCAGCTCAATCAGCCGGACGGCTACCAGGACGGTCTGGAAGCCTTCTTTTCCGCCGCCACTGCAAACCTTCTTTCCGGCGCCGAAGGGGAGAATCTTGTTTATTCTCCGCTGAATCTCTATATGACTCTGGCAATGCTTGCCGAGCTTACCGAAGGACAGAGCCGCGATCAGATTCTGGAGCTTCTGGGCGTGGAGAATATCGACGCTCTGCGGGACAAAGCCGCCTCCCTGTGGAACGCCAATTATTGTGACGACGGGTCCGTCACCAGCATTCTCGCCAACTCCCTGTGGCTGAATGAGGACGTCTCCTTCCAGCAGAGCACTCTGGACCGGCTGGCCTCGGTCTACTATGCCTCCTCCTATCGCGGACAAATGGGCTCAGCCTCCTTTGACCGGCAGCTCCAGGACTGGCTCAGCCAGCAGACCGGCGGTCTTTTGGAGGAGCAGGCTCAGGATATCTCCATGACCCCGGACACCGTCATGGCCCTGGCCAGCACCATCTACTTTCGGGCCAAATGGAGCGCCGAATTCTCCGAAAGCAGCACGACAGAGGAGGTCTTTCACTCCCCCGCCGGGGACATTTCCTGCGACTTTATGCACCAGAGTTCTACCCGGAACTATTACTGGAGCGAGCAGTTTTCAGCTGTATCTCTGAGTTTAAGGGAGAGCGGCTCCATGTGGCTCTTTCTCCCGGACGAGGGCGTAGACGTCCAGTCCCTTTTGACGGATGAAAACGTGACCCGTCTGCTGTTTGACCTGGACAGCTGGACAGACTCCCGCTTTCTGATCGTCAACCTGGCCATGCCCAAATTCGACGTCTCCTCCAAATTCGACGTCTCCTCCGATCTGCGCCTGAAAGACAGCCTTCAGGCCATGGGAATTACCGATGTCTTTGACCCGTCCGTCTCCGACTTTTCTCCGATGACCCGCGACGCCGAAGGAATCTATCTGTCCCAGGCCGACCATGCCGCCAGAGTGGCCGTGGATGAAGAAGGCGTGACCGCAGCAGCCTACACCGTGATAGCCACGGCGGGAGCTGGCGAACCGCCCGACGAAGAGGTGGATTTCGTTCTGGACCGTCCTTTTCTCTTCGTCATTACCGGCTGCGATGGCTCCCCGCTGTTTGCCGGCATTGTCAGCCAGCCGGTGCAGTAACTCTGAATTTTTCTCTTTTTATCTGTCCTGCGGCTTTCGGGCCGGCTGGTGAATGGAACGCCCCAGAACGTCAGCGCAGGCCTCGCCCAGAGCCTCCGAGTAACTGGGATGCGGATGAATTACACGCTCCGTCACCTCATCCACCGTAGCTTTCATGGCCATCAGGGCAGCCGCCTCGGCAATCATCTCCGAAGCGTCTCCGCCCACCATATGGACGCCCAGTATCTCTCCGCTGCCGTCTGCAACAACCTTAACGAAGCCCTGGCGTTCTCCCGAGGCCACGCTCCGGCCATTGCCCGCCATGGAAAAGAAACCTGTCCGGATTTCTCCGGATACCTTCTGCCTGGCCTGTTCCTCCGTAAGCCCCACCCCCGCGGCTTCGGGATGGGTATAAATGCAGCTGGGGACAAGGCGCAGATCACAGGTCTTATCCCTGCCGGTTACTGCATTTTCCGCCGCCGTCTCGCCCATTTTGAAAGCCGCATGGGCCAGCATCACCCGGCCGGTAATATCCCCGCAGGCATAGATCCCAGGCACATTGGTGCGCATGGCATCGTCCACCACTACTTTGCCCTTTTCGGTTCGGATCGTTCCGGCCATATCGCCCAGGCAGGATAAATCCGCCGTCCGGCCGGCGGAAAGAAGCACCCGGTCGCAGACCACCTCTCCCTGGTCGGTAACCACAGCCGTCTCTCCATCCCTGCTTTCGATACGCTCCACCCGGCGGCCGCACAATATCTTGACGCCGCTCTTTTTCAGGCTCTTTTCCAGCTCTGCAGAAATATCCCGGTCAAGATTTGCCAGAATCCGCTCACACAGCTCCACCACCGTTACCTTGCAGCCAAAAGAGGCAAAGGCCGAAGCCAGCTCGCAGCCCACCACGCCGCCGCCGATAACGGCGAGGCGCTGGGGCAGCTGGGTCAGCTCCAGGATGTCGTCGCTGGTCATAACCGTCCGGGAATCGGCCCCGGGAACCGGCAGCTGCATCACTTTGGAGCCGCCGCACAGGATTATTTTATCCGCCGTATAAGACTGGCCCCCGCACTCCACCTCGGTGGGCGCAGTCAGGCGGGCGTCTCCCTTTATTACCTCTACTGCGCTGCTTTTGAGCAGACCGGACACGCCGGCCGTCAATGTTTTTACCACCCGGTCCTTATAGGAGACCACCTTGGGCATGTCCACCCGGACATGGGAATCCGCGATAATCCCCCTGGCCGCCGCCCCCTTGATATGGCGGATATATTCGGCCGTCTTTAAATAGGTCTTGGTAGGAATACAGCCTCGGTTTAAACAGGTGCCGCCCACAGCGTCCCGCTCAAAGAGAATCACCCGGGCTCCCAGCTGAGCTGCCCGGATGGCCGCCACATATCCGGCCGGTCCTCCTCCGATGACCGCCACATCGTATCTGGCCTTGTTCTTCGTTTCGTCCCCGGTTTCCTTTTGCTGCGTATACTGCTTCATCTCCATATGCGCTTCCCTCCCCATAAAAGTCGTTCTGTCCGTTCACTCTCTGCCGCCGGATCTTTGGCCTTTGCAGACCGCCCGCACCGCCGCCTCGATTCTCTCTGTCGTGGGAAAAGTCTCCTTCTCCAGATTGGGACTAAAGGGAACCGGGCAGAACAGGCCGCCCACCCGCTTCACCGGAGCCTTCAGCTGATAAAAGGCGTCGCTGTCCATAATCACGCTGACAATCTCCCCGCCAAAGCCGGCAAACTCTACCGCCTCATGCACCACCACGGCCCGATGCGTCTTCTGCACCGAAGCCACAATAGCCGGTCTGTCCAGCGGACTTAAGGAGCGCAGATCCAGTACCTCCGCCTCAATCCCCTCTCCTGCCAGCCGCTCTGCCGCAGCCAGACAATAGGGAACCATCCTGCTATAGGTAATCAGCGTCACGTCGCTCCCTTCCCGCTTTACGTCCGCTTTTCCCAGAGGAATCGTATACTCCTCCTCCGGCACCGCCCCCTTCACGGAATACAGTTTCTTCTGCTCCAGAAAGATCACCGGGTTATCATCCCGGATCGCCGTCTTTAAAAGGCCCTTGGCGTCATAGGGGGTGGAAGGTACCACCACCTTCAGACCGGGCACATGACAGTACATCTGTTCCAATGACTGGGAATGCTGCGCCGCCGCCCCGGTGCCGCCTCCGGCCGCCCCGCGGATCACCATGGGTACGCTGACCTTTCCGGCAAACATAAAATGCATCTTGGCCGCCTGATTGATAATCTGATCGTAGCAGACCGCCATAAAGTCCGAAAACATCAGATCCACAATGGGACGCATTCCGGTGATGGCCGCTCCCACGCCAGCCCCCACAAAGGCTGTCTCCGAAATCGGCGTCTCCCGAATCCGCTCCGGTCCGAACTCCTTCAGCATTCCGGCAGATACGCCAAAACCGCCTCCGTAGGCTCCTATATCTTCTCCCATCAAAAATACGCTTTCATCGCGGCGCATCTCCTCGCACATGGCCTCCCGCACCGCTTCACGATAGGTAATCTCTCTCATTTCTATCCGTCACGCCTCCCTTCCGGTGCCGAAGCCGGCATCAAAGCCGCCGCCATATACGCCGGCGTATTCTCCGGCGTACACATCTCTCTCCAGACTGTCCGCAAATGGCTCCGGGCATGACATTCCATAGTCCACGGCATCCTGTACCGCCTGGTCCGCCTCTTTGCCCATCCCGTCGATCTCCTCCTGAGAGAAAATACCCTTTTCCAGCAGGAAACTGCGGAAACGAATGATCGGATTTTGCTCCTCCCAATACCGGATCTCCTCCTGGGAGCGATAGAGATTCTTGTCGCTTTTGGAATGGCCCGACGTCCGGTAGGTATGCTCCACCACCAGCACCGGCCCCTTCTCAGCAATCACATAATCTCTGGCCTTTTTCACCGTCTCATACACCGCCAGCACATCATTGCCGTCGCATTCCCAGGCGGGAAAGCCGAAGGCTGCCGCCCTCTGCGCAAGGTCCGTGTTGCGCACGGCCCGCTCGATCGGGGTAGACAGACCATAGGTATTGTTGGTCAAAATAAACATCACCGGCAGATCCCAGGCCGCCGCCAGATTCATGGACTCCAGAATCGCTCCTTCATTGGAAGCGCCGTCTCCCAGGTACGCTGCGCAGACCCGGTCCGGGATTTTTTTCATCTTAATAGTCAGAGCAGCCCCGCAGGCGATGGGCCCGTTGGCTCCCACAATGCCGTTGGCTCCCAGTATTCCATTATCAAAATCACAGATATGCATGGAACCGCCCTTGCCGTGATTGGTTCCCCCTGCCCGGCCCAGCATCTCCGCCATCATGGCCCGGATATCCACGCCCCGGCCCAATGCATGACCATGGCCCCGGTGGGTCGCCAGCATATAATCATCCTTCTTAAGCGCTGCGCCGGTGCCCACTCCCGTGGCCTCCTCGCCGATGCACAGATGCATCGTGCCATGGACCAGACCCTGTCCGAAAAGCTCATGTATCCTTTCCTCAAACCGGTTGACCGTCATCATCCGCACCATCAGCTCTCTCAGAAATTCCCTATCGTAAGACAGGCTTCTGTCGCTGATTTCCGACATTTTTACAGCCTCCTTTTTCCTTACATTGACTTAAAGTTGTCATTTGTAAATGCAATTTAAATTTGTAAACTTATCTGCTACTAGGATAACTCTTTTCTGCCCTTCTGTCAACAGCCACCTTGTCAAATCAGGATTCCCGTATTATAATGGTTTGCAAATGTAAGCCTATTTATCATTTTATCCGGCAGCGGCAGGAGGCCAGGCCGCTGAAACCAAAGGCCGGCAGACTCAGGCAGGATGCCCCGGCAAAGCACAGGCAGAAGCATCCGGCAGAAGCATCCGACAGAAGCATCGGATAAAATCAGCAGACAGAATATTAAAGGAGAAGTATCATGCCGATTCAGCAGGATCAGCGTTATTATTTAAAGCTGAAAGCTCTATATTATCTTTATGAAAAAAATTATACCCAGACCGATATTGCCAAGCTTCTGGGCATCTCCCGCGTCACCCTGGGCAAGCTTCTGGACGAAGCCAGGCGGGAGGGAATGGTCAAAATCGAAATCGTTGACGTACGCGGCTCCATGCGGCTGCTCAAGCTGGAGGAGCAGATTCGCCGCCGCTTCGGTCTGGAATATATCAAACTCGTGGACTGTCAGAATCTGAATCCGGATGGCGTTCTGCGCCGCATCGCCTCAGAGGGAGCCGTCTATTTTCAAAATCAGCTGCGAAGCGGGATGAAAATCGGCTTTACCTGGGGACGCACACTCTTCCAGATGGTGGAGGATCTCCCGGAGAATCACTCCATCGGCGATCTGACCGTATATACCTTATTGGGCGGTTCGGCCAGCAACGCTGCCTTCCAGCCTAATATTATAGCACAGATGGTCGTACAAAAATATAGTGGTTCCACTCATATTATCACAGCTCCCTTCATGTGTCAAAGCGCAAATCTGTGTCAGGCCATCAAAAAGGAACCTCAGATTGCCAATATTCTCGACGCAGTCTCCGGTCTGGATCTGACCATGGTAGGAATCGGAGAGGAGCCGGTTCGGGGAACAGAGGTCTTAAGCGACTACCCCTTCGACGGCGCCGTAATAGAGGAATTGGCAGACGCCGGAGCTGTGGGGGATATCTGCGGCAACTTTTTTGATATAAACGGCAATCCCTGCCAGACTTCGTTAAATAACCGCATCGTCTCCATTGATATCCGCGACCTGCCCCGACACAAAAAGGTGGTCGGCATCGGCGGCGGACCCGCCAAGGTGCGCTCCCTTCTGGGCGCATTAAACGGCCGTTATCTGGACGTGCTGATTACCGATTACCAAACTGCCGAAAAAATGATAGAACTGGCCGACGAGCTGGATAAAGGGCAGCCTTCCCTCAGCTGAATGCTTCTGTTTGGCGGCGCATCAGCATGCCAAAAAGCGGTTCTTCGTTCCACCATATCGGGAACGGAGAACCGCTTTTTTATGTAGCTATGCCCTTATGTCCTCTGGTCTGAAAACTCCAAATGACAGCTTACTCGTAAGAATAGCCAAGAGCCTCTGCGATCTCTCTGCCGCACAGATAACCGGATACAAGACCCCAGCCATTATTGGCGCCGCCGTAGGTCACATAAGGCTTCTTCTCGGTGAAGAGTACGCCCATGGCGTCGGTACCTACGCAGTACAGGCCGTTAATCACGGTCTCTCCGTCATCCTGAAGCACCTGGAAATGCTCATTGATATCCAGGCCGCCGCAGCTGCCGTAGCAGTAGGAAGCCATGATGATGGCGTAGTAAGGACCTTCCTCAACAGGGTCCAGAAGCTCGGCCGCCTTTCCAAACTGCTCGTCCACACCGCTCTCGCAGTAGGAATTATAAGTCTCAACGGTAGCGGACAGGGTCGCGGGGTCCATGCCCAGAGCCTCTGCCAGCTCCTCGATGGTGTCGCCCTTTACCGCAATGCCAGCCTCAACAGCCGCATCCAGCACCTCATAAGCGTTCTCAATGGGCGTTCCAATCGGAATCGGCGTTCCGGAGCTTAAAAACTCAGCGGACGGGCCGGAGCGATCGGTATCAAAGCCTTCAGCCACCAGCTTGTCGATCTGGCTGCTGCTCCAGATGCTGTAATAATTCGGTCCTGCAATCCAGGGATCCAGGAAGGAAACACCGGTCTCAGCGGTAAAGCGCTCGCCGTTTGCATCCACTGCCAGACTGTCGGCGCTCCAGCCCATATTAGCCGGCAGATCGCCTTCGGTCCAGAAAGCAGGACGGCCAGTAACCTTGCCTACCTCTCCGTCGATATAGTGGGCCTCAAACTCTGTGGTAAGCCAGGTCTCCGTACCGGAATTATGTACCTCCGGAGGCATGCTGATATTGTAGACGCCTGCTCCGATATCCATAGCGGCCTGCAGCATCTTGCCGTCGTTCTGCGTGGAGCCCAGATGCTTCCACACACCGTTGAGCGGATAGTAGTCGTTGCGCAGAAGCTCCAGCTCCATATCGGCGCTGCCGGCATAACCGCCGGTGGCAATAACTACCGCATCGGCCGTGATCACATACTCGGTACCGTCTACCATGCTTCTGGCCTTAACGCCGGTCACAGTGTTGGACTCCTCGTCATAGATCAGCTCGTAGCCTTCGGTCTCCAGCATATACGTGCCGCCCAGCTCCTCAAAATCATCGTACATTCCATCAAAGTAAGCGCCGATCTCGGCCTTATTGTACATGATATCATTGGGCAGCCACTGATATTTGGTCAGATAAACATCGGTTTCTGTAAAGCCGGTCTGAGGCTCTGCAAAGCCTACGCCATGGTCATAGACCAGCCAGTCCAGGACCTCGCCGGATTCATAGATCATACGGGCTACAATTTCCTCTTTGGCATCGCCCTCCGCGTACTCGATCCAGTCGTTGTACATCACGTCGGCATCGGTGTAGTCCTCGCCGTTATTATGCTCCTCCTGGAAACGGGGCGGATTGACAAACAGAGCCTCGGAGGTAATGGAAGAGGTGCCGCCGTAACGGCCGGCCTTGTCGATAGCCAGCACCTGGGCGCCGGACTCAGCAGCAGACAAAGCCGCCGTGGTACCGGAGCCTCCCATACCGACTACCAGGACCTCCGTCTCCAGCTCCACCGTCTCGCCGCTCTCGGGAATCGATACGTAGAAATTGCTGATGGCAGACTCATCGCTGCCGCCGGCAACCAGAGCCTCCTTCACTGCGGTCTCCGTAGCCGCCTTGATAGCGTTGGAAGAAGTGGTAGCGCCGCAGACTGCGTCCACGCTCACCGACTGATATTCAAGCATTCTGGGAATCAGATTATCAATAGCCGCCTGCAGGATCGTAGGCGTATCGGAGGTATTCTCCGTATCCACCTCAATGGATTCGATCTCCGTCTCAGAAACCGTCACCGTTACATTGAGGCCGTCTCCTGCACGGTAGCTCTCCGAATAAGCGGTATAGCTGCCGGGAGCCATCTTCACTTCCGCCGTGCCGCTCTCACCGGATGCCTGGGCGATGCAGTCCGCTGCAGCTGTGCGGATCGCATTGCTGGAGAATGTAGCGCCGCTGACTCCGTCTACATCTGCGGACTGAGCCTCCAGGATCTGCGCCGGCATCTGCTCCACCGCATTGGAGCCAATTCCCGCTGTCTCGTCATCTCCGGTAATTTTCACATCCGTGATGGAAGAAGCGTCAAAGGTCATCTCCACTGTGACTTCTCCGCCATAGCCTGTGGCCGTGGCCGTGTAAGTGCCGGGCGTGTAAGCTCCGGCCTCCCCGCCGTCGGTCTCTGCCGCCGTCTCTGCTGCGGTGGTTCCCTGAGTGGGCGCCTGCGTCTGCTCCGTATCAGAGCCGCAGCCAGCCACGCACAGAACCATTGCCAGCACGAGGATCATGCTTACAAATCTCTTCATTGTGTCCTCCTTCTCATATATATGACGTCATAATTTGGGAACTGCAAGCCATTGGAGGCTTTGTCGTCCCCGCGCCATACGTTACGTTATTATTCTAACACCGCCTCCTCTCTTTGAAAAATAATTTTTTCTGATAGCACGCTCAAATTATCTGAGCGTATCTGAGCGATCCCTCTCTATTCTTGCGACCTATCTCCGTCCTCCCCGGATTTTTCCGGCGGGAAATGTTCCATAAGCAGGGAAAGGAAGGCCGCCAGAGCCAGATTTTCATTGTCTTTCCTCCAGGAGGCGCAGACCTGTTCACAGCTTGGATGATCCCGGATCTCCAGGAAAGACAGGCGGGGATAGATCTCCTCCCGGCACAGCCGGCTGACCCAGATAGCCGCCGCATAGCCGCTTTCCACCAGCAGCTCCGCGCTGGTATGATCCTCCACGTAGCCATAGCTCTTTAAGCTGCCTCCCGCCTGGGCCAGAACAATAAAGCGCTCTTCGTTGCTTTTTTCCCGGAATCCCACCACGGGATACTCCTTCAGCTCTTCCATAGACACGCTCCCTCTCCCGGCCAGAGGATGATCCTTTGCAACCGCCAGCATCAGCCGGTCCGTCTCCAGAATCCGGTTGCACAGGCCGGGAACCATGGCATAATGCGGGCTGTAAAGAGAAATACCCAGATCAATCTCCCCGGCATCCAGACCTTCCAGCATACGGGCCTGGGAAAGCTGACTGGGGATCACCTGTACCTGGGGCTCCCTGCCGCGATACTCCCGCAGAAGAAGGCCTAAATCCCTCTTAAACATTTCTCCATGATAACCGATGCGCAAAAGCCCGGTCCGGCCCTGGGCATAGCTGCGGGCCGCCTCCACCGCCCGGTCCGCCCGGCTGACGATGGTTCTGGCCTCCCGCAGGAATCCTTCTCCCGCCTCCGTGAGAGCCAGCCCTCTCCGATTCCGGTCAAAAAGCCGGATGCCGATCTCGTTCTCCAGATTGGCTATCTGCTGCGTCATGGCCGTCTGAACAATGCCGCACTCCTTGGCTGCCCTGGTAAAGTTCAGGTACTCCGCTGCCTGTATAAAGTATTTCAGCTGCCGGATCTCCATACTTTTATTCTCCCCTTTTCTTCTCCTGTTAAATATCTGAAGGTTTGCCGCTATATGTCTGCAGCCGCGTATTTGTTATGAGCTGTTATGTAATCGCCAAAATTACAGACTTTAGCAGAAACATTTCCGTATAATAAAAAAGTTTGAAATCTTCCGAAAAGGATAACGGCTAATGTCCGTAACTCCTGGAAAATCTCAAACCATTTCCGAAATGCAGTTGGAGGGACTTGAACCCTCACGAGCGTAATGCTCACATGAACCTGAATCATGCGCGTATGCCAATTCCGCCACAACTGCGTCACACTTGTAAGATCATACACGAATTTGTCGTATATGTCAATACCTTTTCCGAAATTTTTAATTAATTTTCGGACTGCGGGAGATGGGACTTGAACCCACACGAGCATACACCCACAAGATCCTTAGTCTTGCCTGTCTGCCAATTCCAGCACTCCCGCGCAACGGTGATATTATAGCATCGCCGCTCAAAAAGATCAATACCTTTTTTCAAAAAGTTCCATCAAAATTTACTTGAAATTAATCCAGGAAATTTTATGGGAATTTTCATGAATTCACTTGACATTATAAACTTTTGATTGTATCATCTAAGTAAATGTTTAATGTTTACATCACACTGTGGAGAGAAAAAATGACAGAAAGAGAACGACAGATCCTTGGCTGGATTCGTGAAAATCCCATGATTTCTCAGCAGGAGCTGGCTGACAAGGCCGGCATCGCCCGTTCATCGGCAGCGGTACATATCTCCAATATGATGAAGAAGGGAATTATCCTTGGCAAGGGCTACATTATCCGCGAGGAGGACGACATCGTCGTCGTAGGCGGCGTCAACATGGATATATGCGGCACACCGGCGCAGACGCTGATTCCCGCCGATTCAAATCCCGGCCGCGTGACCATGTCGCTGGGCGGCGTAGGGCGCAACATCGCCCACAATCTGCGGCTTTTATCCCAGCCCGTGCGCCTGATCACAGCCTTTGGCGACGATCTAAACGCCGCCAAAATCCAAAACAGCTGCCTGGATTTGGGCATAGATGTCAGCGATTCGCTGGTAGTTCCCGGAGCAGCCACCTCCAGCTATCTTTTCATCACCGATGAAAACGGCGAAATGCAGCTGGCCGTCTCCGACATGGAAATCTACAGCCATCTGACGCCGGAATTCTTATCCGGCAAGCTGGATATCATTAACCGGGCCGGCCTGTGCGTAGTGGACACCAACATCCCCCAGGAAACCATCGAATTCCTGGCTGAGCGGGCGACGGTCCCCCTGTTTGTGGACCCGGTATCCACCACCAAAATGCACAAGCTGCAGAATATCCTCAGCCGAATCCATACCTTCAAGCCCAACCGGCTGGAGGCCGAGCTTCTGACCGGCATCCATATCACCGATGAAAGCTCTTTGAAGCTGGCCGCAGGCCTTTTGCTCAACGCCGGAATAAAGCGGGTCTTTATCTCTCTGGGAGACAAGGGCGTTTTTGCGGCAGACCGCAGCGCCAATGTTCTTCTCCCCGCCATTCCCACTCAGGTGCGCAACACCACCGGCGGCGGCGACTGCTTCATGGCAGGGCTGGCCTACGCTTACAAGCGGGGGCTGACTCTGGCCGAATCGGCCCAGATTGCTCTGGCTGCCGGTTCAATCTGTTCCGAAGGCGATCACACCATCAACGAAGAACTTTCGGAGCACTCTCTCTATGAGAGGGCCGGGATGCGCTTCCCCGATGACGACATCGACGAAGACTGGACAATGGAATAAGCCTTTTGACACATTTTCGTGAAACTATATCAATCCATTATTTTCAAGGAGGACAAAGAAATGGAACAGCTCAACAAGTATCTGGACGTAGCACCTGAGGTAGCAGAGGCTCTGGCCGCCGGCAAGCCGGTAGTAGCTCTGGAGTCCACCATCATCTCCCACGGTATGCCCTATCCCCAGAACGTGGAAACCGCACTGGCTGTAGAGAATATCGTCCGCGAAAACGGGGCCGTACCGGCCACCATCGCCATCCTGGGCGGCCGCCTGAAGGTGGGTATTACCAAAGATGAAATCGATTATCTGGGCAAGAAGGGCCTGGCCGTAATCAAGGCCAGCCGCCGCGACGTGCCCGTACTGGTAGCCAAGAAGGAGGACGGCGCCGCAACCGTAGCCACCACCATGCTGATTGCCGCCATGGCCGGCGTAAAGATTTTTGCCACCGGAGGAATCGGCGGCGTACACAGAGGAGCCGAGGTGACTATGGATATTTCCGCCGATCTGGAGGAGCTGGCGATGACCCCCGTAATGGTGGTATGCGCCGGAGCCAAGGCCATTCTGGATCTGGGTCTGACCCTGGAGTATCTGGAAACCAAAGGCGTACCGGTCATTGGCTATCAGACCAAGGAGCTGCCCGCCTTCTATACCAGAAAGAGCGGCTTCTCCGTAGACTATCAGCTGGATACTCCCGCTGAGATTGCCGCCGCCTGGAAGGCCAAGCTGGATCTGCACATGCAGGGCGGTATGCTGGTAACCAACCCCATCCCCGAGGAATATTCCATGGATCACGACTACATCAACAAGTGCATCGACGAGGCTATCGAGGAGATGAAGGCAAAAGGCATCAAGGGCAAGGAAACCACTCCTTTCCTGTTAGCCAAAGTCAAGGAGATTACCGGCGGCAGCAGCCTGGACGCCAATATTCATCTGGTGTTCAACAACG
Source organism: uncultured Lachnospiraceae bacterium (assembly GCA_944381515.1). Taxonomy (GTDB): domain Bacteria; phylum Bacillota; class Clostridia; order Lachnospirales; family Lachnospiraceae; genus RGIG7193. Next base: position 10,931 of record CALWLM010000130.1, on the reverse strand, counting down.
CCAAGCTGGCCTCCCAGATCGCCTGCGAGCTGTGCAAATAAGTATAAGCTATGGGCACTTCAGCTAACGGCAGCCCGGATGGACCGGGCGTTATCACCGTCACCGCCTCCCGCAGCTATGAGGTTATTGTAGGGGAAAATCTTCTGAAAGACGCCGGCAGTTACATCTGCCGGGTCGTTTCCCCCGCTGCGGCAGTCATTGTCTCCGATGACAATGTAGCCCCTCTCTACGGGCAGGCAGTGGCTGCTTCTCTTGAAAAAGAAGGGATTTCTGCCCTCCTTTGGACCTTCCCCCACGGGGAAGATTCCAAAAATGCTTCCACCCTTTTCTCCCTGCTGGAGTTTATGGCCGAGCATGGCATCACCCGCTCTGATCTGATCATAGCTCTGGGAGGAGGCGTCACCGGGGACATGGCAGGCTTTGCCGCTTCCATCTATTTAAGAGGCATCCCCTATGTACAGATTCCCACCTCTCTTCTGGCCGCCGTGGATTCATCCGTGGGCGGCAAGACCGCGGTGGATCTCAATGCCGGCAAAAACCTGGCGGGTACCTTTTATCAGCCCCGCCTGGTCTTGTGCGATATCCGCACGTTGGACACTCTGCCGGACAGCGAATTTTCCTGCGGCATGGCCGAGGTCATCAAATACGGCGTCCTGTGCGATACCGAGCTGTTTGATCTGGTAAAAACGGGCGACGCCCGCCGGCATCTGGATTTCATTATTCGCCGCTGCGTCTCCATCAAGAGAGACCTGGTAAAAAAGGATGAATACGATACCGGCAGCCGGCAGCTGTTAAATCTGGGCCACACCCTGGGCCATGCGGTGGAGAAGCTCAGCCATTATACCACCAGCCATGGAAACGCCGTAGGAATCGGTATGGTTGCCATCGCCCGCTGCGCTTATGCAGCCGGCCTTGCCCCTTCAGACTGCTCCGACGACATTGCAGCCGCTCTTTCCGCCTATGGCCTTCCCACCTCCTGTCCCTATGAGACGGCGCAGCTGTGCGAGGTCATCCGCCGGGATAAAAAGCGCTCCGGCCAGGGGATCAATCTGGTTATTCCCCGGCAGATCGGCGACACTTATCTGTACCGAATGGATATCGATCAGCTGGAAGTTTTTTTTGGAAAATGCAATTAAGAATTGTAAAACGCAGATAACAAGGCATATAACAAAAAAGGATGCCCGCCGGGAATACATAAACCCGTTCCCAGCGGACATCTTTTTCTTTCGTTAATTGATAGCCTTCAGCACCAGACGGCAATTGTCGTAATCCGGCAGCGTGATCACTGCCTCCTCTCCATCCGTCCCGCGGGCCAGGCGGCCATTGGTCTGATCGGCCAAACGCCGGAATGCTTTCTTTACATCCTCCGCCTCGATTTCCACCGAGGTGATGTACTGTGTGATATCGTACCGCTCATCTCGGGGCAGCTTCTTTTTGGTCGTAAATTCTTCGATCTCAAATCTGTATTTCACCACAAACCCCTCCTGCATTGCACATGTTCTTTATTGTAAAGCCTGCGCTGCAAAAAAGCAAGCTGTTTTATTCAAAGAAAGAGGCCCAAATAGGCAAGTCGCGCTGCGTATCTTCATAGCTCTTCTTTTTTACCTTTATCTTATGCAAAAGCTCCTCCTCTGTGTAAATCCGGTAACGGGAAATACGCAGGGCAACCGCCGTCTGTTCCAGCAGCGCAATATACAGGCTGCAATAGGTCCAGTTTTTGGTATGGCACAGCCGCCGTCCTGCATTCGGCAGGATTTCTTCATTAACCCGCCGAAGACGGGAAACCGTCTCTTCCTCCTTGTGCAAAGAGGCAAAAGCCTGCGCCGCCTCCTCAGGATGGTCCTGCGCCCATCTGTCATAACAGAGAGCCATCTCAATCAGTCTCTCATAAGCTTCTCCCTCCGACAGCTCCATATCCAGATAATATTCATTGCCGGCCAGGCCATAGATCACTCTCTTGGCGTCATAATAGCCCAGCTTCATATTGCGGCGGCTGCGGGCGCTGTCAAATTCCAGAACCCCTCCCAGATTCTTGCGGGGCGCAATATCGGTCACCTGCACGTCCTCCGGAATCCTGATTCTTTTCTCCACCCCAAAACCGTAGATGCGCAGCACAATAATGTCGTGATACCCTCTCTTGATCAGGGAGTCCAGCGGAACTCTGTCCTGCACGCCTCCGTCGATATATCTTTTGCCGTGCAGCGGCTCCCGCTTAAATGCAGGCAGATAGGCGCTGGCAAGAAGCATGTCTCCAATCAGGCCCTCCGGCACATCCTTTACATTAATATCTAAAAGCTGCCGGTCCGACAGCGAATAGGTCACAATATACAGATCGATGGGAGACTGACGAATCACATCCTCGTTACAGACACGGGCAATCAGGTTTTTCAGCGGAGTCACATCCATTCCCTTATCCCGGATCAGCTTCAGTCCGTCCTGTATCACCTCATTCAGATTTATGTTTTTTAGATCGCCCCGGACAATGGAGTCCATCTTTGCGTCATCTACGTCCATCACCTGAGAATAGGATATATTCTCCCAGATCTCACGCGCCTTATCCAGGTCGTCCATACAGATCAGTGCCCCATTGAGCGCCCCTACGGACACGCCTGAAATTCCCTTTATCTTCACTCCCTCTTCCCGGAGGGCCTGCCATGCACCAATCTGATAAGCGCCCTTGGCCCCTCCTCCCTCTAAAACCAAGCCATATTCCTTCGATAAATCCAACTGTCGTTCCATTTGTTTTTATTCTTTCTTCTTAATTTTATCTTTCTCGATTTTGTCTGTCGCTTTACATTGCCTTCTGTCGTCTGCTATTGTAGCGGTATTTTTCTGTTTTTTCAATGGATTTTCGACCAATTCCATAAAGTTTAGATTTTTCTTATATTCTTTTTACAAACCGTCTCTCATAAGGCAGTCTGCCACAGGGCAATCGCCGCCCCCAGGGCGAAAAACGGTCCCAGCGCAAGTCTCTCTCCGCGCCCTTTCCTGCCTTTCAAAAACAGCGCGCCGGCCCAGATTCCCGCCGCCGCAAGGGTCCACATAAGAAAGGCAGCCCCCTGCTCTGCCCCCAGGAAAAACCCGCAGGAAGCCGAAAGCTTCACATCGCCGCCTCCAAAAGACCCTTCCCGAACAACAGCCGCCGTATAGAGGGGGAGTCCGGTTATACATAAACCCATAAATCTTTCCGCCAAACCGGGCGGCAGTCCCAGCACGCAGGACAAAAGCGCCAGGGTCATAATACCGATCGAGTAACGATTTCGGATTCGTCCGGTCGACGCATCCTCCCCGGCCGCCGTCAAAAGAATGCAAAAAAACAGAAAAACAAAGCCTGACTGAGGCGAAAGAAAATCGGACATGCTTTTACTCCCGCTATCCCCGCAGGGTAATCTTTCCAGCAGCTACAAATCGCCAAAAGGCGGGCGCCGGATAAATCCTGACAATAAAAATCAAAATTGGGGAAAATAAAATCACCAAAAACAAGAGAACATCAAGAGGAATGTTTGAAATTTGAAGTTCGAGATTTGAGCTTTGAGATTGGATCAGGAATCCAGGACGTCGCCGCAGCCTGCGGATACTGCTCCGAGACTGCGGCTAACGCGCCTGAAATACAGGACGGCAAAATCCGTTATCGATAACGCTCCCAGCTGTCCCACAGCCGGTCATATAAAGAGCTTCCCTTATTTTTTATTTCTGTGTTGGCGCGGCGTACCTTGTTGAGCAAATCAATGCTGTCAGAAATCACCTCAAAAACCTCGTCCCGGCCGCTCTCATGCTCCGCCCAGCCGTCGCTTCCGCATCGTTCCAATACCACATGATAACGCTCATAGGCGCGATGCACCGATTCTTCCCAGGACAGGTAGATTTCTTCCATTGCATGCGCTCCGGCCTGTCTGGTCCCTGCCGGGTCGTCCATCCGCCCCGCCAGACAGGAAGCCAGTGCGGCTGCATTCTCCTCGATCAGATAGCCGTTTCTCCCATCCGTAACACCCTCCGCCGCACAGCTGCCGCGAATCAGCACACTGGGCAGGCCGCAGGCCGCCGCCTCCCGCACCACTATACCGTTGGTGTCAAAGGTGGAGGGGAAGAGAAACAGATCTCCCCGGCAGAAATAGGCCCGCAGCTTTTCACGGTCCCGCACAGCTCCGGTGAAAACGCAGTCCTGCCAAAGCCCCAGCTGCTCTGCATATTCCTCAATTTCCCGCCGGTCCATTCCGTCGCCCACAAAAAGCATCACAAAGGAGCGTCCCTGCTTTTTCAGCAGGCTTAAGGCATCTAAAATCAGGCGGATCCCCTTATACCACATAAGTCTGCCCACAAACAGAAATACAAAGGCTCCCGCCGGTATATGGCAGGCGCGGCTGATCTCCAGACATGCCTCGGCTCCTACTCTTCCCCGGGGAAAATCCACTCCGTTTTCCATCACCAGATAGTCCCCCTGGTATCCCAGGCTTTTTAGATTTTCCCCGGCTCCCCGGCTGACCACCCAGACTTCGTCGCAGGCTTCAATATTTTTTACCAGCATCTTGATGGCCGCCGTCTGCAAAATCGCAGGGTGAATATCTCTGGCGATATCAATGTCAAACTTCGTGTGATAGGTCAGAATAATGGGAGCCTCTACGGTCTTTCGCAGAGTCCTTGCCAAAAGAGTCGACATAATCGGGCAGTGGCTGTGGATAATATCCAGTTTTTCAGCCTCCAGCTGCTCCATGGCCGAAGCACTGAAAGGATATCCCGTGCGATATCCTACCAATTTTGTAGTATCTACGCTGCGATAGCGAATCACGGGGAAAGGATACCGATCCACCGCGTCGGGATAATAAGGGGTAGCCACCACCGCATGTCCATAGCTTTCTTCAATAATCCGGGCATAGTTGAGCACCGCATTGGCTACGCCGTCAATTACCGGCGGAAAGGAATCGTTCAGCAGACCCACGTTCAGCTTTTCCTTCATACTCTCTTCCCCTGCTCCATCCTTTGGTTCTTATTCTACAATATTGACGGTCCCTTCTTTGCGGGGCTTTACCGGCGTATCCTTGGCCGGATAACCCAGAGCCGCCACTCCCCAGACCAGCTGATTCTCCGGCATTCCCAGCTTTGTCAGTACCCTGCGAATCTCCGGTTCATCGCAGATACCCTTCAGCTGATTGAGCCAGACAGAGCCAATCCCCAGAGAATAGGCCGCCAGGAATATATTTTCCATCACACAGCCCGTATCCAGCTGTCCATGGGGATTATCCCGATCCGCGCCTACCAGTATAATGGTATCGGGACTGTACATATTGTAGCCGTCCCGGCTCAGGGCCGCGGCAATGGCTGCAGACAGCTCTTCGATCTTCTCGCGGCTTCTCACAACGGTAAAATGCCAGCTCTGCTCATTCTTTGCACTGGGTGCATAGACGGCAGCGTCAATAATCTGCTGAAGCTCTTCCATCTCAATATGCCGTCCGGTAAAGGCACGTATACTTCTCCGGTTTAAAATGGCCTGCATGACTTCATTCATTCCTGTCTCCTCCTGTCTGTTCTTAATTTTTAAATTGACGATATCCTTAAGACAAATTTATCTTACCACACTTTATCGGCCCTGTCATCCACGGCTTTTTTCTTTTTGCCAATTTTATCCTGTTTTATTGTACTTTCTTAAGATTTGTCACCAAAACTTAACACAATTGTAAACAATCTCTTCTTGTTTTGCCCCCGTTTCTTCTTTATAATTATTAATGTAATTGAGTGAAGCGGAAGGATTTCCAGTGCATTTTTTGCATTTTTTATAGATATACGACAATAAAAGATTTAAGATTTCAGGATTAGCCTGCCATGCTGCTGGATAATCCTGCCATATGCGGTCATCTTGTCCAGGTCTTCCGCCGTCACCAAAGAAAATTATAAAAAGGGGCCCGACACGATGAAAATGTTTGCGATAAATTCCAAGAAAGTAATCCTTACGGGGGCTGCTGCTGTCTGTGCAGCCTCCCTTCTTACTGCCTGCACCCAAAGTCAGTCTGCTACCCAAGAGCTGCCTGTTGAAACTTCTCCCACTATGGTTGCTGAGACAGCCGCTCTTTCCCTGGAAACAGCGGCCACTTTTACCGAACCGGAAGAGACAGTGAATATGGAATCTATGATGGAGGCATCCGAGATCACCTTAAGCAGCTATGAGGGCCAAATCGGCGATTATGACTTTTTTACCTGCAATGAAACCCAGCTGTTTGGCGACTATTCCATCGCCTGGGCCACCTATGAAGAGGAAGACTACCTGATGCTCTCTTACAACGGGCTGGCTCTTCTGTCCAAAGAAGACGGCAGCGACGCCAAACTGTTTTATAACGATCGTATGCTGGAGCTTCCCTTCACCTGCCGTTTCAACGTGGAATATCTGTTTATCAATCTCTATGTGGGCGATTTTATGGCGAACGGAGGCAGCCAGCTGGTCATGGTTATGCCGGTGGAGACGGGCAGCGGCATCGATATCGAGGAGCTTCAGGTTATCGATCTGGACACCATGACCGTCGTCCCCATCTATACACAGAATGCCGATTATGAACAAAATATGCGTGCCCTCTTCGACACCCATTTCGCCGAAACAGGAATAACGCAGGATTACGATCTCTTTAACTACGTCCAGTATACGGTGGAAGGAAGCCTGATCTTCGTCGAATACGGAGCCTGTGATGAGGACGGACTTTACCTGAGTTTTCTGGAGGGCACCGTTGGCTACGACGGCTCCCAGTTTTCTCTGAATTCAGCTGTCAGCTTCACCGACGAGCCCTATTGATTCATCCCTGGGTCTCTCAGATTTTTCTTGTCAAACAAGGCAAGGCATGCTAGAATAGAAAAGGCTGCTGGATACAGGCAGTAACTATCGTGCAACGAGGATAAAGATATGTTAAATTCCGAGATTCTTGAGATGCTGAGTTCCGAGTCTCTGCATTCCTTGCTGGAGATTATTGTAAATTATGGTGTCGTTCTCTTTGAAACAGCAGGCGTTATCGTTCTTTTAGTGGCCGGCGTCAAAGGTATTATTAATTACTGCACCAAAAATCCCATGACACGACTGGAATTGGCCAAAGGCATGGCTATGGGACTGGAGTTCAAGCTGGGCAGCGAGATACTCCGAACTGTCGCTGTACGTACCTTTGAAGAATGCGCGCTGGTCGCCTTTATCATTGTTCTGCGCGCCGCTTTGACCTTCCTGCTTCACTGGGAAATCAAAACCGAAGCCGAGGACAGCGAAAATGAAAAGGCTACGCGGCAGGTTCATATCCATGAGCCTCATGTTTAAGCTGCCGCCCAAAGCCTTGGAATAACCAAAGAGAAATCTTTACAATGTAAATCCTTACCCTTTGTGGAACCAAAAACTAAAATTTAAAATCCGACAAAAAGAGCCAGGTTTTTCATCGCCTGGCTCTTTCTTTGCATCGATCTTTCTTTATATTGCTCTTTCTTTATATTGCTCTTTTTTTGCGCTGCTCTTTGTCTGGATCATCCTCAGTCCGGTCCGGCCTTCTGCACTCTTATGAATCAGTCGTTCCAGCCATGGATCTGAATCAGAATCTGTCTGGTATATACATAGGCGCTGACCGGGAAGTTTCGCTGATCTGCCGTATTGGAGCAGATCAGATAGTCCACTACATTACCTTCCTCGTCAGTCATCACATCCGTGATAATAACGGCATGGCGCCAGTCTTCATCGTCGTAGGCCATATGAATCACATCGCCCACCTGTCCTTCATAAAAAGGGGCGTCCGCAGTGGCAGCCATTCCCGCTCCCCCCTCGTTGTTCCGCACATAGGATAAAAAGCCCTGAACGCCGGTCCATGAAGCAGAGCGTCCCGATGCCGAGGCCGAATTGTTGGGCGTTCTCCCATACCATTTCCAGACGGCTCCGCCGGTGGTATCCATGGGAATTCCTCCCGCCAATAAACACTGGGATACAAAGTTCTGGCAGTTGCCTCCTGAACGGCTGTAATCAAGCCACTCGTCCTCATTGCGGTCCAGTGCCCAGGTCAGCGCATATGCTGCGGCAGCTTCCCGGTCGTAGGGGTGATCCGCCTGAACAGCCTGCCCCTCCTGTCCCTGAACCGCCTTCATGGCCAGATGATTTTCAGCCTGCGCAATCAGCTCATCCTTTCTCTCTGTAAATACCTGCCGCGCAGCCTCCGGGGAAGGGGCAGCTTCCCAAAAATACGGAAGCATCACCTGCCAATACAGGCTGTCCCACTGCACATGCTCCAAAAGCTTGGGGCCGTCCTGCGTATCCTCCAGTACAAAGTGATGATAAATACTGCCGCACTCCGAGTCTACGCCTGGATAAGCAGTGAAATTCTGAATACTGTATTCATCAATCCATATTTCCAGGCTTCCATCCGCCTGGTATTCCACCGAATCTACGGTCAGCTCATAGGAGTAATGCGTCAGCGACAAATCCGTCTGCTGAATGGCACGCAGTTCGATCTGATAATCCCAGACAATCTCATTGCCGACAGCCTGAGTATAAGCCTCCGGAGCAAAATAGCCGGAAGGGTCTGCCGGTGTCAGCGTGGCCAGAGATTGATAGTAAAAATCCATAAAGGAAAGGATAAATTCCTGCTGCTCCTGCGTCAGCTCCTCCTCACCGCCTGCAAAACGTCCCTCGCCCGTAACGGAGGCCACCTCTTCCCCGGCAGTTCCGCCGCTGCCCACAGCCGTCTCTGCTGTTTCGCTGACGCTCTCCTCCTCGGCCGCACCGGAGAGCTGTCCCCCGGATTCAGACATTTCTGCTCCGGACATCTCTGTCTGCGCCGTCACATTTTCTGTCACATTTTCTGTGCCCGCCGGCTCTGTCTGTCCACTTATCTGCGCGGTGCGGCAGCCTGCAAGAAGGATGAGAGCCATCGCCGCGGCAGTCAGCTTTGCAGCCGTTTTTCTTGTTTTTCTCATCATAGCTGTTTCTCCTTCATTCCACAAAAAATGGCCTTCCATCTACTGCGCACTCTGGATTTCCTCCTCCGTCTTGACCAAACTGTCATCCACAAAAATTCTGAGTCCATCCTCCAGCTCTATCCAGCCGGATTCCATCGGACAGGTCTCAGCCCTTTCTTCACAGGCGGAGCCGTTATATATCTGATATTCTCCTTCTTCGTCTCCAAAATCAACGGCAACTCCCCGATCATTCTGATAGGTGGAATAAAGCGCCGCTCCCAGATCCCGGCATTTCGCCGCAAGGGAACCGCCATAGCCCTGTCCATACATACCCTCAATGCCGGTAGCAATCACTGTTTTCGGACCCATCTGCTCCAGAAACGTTATCCCGGAGGACGTTCCCATTCCATGATGTCCCGCCTTTAGAATATCTACATTTCCAAGCCCGGACAGCTCTCCGGCAATCAGATTATCTTCCGCAGACAGCTCACAGTCTCCCATAAGCAGAGCCGTCGTCCCATTGGTATGCGTGACTAACGTCACGATGCTGTTATCATTGAGACGTCCGCTTTCAGCAGCCTCCGGAGCGGTATTATAAAAGGTCAGCGTAAAATCTCCCAGCTGCCATTCTCCCGGATTTTCCTGCCAGAGATGTGAGGACAACTCATCCCCATAGCGCTCCGTAAGCACCTCCATATTTTCCTCATAAACCTGAGCGTTATTATAGAGAGGTTCCGCCTCCGGATCGGAATAGGACGGATTATTATCCTCATAGGGCTTCATAAAAATCCGGCAGTCCTCAGACAGCGTCACATACGGATTCTCATCAAAAAGCTCGGCGAAATATCCTCCGTGATCCATATGGGCATGCGTAATGATCAGAAAATCCAGAGAAATCTGTCCTCCGTTTTCCTGCGCCAGAACCTGCAGCTGCTGCGTCAGCCGCTCCTGCACTCCCCCAAAACCATCCAGCCCTGTATCAATCATTCCATACTGCCCGTTGCTGCGCAGGACAATGCAGTCGCTCTGGACGCGGGTCAAGCCGCCGTCTTCATTGACGGATATATCATTGCCATTGAGAAAATACAGGCGATCTGCCTCCTGGTCAATCTGCGCTCCGGCCTCCATCTCTTCCTCCGGTCCGTCCGGCGCATATGTCTCCGTTTCCGATTCCGTCCCGGCCGCAGCCAGAGACTCTTCATCCCTGGAGGTCCAGGAGTCCTGACTGCGCCCGCAGGCGGATAAAAGAAGGGTAAAAACAACACACAAAAGCCAATATCTACTTATCTTCAAACGGCCTTTTCCTCATCTGTACATCTGTATTTTATCCGCTCAAAGTCTTTGGCTCAAAGCTTCCGGTACTCTTCATCGGTGACAGCCTCCAGCCACTCGTTGGAAGCTCCCTCTGCAGGTACCTCCACTGCCAGATGCTGGAACCAGCTGTCCGCAGCCGCGCCATGCCAGTGCTTTACCTCCGGCGGAATATTAACCACATCTCCCGCCTTCAGAGCTCTGGCAGGCTTGCCCCACTCCTGATACCAGCCTTTTCCTCCCGTTACCAGCAAAATCTGACCGCCCTTGTGGTGGATATGCCAGTTGTTGCGGCAGCCCGGCTCAAAGGTCACGTTGCCGATCCCTACCCTCTCAGTGGTAAGCATCTTCAGATAACTCTGCCCGATAAAATACTGGGCATAGGCCGTATTAGCCTCTCCCACCTCAAATACCGCACCGCCGCCTAAATCCTGAAGCATTTTTTCTGTATTCATGATTTTCCTCCTTAACTTGATTGGCAAACCTGATCTTTCTAAAATCTACTCCTTAAAGCCAGCTCCAAGTCAATGCCCTTTCTGTGAACATTTTGAAAAATCAGAGGAGGCTGCTGGAAAGTCTCTGCTGCTACTTTGCCGCTACTTTGCCGCTTCCTTGCTGATTTTCCTTGTCTGCCGTTATTTTAAGTTCAAACGGAGGGAAAGTCTAATACTTTGTCCGAATACCATTATATGCTCTTTCTGCATAACTATGATTTCATA
>CALWLM010000129.1 GCA_944381515.1 uncultured Lachnospiraceae bacterium | reverse complement strand
GCTCATAACCCGAAGGTCGCAGGTTCAAATCCTGCTCCCGCAACTCAATGCCCAGATAGCTCAGTTGGTAGAGCAGAGGACTGAAAATCCTCGTGTCGCTGGTTCGATTCCGGCTCTGGGCATTTTTAATTTGCGTTGTTACTTGTGTATTCTTTTTGCTTATTTCATCGGCTTACATTAGTTCAATTATCTTTCTTTTTTATCACTGCAAATGCATCGCAATCGTTTTCTTTTTTACCTCCACATACAGTATAACACATTTTACTATTTTTGCAAAATCAAATCCAGGTGCGACAAATGGTCGCGCGTAGCAAGGATTTTTGTTGCAAAATGTAAATACCTCTGAGTTGTTTTTATATCTTCATGCTCCATGATGTACATAAGGCTATAGATATCCACTTTTCCCCGGATTTTCATTTGGTCTATGCAGTAGTTCGTGCCAAAATTATGCCGCAATTTGTGGGAGGATAGGTCAAACGGCAATTTCCGGTTAATCCGGAGCACCATCAGGCGGACGGAGTTTGTCGTCATAGGGGTACCGTTCCGGTTCAGGAAAAAGAAATCAGATCCATAGGGACAGGCGTCAAGGTAAGTGCGGAAAGCATCTTCCGTCGTCTGCCCCAAAGGGACATAACGCTCTTTGCCGCCCTTCCCTTTAATCAGCATATTGTGTTCCTCAAAAGATACACATTTCCGTTCCAGGGTGCAAACTTCTTCCTGCCGTAAACCGCTGTCGTACATCGACAAGATAATGGCACAGTTACGTACATACATCCAGGGAGCACCGGAAGAATCAACGGCGTCAAAAATCATCTTGACCTCTGCGGGAGTATAAATCCTCACCACTTTTTTTGGCATCCTGGGAACCCGTAGCCTGCTTACATCTATATGCTGGTTATACCCTTCTTGGCAGGCCCAATTTAAAAAGACTTTGGCATTGCGCAGGTAGGTGGCTTTCGTCCCGTCAGATATGGGCCTTGTGCATATCTGTGGAAAAAGAAAAGTTTTTAGAGAATCTACAAAAGCTGGTTGAATTGGGAAAAAGCAAAAAATCAACACTGGACAGCAGCGACATTAACGAGGTCTTTGCTGGCGAAAACCTGTCCGTAGATGATCTGGATAATATCTATCAGTATCTGGAGGGCAAGGGAATCGATGTGCTGCGCGAGATGGGCGACGACCCTGCGATCGACGACTCGCTGATTCTTGACCCAGACGGAGAAGATTTCCTGGGCGACGGCGAAGAGGAAGAGGATATCGATCTGGACGCCATCGGCCTTTTGGACGGCATCGGGACGGAAGATCCGGTGCGGATGTACTTAAAGGAGATTGGCACCGTGCCTCTGCTTACGGCGGATGAAGAGCTGGAGCTTGCCAAACGCAAGGCGGCGGGCGATCAGGAGGCGAAGGAGAGGCTGATTGAGGCCAATCTTCGTCTGGTGGTCAGCATAGCCAAGCGTTATACCGGCCGCGGCATGAGTTTCCTCGATCTGGTGCAGGAAGGAAACCTGGGGCTGATTAAAGGCGTAGAGAAATTTGATTACACGAAGGGCTATAAGCTGAGCACCTATGCCACCTGGTGGATACGCCAGTCGGTGACCAGGGCTCTGGCCGACCAGGCCCGTACGATTCGTGTGCCTGTACATATGGTGGAAACCATCAATAAGATGTCCAAAATGCAGAGAAAGCTGACGCTGGAACTGGGGTATGAGCCTTCGGTGGCGGAGCTGTCAAAGGCTCTTGATATGCCCGAGGAGAAGGTGATGGAGATCATGCAGATTGCCAGAGAGCCTGCCTCTCTGGAGACGCCCATCGGTGAGGAGGATGATTCCAACCTGGGCGATTTTGTGGCGGACAATAATGCTGTGACCCCGGAGGGAAATGTGGAGTCGGTGATGCTCAGAGAACACATCGACGCTCTCCTGGAAGATCTGAAGGATCGGGAAAGGCAGGTGATTGTCCTGCGCTTCGGCCTGGCGGACGGCCATCCTCGGACGCTGGAGGAGGTGGGGAAGGAATTCAACGTTACCCGCGAGCGTATCCGTCAGATTGAAGCCAAGGCTCTGCGCAAGCTGCGTAATCCGGTCCGAGCAAGAGAATCCGCGATTTCCTGCAGTGACGACAGCTGCATTGAATCGGATCAGGCATAAAATCAGACGATAGGAATAAACAGGAACAAAGGGACGCCCTCAGGCCGGATTTGCGGCCGAAGGGCGTCCTTTTCGGTTAATTCAGGACGACGATCTTGCGCGGCGTCGTCTGAGGCGGGATGCTGCGCGTGGTGGCGCTGTAGTAAACGAAGAGAAAATGCTCCGAAAGACTGCAGCCAAACAGCTGGCCGTTTTGGGTGACGATGGTGGTGGAGGGGGCCAGATTCAGCCGCAGGCTCTGATCCTGGGAAACCAGGCTCTGATCAAAATAGCCCAGGTATCCCTGTTCTGACGGACGGAGCACGGCTACCAGCTGAGCCTGGTAGCGGGGCGGATAAATCAGGGGAACGGTCAGATCCCCGTCGTAGTAGGCGGCGACGCGCATTCCGACGCGCAGGCGGGTGTTTCCCAGGACAACGGTGTCGTTGTCAACGATAAAATTGACCTGGCCTCCTTCGTCGGAGGAAATGAGAAGAACCATCGTGGAGCAGTCATCCTGCCTGCTGATGTTTAAAATCGTTCCCATGATGGGAATGAGAGAGCTGTAGTTCATAAAAAAGTCCTTTTTCTTTTAATATATGGCTCGCTTGCGGTAAAGTGCACAAACAGAAGAATTTACATATCTTTTACCTATTTCCGACTGAAAGTTAAAGACGGCGTCATATAACAGTACCATTGCAGTGGAGGCAAGCAAAGGAGGAAAGAATGATGTTACAGAAAAACACCCTACGCAGGCAAAGCGGCTGGGCCGCCCAGGGGCCCATTCGGAGAGGAAAGCAGATAAAACCCTATCTCTATCTGGTTCCGATTCTTCTCTTTGCCATCGCATTTATCTATTACCCTTTTGGAAAAACCTTTCTTTACAGCTTTTGCACAGTCAACGCAAAAGGACAGATTACCGGGTTTGCCGGCTGGGAGAATTTTGCCTATCTGTTCCAGCATCGGAATTTTAAAATAGCTCTGCTCAATACTGTGAAGCTGACCGCTATGTTTGTTCCGCTGAATCTGTGCGTCTCCCTGGGGCTTGCTCTTTTATGCAATAAAAAACGCAGGCTGAGCGGGGTCTATGAAACCATGTTCACTCTGCCGATGGCGGTTCCGATGTCGGCTGCCGCCATGATTTTCAAAATCCTCTTTAACCCCACCGTCGGCTACATCAATTATTTCCTTGGAATCCAGCTCGGCTGGTTTGAGGACAGGAAAGTCGCGATGTACGGCATTTTAATCCTCTGCCTTTGGATGGGAATGGCCTTTGATTTCCTCCTGTTTCTGTCGGCTCTGCGCGCCGTACCGGATCAGCTGCTGGAGGCGGCTTCTTTGGATGGGGCCGGATTTTTTACCAAGCTGTTCCGGATTCAGATTCCGATGATAATGCCGACGGCCCTTTATGTGATATGCACCAACATGGTGCTGTCAATGATGACCTCGGGGCCGGTGATGATCATTACGGAAGGAGGGCCGTCGCGGGCGACGACCACCCTGATTTATATGATGTACACCTCCGGTTATCAGTCGTCGGACTACAGCCTGGCGGCCTGCATCAGCATTGTGACCTTTTTGCTGACCTTTGGCATGACGGCGCTCGCCCTTGTGTTCGACAGCAAGAGAAACTATTATGAATGAGGAGGACGGAACCTATGACAAAAAAGGCAAAAACGCGGGCGGCAGACATTTCCGTCACCATAACGGCCCTGATTCTTGGCTGCATCATCATATTCCCGGTAGTATACTGCATTTTCGGAGCTTTTAAAACCCGCGTGGAATTCGGCAGCTATCCTCCGGCCCTTTTGCCGGACAGCTTTGCAAATCTTGAAAATTTCAAGGAGGCTCTCGATAAAACGCCGCTTCTTCGCTATATGCTCAATTCGCTGATCGTCGCCTGCCTCGGCACGGCGGTGCGGATGACCTTTTCCGTCCTGGCGGCCTATTCCTTTGCTTTCTTTGATTTTAAAGGGAAGAAATTCCTTTTCCTTGTGGTTTTAGCGACCATGATGCTGCCGGGAGACACGCTGATGGTGACGAATTATCTGACGGTTTCCCGCCTGAATCTTTTGGATACGTATCTGGGCATGTGCATTACCTCTTTTGTGGGAGCCTCGCAGATGTTTATGCTGCGGCAGAATTTCCGGACGATTCCGCGGGCTTTGCGGGACGCCGCCCGGCTGGACGGCTGCAGCGATCTCCGTTTCCTGCGCAGCGTAGTTTTGCCTGTTTCCAGGCCGGTGCTTCTGACCTTATGCGTACAGTCTTTTATCAATCTGTGGAATGCGTATCTGTGGCCGCTTTTGGTGACCAACCGGGACGAGATGCGTACGGTGCAGGTGGGGGTTACGATGCTGACCGCCGTTGGGAATACCAATTATCATCTGATTCTGGCGGCGGTGACTCTGACCCTTCTTCCGTCATTTGTAATGTTTATAATCTTAAGAAAAAATATTGTCAAGGGGATGACCTCCGGCGCACTTGTCGGTTAGGCATAAAATAAATTTAAAGGAGGACAACAAGATGAAGAGAAAATGGACGGCGTGGCTGCTGGTGTTAGCGATGACTGCCGTGATGCTTGCCGGCTGCAGCCGCTCGGAGAGCGAGAGCACGGCGGCTCCTTCCGGCGGTACACAGCAGGAAGGAGAAAATGCGACAGGAGAAAATGCGGCCGGAGACAGCGATGAGCCCAGGACGATCGTGGTGTGGCATTCCATGTCTGACGATGCCGGCGTCCTGATGGATCAGTTTGTCAGCGACTTTAATGCGGGAGTGGGCAAAGAGATGAATATCCAGGTGGAATCCGTATATCAGGGCTCTTATTCGGATACCAGCACGAAGCTTCGTACCATCCTGCAGAATGAACAGTACGACCAGCTGCCCGATGTGATTCAGATAGACGCCACCGGCATTGTAGACTATCAGAATTCGGGCTATGCCTATACGGTGGACGATGCCCTGGCGGCCGATCCGGATTATGATCTGTCCCAGATTATGACGGCCCCTCTGATGGCCTGGAATTACGGAGGCGTTCAGTACGGAATGCCCTTCCCTGCATCGACTACGGTAATGTACTACAATAAGACTCTGTTGGATGAAGCCGGCATTACAGAAGCGCCGACAACCTTCGCCGAGATTACAGAAGCGGCTGAAAAGCTGCCGGACACCAATGCGGACGGAGCAGATCTGACAGTCTATGCGCAGATCCCCAACACGCCTACCCTGGCAAACTGGATCGGGCAGATCCCGGGGACGGACAGCGACGCCTCCTATGTGGTCAACAACCGGAACGGACGGGACGGGACGGCGACCGAGCTGGTCTGCGATAAGGAAGGGACGCTCAAAACCTTCCTGACGGAGTGGAAGAAGATGTACGACGCCGGAGCAGTGGCAAATCTGGGAAGCGGCCAGTCCGATATGTTTTTTGCCGGACAGCTGGTATTCTTTACGACGTCCACTTCCAACCTGAACACTCTGTTAACGACGATCGACGGGCGTTTTGAGTTGGGATGCAGCTATTATCCCAGGGTGAATGACGAGGCAAATTACGGGGCCACGATTGCCGGCGCCTCGATGTGCATGTTCAACAAGGGCGACGAGGGGCAGGCTCAGGCGGCCTGGGAGTTCGTCAAATACCTCTGCTCCGCCCAGGTCCAGGCAGATCTGGCCATAGGGACCGGCTATTTCGCGGTGAATACGGGAGCCGAGGAAATTCCGGAATACCAGGAGTTTCTGGAGCAGTATCCTCAGTATTCGGTGGGCTTAGACCAGCTGAATCAGACCAGTACCGATATGGTGAACGTCACCGTAGGCCCCAGCACGGATTTTTATCTGACGATCCAGGATATGATTACGATGATGCTGGAGGAAAATATGGATGTGGATGAAGCGGTAGAGGAAATGAGCGCCGCCCTTAACGATCTTCTGGCTCAGTATAACCGCAACAACGCGTCGTAAGGCGGTATGGGCCGGCGGTTTCGGATCGGCAGGGTTATATGATGGGAGGAATGAGAAGAAATGGAACTTTCAACATCGACAAATATAACGGCCTTCTGTCCGGACGGGAGCAAAAATGCGATGCCTTACAGCATCTGCCAGTGCGCGGCGGCCGGCTACAGGGTGCTGGATCTAAACTTCTGCGAGGCGATGAATCCCCATTCGCGGCTGCGGGACGATGACTGGGAATCCTATGTGGATGAAATCGGCGAGCTGGGAGCGAAGCTGGGTGTGTGCTACACCCAGTCCCATCTGCCGTATTACGATCTGTTCGGGACGGCGGATTCTGGCAGGATTGAGACGATGGAAGAACTGATCCGCCGCTCCATCGCCGCCTCCGGAAAACTGGGGGTAAAATGGGCCGTGACCCATCCGGGAACCTTTTATCTTGCGGGTCACGATATGAGCGTCTCGCTCAGGAAAAACCTGGAGTATTATGCGCCTCATGTGGAGGAGGCGGCGAAAGCCGGCATAGGCATTGCGCTGGAGAACGATTTTGAATACCGGGCGAAGCCTTATCAGAGAATATTCTGCTCGTCGGTGGAAGAGCTGTGCGCTCTGGCGGACGCCTTTGCCTCCCCGCATGTGGGAGTCTGCTATGATTTTGGCCACGCCAATCTGACGGGAGGCTTTCACCGGCAGAATCTAAACCGGATCGGGAAACGGCTGAAAGCCGTTCATGTACAGGACAACCATGGAACGAGCGACGAGCATCTGCTCCCGTTCTTTGGAAACATTGACTGGAAGGAGGCCATGGCCGGCCTGGCGGATATTGATTATCAGGGGGAGCTTACCTATGAAATCCAGGAATTTGGCCGCTATGTGCCCAATGAGCTGAAGCACTGCGTGACGGAGCTTTCCGTCACGGTGGGGAAATATCTGATCTCTTTGTTTGAACAGGCAAAAGAGGAAAAAAGGAGGGGATAAAGTGAAACGTCGGATGAACAATCTTTTTCGCAGGGACGGATTTGCCTTTATTCTGGCAATGGATCACGCGGCGATGATGAAATCGCCTGCCCTTGGCGAGCCGGGACGGATTATCCGGGAAGCGGCGGCGGGAGGGGCGGATGCGTTTCTGACTACCCTTGGCATCGTCAAAAACTATGCTTCTGATTTTGGAAGAGCCGGAATCATTCTGCGGGCCGACGGGGGAATATCCGCCCTCAAAATGCCGATGGACGCCATGGAACAGCTGTACACGGCGGAGGACGCCCTGCGGGCGGGAGCCGACGCCATGCTCTGCATGGGGTATCCTGGGTCGGCGGTCAACGAGCACAGTCTGAAATATCTGGCGAAGCTGGCGGCAGACTGTGACCGCTGGGGCCTTCCGCTGGGAGCGGAGATGCTTCCCTATGGATTTGAGAAGGTGGAAAACAGCCGTTCCGTTGAAAACATTGCCTTCGCCTGCCGGCAGGGGGCGGAGCTGGGCGCGGATTTTATCAAGACGGAATTTGTGGGCGGAGAGGAATTTAAAAAAGTGACCGAAGGCTGCTATGCCCCTGTGCTGGTCCTGGGAGGGAGCGGCGCCAAAAGCGACGAGGAGCTTCTTTTGTCGGTAAAGGGAGCGATGGATGCCGGGGCAAAGGGAGTCATTATGGGCAGGAATATCTACCGTAGGGAGAATGTGGCAGGAATCTGTGAAGCTGTGGCGGCTGTGATTCACGACCATGCGACGGTGGAGGAGGCTCTTCGCCTGATATAGGGCAAAAAGCGGGAAAAAGAGGAAAGAAAGGAGAAATTATGGCGATTACCATTCAGGCGGCTGCCGTGACAGGAGTCAGGCAGGCGGAAATATTGAAGCTGGAAACCCCGGATCTGCGGGCAGGAGAGGCCCTGGTCCGGGTGCGGGCAGCGGCTCTTTGCACCCTGGAGCAGAGGGCTTTTTCGGGAAAGATGAAGATGCCTCTCCCTTTCCTGGGCGGCCATGAGGTGGCCGGCGACATAGCGGCTCTGGGTCCGGGGACGAACGAAAAGCTGTGGCAGGTGGGCGAAAGAGTGGCGGTAAGGCTTCTGTACAGCTGCGGCGAATGCTATTACTGCCGTACCGGCCACACGAATATGTGCGTTCATTCCCAGCACAAGCCGGTTCGGGAGGGGATGCTGCCGGGGCCGGGCGGGCTGTGCGACTTCATCGTCGTGCAGACGAAGGATCTGTATCCGATTCCTGAAAGCCTGAGCTATGAGGAGGCGTCTCTGACGGAGCCTCTGGCCTGCTGCGTACACAGCGTGGAACGGGCGGATATCCAGTTCGGCGAGGACGTGGCGGTTATCGGAGGGGGAATCATGGGGATGAACCATGTCATGCTTGCCAAACGCCGAGGGGCCCGCGTTATCCTGTCGGAGACCGATGAAGCCAGAAGAAAGCTGGGCCTTCTTCTGGGAGCGGATATAGCAATCGATCCCTCCAGCGAGGACCCGGTAAAGGCCGTCCGGGAGCTGACTGACGGCAGAGGGGCGGACGTTGTATTCAATACGACGGCCATCGGGGCCGTGGTGCCTCAGGCTATTGAAATGTGCGGCAGGGCCGGACGCATGATTCAATACAGTTCCATGCATCCGGACGTACCGGTGGAGGTAAGCCCGCACATGCTTCACAATACCGAAAAGACGCTGACCGGCTCCATCAGCCCCACGGAACGGGATTTCTTCAAGGCCAACCGCCTGCTGTCTTTGGGAGTGATCCGCATGGAGAAGCTGATTGCAAAAACCTATCCCTTTGGGCAGGTGCAGGCCGCCTTTGAGCATGCCTGCCTGCCGGGAACATACCGCGTCGTTGTAACGGCGGAATAATCTGCCGCAGAAAAGGAGAATGCATATCGGAAGGGGCTGTGAAAAAAGCATAGCCTAAAAACAAAGAAGGACCATGGGTCAAAAATAAGCCCAAGGTCCTTCTTTTGTGTTAAAATTAACTTGCAATGATAATTATTAACAAGTCTAATTCTAACGCAAAACAGGCAGTTTTGCCAATACTTATTTCGGATTATCTGGATATCTGTGATCCAGTGCTGACATTTGACCGTTTTATGGAGGAAATGGATCTGGAGAAATATCTGAAAGGAATCCCGAAACACTATACGGGAAGACTCAGATACAACCCGGTCAGCATGCTGAAAACAGTCTTATTCGGATTTATGGCGAACGGGTATATCTCACTACGGGAACTGGAAGATAGTTGTAAGGTGAATCTTCGCTTCATGTACCTTATGGATCATGAAACCCCGTCTTATAGGACATTCGGCTACTTTATCAACGAAGTGCTCGGAGATTCTATCGAAGAGATATTTAACGATATCAACCGGAAGATCTTTGAAACAGAACATGTGGATTTGCAGCATCTGTATATCGACGGTTCCAAATTTGAAGCAAATGCAAACAAATATTCCTGGGTATGGAA
>CALWLM010000128.1 GCA_944381515.1 uncultured Lachnospiraceae bacterium | reverse complement strand
GGATTTTCGTTGCCATCCCTGTTTAGACATGATAAGATAGCAGAGGAATCCATCTCATATATCAGAAGGAATCCACTTCATATATACTTTGGAGAGAAAGAGGAGATAGATCATGCGGCTGATTCTTGTACGGCATGGAGAGACCTGGTTTAATCATGTGGGCCTGACGCAGGGCTGGTGCGACTCCCCGCTGACGGAAAAGGGACAGGCACAGGCCCGGCGGCTGGGGGAGCTGCTTGAGGATATAAAAATAGACGCGGCCTACAGTTCTTCCAGTGAGAGGGCATATGACACGGCTTGTATTGTGCTGGAGGGCAGGAATATTGCAGTAGAGCGGGACCGGCGCCTGAAGGAGCTGCACTTTGGGAAGTTTGAAGGTTTCCCCAATTCTTTTCGCATTGATTTTGCAGGAAATAAAAAGAACCGGATGGAGCTGGGGTATCGCAAGTACGGGGGAGAAGATCCGGCAGATGTGATAAGCCGCGAAATGGACTTTCTGGAGCGGGTCTCCAATGAAAATACAGCGGAAAGTACGGTTTTGATCGCCGGGCATGGGGCTTCCCTTCGTATGCTGCTGTTTCATCTGGCAGAGGAGAGCCTGCGGAAGCATTTTCCTGAATTTGAATTTTTTCATAATGCTACGGCGGTGCTGTTATCCTGGGAAAATGGAAGTTTTGAGGCAGAACGGATTATCGAGGTGGAGCTATGACGAATGGGCAGCTTGCAGGAATGATATTTGCTGTGGTAGGAGGACCGGGGCTTCTTCTGATATTAATTGGCGTTATAATTCGGCTGGTGCAGAAGAAAAAGATGCAGGCCTGTACGATGCAGACAATGGGAGCAGTGGTGGACTACCGATTCCGTGGAGAAGGGCGGATGCAGCCTGTCGTGGAATATGAAGCCGGAGGGAAGACCTACAGGGCGCTGCGGAAATTTCGCGGTTATGTCACGGTACAGAAGCATAATCCGGCAAAGCCTTACCAGGACAGCGGGGCCTATGTGTCGAAACGGGATTTCCTCCATGTTCCAATGCGGGCTGTTACCAATCTGCGGTCCATGGCGCAGCAGCTGTGGCCCATGGGAAGCAGCATGCCTGTGTACTATGATCCTGCCCGGCCGGAGCGCGCCTACGCAGAAAAGCTGCCGGATCGAATGCCGGCAGAAGCGGTGATTTTTATCTGGGTCGGAGCGGGCCTGGTATTGCTGTCTGCGGTAATAGCAGGACTTTTGGCGACAGGCATTGGCTGACAGAGACGGCGGCAATGTTTGAATGGGCTCCAATGTTTGAATGGACTTACGGTATAGCCGACAGAATAAAAAGACTCATAATAATAACGGCGATGATCTGCAGAAAAACAGCCGTTAAGCGAATCGCCGGCTTGGCCGTTCTGGTTTTGCGCAGCGCCTGTATAAAAGGCATGTCGTAACCTAAGGTAAACAGAAAATTGATGATTATTTCAATAATCAGCACTGCAATTAACATGGTTTTACTTCCATAAGAAATCTGTCCCAGTCCTGCATGCGTTATAACGGAAGCAGGAATACGATCCCAGTTTATGAAAAGCAGGATGGTAGTAGCGGCAATAATTAGCCATGAGGAATAATTGATGATTTTTTTGGTCATAACGTTTTCTTCCTGTCTTTAATTTTACTTCTATGTTCATTTTAACAAAGTTTGAAGAGAGGGGCAAGATTTAATTTTTACCTACGCGGATTGTATATGCTGAAGTCTTATATAGAGAAAACAGGAGGGCACTCTGGAATTTCCAGAATGCCCTCCTGTGGTATGGGGCTGAATTTCAAATTGTCTCTTTCGCCTCAGCGAAATGAAAGACAAAATGATTATCAGAAATGATTTAGTTGTTTGCGTCGTAGTACTCTTTGGCGAACAGGACGGCCTTCTGCAGAGAAGTAGCAGTCATGGTGGCTCCGGTAGCCGTATCTACGGCATCCAGATCATCCTGAGACTCGATCAGGGTGTTCAGATAATCGGAACCGTCGGCAGTCAGCACGGCGCCGTATCCGTCGCTCTCCTGTGCATCGCGGACCGAGATGGCGGTGATGGTTCTGGTGGCATCGTCAAAGGTAACATGGGTTTCGATCTCTCCTCCAAAGCCCTGGGTCACTACCTCGATGGTCGTGCTGCCATCGGCGGTAGTGCTGTTGGTGACGCCTTCAAAGAGCTCGCCGTACATAGCCAGGTAAACCATTCTCTGGAAATCGCCTACGAAAGCAATGGTAGCGCCGGCAATGGTGTCGCGGTCCTCAATGGGGGTGCTCTGCTGGTTCACCGTACGGAACATCTCATATACATCTTCCAGAGTCATGTTATTGTCGAGGATGTATTCGACAATTGCATCGATTTGCTCGCCGTAGCTTCTGCCGCCATTGAAGCCGGCAAAGGATACGCGGGAAGTGCCTTCTACAAACTCTCCATCCTGATACAGGCCGTGAATCGCAAGCAGCTCGCTTACCGGCGTTTCATCGGTCAGCTCAATATCCGCTTCGTTTGCCAGGTACTGATAAATCAGAATGCGCTGATCCGGAGTCAGTTCTTCACCGGTGTAATTGGTGATGGTCAGATCACCGAAAACGGTTTCATCGGTCAGCTCCGGGCAGGTTGCGGTGATCATGTACTGGCCAAATTCAGTCTCATAGCCGTTCATGCCCAGATTCACCAGCTCATAGCCGCTATCTGTCGCAGCCACCTCGGCATCGGAGACATTCATCTGATATCCCATCAGATCCTTCTTGGAATACTCGCCTTCCAAACCCTTGTTGCGGATGATGTCAAAATTCAGTTTCGTGATAATCCCATCCGTCGTCTCGCCCTCGAAAATAAAGGTGTCATTCTTGGGTAATCCGGCAGAGGTTGTTCCGACCATCTCATATTCGGCGGAGAAGGTCTCAACGACAGGACCGGCCTCAGTCTCGGTCGGCGCTTCTGTTTCGCTGACGGTAGTCTCCTCCGCGGCACTGGTGGTGGGCTGTGTGGTTTCGCCGCTGTCTGCAGAGCATGCAGCCAGACTCAGAACCAGGATCGTTGCCAAAAGTGCAGCCATTAGTTTTCTTTTCATGTTTTTTCTTTTTCTCCCTTCATAATTAGACAGATCATAAAAGTTCTTCTTGCACACTTTGTGAATAAATTATAAAATGAATTTATCCAAAACACAATACTGCCGGTTCAAGTGATACAATTGGGGGGAAATGTAACAGATGAATAATCATCCATCGAAAAAATCCAAGCAGCGCTCTCGCAACTGGATGATTCAGGCTCTTATGGAGCTGATGGAAGATAAGGCCTACAGTGAGATAACGATTTCGGACCTGTGCAAGCAGGCGGATTTGACAAGGGCCACGTTCTACCGTCACTTCAAATGCAAAGACGATGTTCTGATTGCGTATTCCAAAGTGCTGTTTACAGAATTATATGGCGAGATCGAAAAGCAGGATCAGCTGACTCTTGAAAAGGTTCTTCTTATCTATTTTACTTTTTGGCAAAAACACAAGGATTACTGCCGTCTGCTTATTCAGAGCCAGCTTACGGCGAATTCTCTTCATTGCAGTCTCCAGTTCGTCAAAAAAAGTATGAAAAAGATTGTTTTTCCTCCGGATATAAATCGAAAGCAGCTGGAAATATTTGTGGCTGGCGGACTGTACAGCTGCATTGAAGTCTGGATGGCCGAGGGAATGCAGGAGATGCCTGAGGAACTGTGCCAGAATGTTTTGGACTGTTTGTCCGTCCTCTAAACCGTTTCTTTACCGGTTTCCTGCCGCCATCCTTATCCGGGTCTTGTACTTGCCGGATAGTTATTGCCTGGTATTGCTTTGCGGCAAGGCGGGCATAGGAAAAGGATACATTTTCTTGTACTTTTTGCAATACGCATTTGACAAGTTACGGACGATGAATGTATAATGGGAAATAGCGGTATAAACTCAATATTACCATTAGGAGGAACATGATTTATGGGTAGAAAAATGAAATCCATGGATGGCAACCATGCCGCGGCACATGTGTCGTATGCTTATTCCGATGTAGCTGCCATCTACCCGATTACCCCTTCGTCCGTGATGGCTGAGGCCACCGACGAGTGGGCCACTCAGGGACGCGAGAACATTTTCGGCCAGACCGTTAAGGTGACCGAGATGCAGTCCGAGGCCGGTGCGGCCGGAGCTGTGCACGGTTCCCTGGCAGCAGGCGCTCTGACGACCACCTTTACGGCTTCTCAGGGACTTCTGCTGATGATCCCTAACCTTTATAAGATTGCCGGCGAGCAGCTGCCGGGCGTGTTTAACGTATCCGCTCGCGCCATTGCCAGCCATGCTCTTTCCATTTTCGGCGATCACTCCGATGTCTATGCATGTCGTCAGACCGGCGTAGCCATGCTGTGCGAATCCAGTGTGCAGGAGGTCATGGATCTGACTCCCGTAGCTCACTGCGCCGCTATCAAGGGCAAGCTTCCTTTCATCAATTTCTTTGACGGATTCCGTACCTCCCATGAGATCCAGAAGATCGAGACCTGGGATTATGAGGATCTGAAGGATATGGTAGATATGGATGCGGTGGACGCTTTCCGCGCCAGCGCTCTGAATCCCAACCATCCCCGTCAGAACGGTTCTGCTCAGAACCCTGACATCTTCTTCCAGGCCAGAGAGGCCTGCAACCCTTACTATGACGCCATGCCCGGCATCGTAGAGGAGTACATGAACAAGGTCAATGAGAAGATCGGCACCAACTACAAGCTGTTCAACTACTACGGCGCTGCTGATGCGGAGCATGTAATTGTGGCTATGGGTTCCGTATGCGAGACCATTGACGAGACCATTGATTATCTGATGGCCAGAGGAGAGAAGGTGGGCGTAGTTAAGGTTCGCCTGTATCGTCCTTTCAGCGCCAAGCACCTGATCGATGCGATTCCGGACAGCGTGAAGCTGATCTCCGTTCTGGACAGAACCAAAGAGCCCGGAGCTATGGGCGAGCCTCTGTATCTGGATGTAGTGGCTGCTCTGAAGGGTTCCAAGTTCGACAGCGTGCCCGTGTTCTCCGGCCGTTACGGTCTGGGTTCCAAGAACACCACGCCCGGTCAGATCATCGCCGTCTACAAGAATACCGATAAGAAGGTGTTCACCATCGGTATCGTGGACGATGTGACCAACCTGAGCCTGACGGTGGAGGAGGACCCCGATACCACGCCTGATTCCATCATCAGCTGCAAGTTCTGGGGTCTGGGCTCCGACGGTACCGTAGGCGCCAACAAGAACTCCATCAAGATCATCGGCGACAACACCGATATGTATGCGCAGGCATACTTTGACTACGACTCCAAGAAGTCCGGCGGTGTGACGATCTCCCACCTGCGTTTCGGCAAGGACAAGATCAAATCTACCTACCTGATTTCCAAGGCTAATTTCGTGGCCTGCCACTGCCCTGCCTATGTGCGCAAGTACAACATGGTTCAGGACATCAAGCCCGGCGGAACCTTCCTGCTTAACTGCTCCTGGAGTCCTGAGGAGCTGGAGCATCATCTGCCCGGACAGGCCAAGAGATATATCGCTGAGAACAACATCAAGGTTTATACCATCGACGGTATCGATATCGGCAAGGAGATCGGCCTGGGCAGAAGAATCAACACTATTCTGCAGTCCGCTTTCTTCAAGCTGGCCAACATCATCCCCGAGGAGCAGGCCATCGACCTGATGAAGAAGGCTGCCAAGGCTACCTATGGCAGAAAGGGCGATGATATCGTCAACATGAACTATGCCGCCATCGACGCAGGCGCTCAGAGAATCGTGGAGATCCAGATTCCCGAGAGCTGGAAGAACTGCGAGGACGAGCCTCTGGGCGAGCAGATTGATTCTGCAAAGAACGCCACCGAGAGATTCGTTGCCAATATCCAGAGAGCTGTCAATGGCCAGGAGGGCAATAACCTGCCTGTATCCGCCTTCACCGAGTATGTGGACGGCTCTACTCCTTCCGGCACCGCTGCCTATGAGAAGCGCGGTATTGCCACCGATGTGCCGGTATGGAATCCTGACAACTGCATCCAGTGCAACTTCTGCTCCTATGTATGCCCTCATGCGGTAATCCGTCCTGTGGTTACTACCGAGGAAGAGGCCGCCAAGGCTCCTGCCGGCATGAAGAAGCTGCCGATGATGGGTATGCCCGGATATTACTTTACCATGAGCATTTCCGCTCTGGACTGCACGGGCTGCGGTTCCTGCGCGAATGTATGCCCTGGCAAGAAGGGCGAGAAGGCTCTGACCATGGCTTCCTTCGAGGAGAACGTGGATCAGCAGGAGGTATTCGATTTCGGCCGTACTTTGGATGTGAAGCCTGAGGTTCTGGCAAAATTCAAGGAGACCACTGTCAAGGGCAGCCAGTTCAAGCAGCCTCTGCTTGAGTTCTCCGGTGCCTGCGCAGGCTGCGGCGAGACCCCTTATGCCAAGCTGATGACGCAGCTGTTCGGCGATCGTGCTTACATCGCCAACGCTACGGGATGTTCCTCCATCTGGGGCAACTCTTCTCCTTCCACGCCTTACACGACGAACAAGAGAGGACAGGGTCCTGCCTGGTCCAACTCCCTGTTCGAGGATGCTGCTGAGTTCGGTTACGGCATGAAGCTGGCTCAGAACGCAATCCGCGGCGCTCTGAAGAGCAAGGTAGAAGATCTGGTAAACAACGGCGACAACGAGGCCGTAAAGGCTGCTGGTCAGGAATGGCTGGACACCTATGAGGTGGGTGCGTTAAACGGCACCGCTACCGATAATCTGGTGGCTGCTCTGGAGGCCTGCGGCTGCGATAAGGCAAAAGAGATCCTGAAGCAGAAGGATTTCCTGTCCAAGAAGTCTCAGTGGATTCTGGGCGGCGACGGCTGGGCTTATGATATCGGCTTCGGCGGTCTGGATCATGTGATTGCTTCCGGTCAGGATGTCAATATCCTGGTATTTGATACCGAGGTATATTCCAACACCGGCGGACAGTCTTCCAAGGCTACCAATGTGGGCGCTATCGCTCAGTTTGCTGCCGGCGGTAAGGAGACCAAGAAGAAAGATCTGGCCAGCATCGCCATGAGCTACGGTTATGTTTATGTGGCTCAGATTGCTCAGGGCGCTGACATGAACCAGTGCATCAAGGCCTTTGTTGAGGCTGAGAGCTACAATGGTCCTTCCATTATCATCGCTTACGCTCCTTGCATCAACCATGGTATCAAGAAGGGCATGAGCAAGGCTCAGACCGAGGAGAAGGAGGCTGTACAGGCTGGTTACTGGAACTGCTTCCGTTATGATCCTCGTCTGGCTGCCGAGGGCAAGCCTGCCTTCACGCTGGATTCCAAGGCTCCTAACTACGAGGGCTACAAGACCTTCCTGAATGGCGAGGTTCGTTACAACTCTCTGGTTCGCTCCAATCCGGAGAAGGCTGAGGTGCTGTTTGACAAGTCCGAGCAGCTGGCCAAGGAGAAGTACGATTACCTGCAGAAGCTGGTGGCTCTGTACGGCGGCAATCAGTAAGCTGTAAGCCAGAAGCTGACGGTAAGCTTTGCAAAGCGGCAGTATCTGCCATAGAATAACAGAATAAGGGCTGCTGTCCGACTGAGAATATTGGTCGGGCAGCAGCTTTTTCTATGATAAAAGAAAACAATGACAAAGCTCTTGCTTTTGGGGTATTTTTCCGAAAAAACTGTATGGATATCATTTGCAGAAGATGTTGACGCGTCAACATCTTTGTGATACCATATGTAAGAACTTCTGACCGTTAAAAATTGGAGGTTTTTATGGTTGACCGTTTTGAAAAATTTGTACTGTATATCAATCAGATTTACCGCTGTATCCAGAAGATTAAAAGCCGGGAGATGACGGAGCTGGGGCTGAAAGGGACCCATGTCATGTGTATGCTGAATCTGTATCAGCATCCGGACGGGCTGACCTCGGCGCAGCTGGCCGAGCTGTGCATGGAGGACAAGGCGGCTGTTTCGAGAGCTGTTTCACTGCTGCGCGAATACGATCTGGTGCATGTGGAAATACCGAAAACCGGGCGGACATACCGCTCCCGTGTGTATCTGACCTCGCAGGGCAGAATTATTACGCAGCATATCATTCGGGTGGTGGAGGACGCCATGGAACGGGGCGGCCAGGGACTGACAGCAGATGACAGAAGAGTTCTGTATCGATCGCTGAGGCGGATTGCCGGCAATCTGCAGAAAATATGTGAAGAAGAAGGAGAAAACTCGTGAATCCAATCCAGAAAGTATATTGCCGTACCTATCAGACTGTACTGCGCCTGGCGCTGCCGGTGCTGCCTTATCGGAAACCGGAGATGCTGCACAGCATAAGCGCCCTGCCGACGCTGTTTAAGAAAAAGTCGATCCGGCGCGTCCTGCTGGTAACCGATGGGAGCATCCGTGGCTGCGGGCTGACCGCTCCTTTGGAGCAGCTGTTAAAAAAAGAGCGTATTGCCTGCGTGGTATACGATAAGACGGTGGCGAATCCCACCACAGACAATGTGGAGGAGGCGCGGGCCAAATATCTGGCCGGAGGCTGTCAGGCCATTATCGGTTTTGGCGGCGGCTCTTCCATTGACTGCGCCAAGGCGGTAGGAGCCAGAATTGCAAAGCCCAGGCAGAGTCTGGCGCAGATGGAAGGTATTCTCAAGGTACATAAAAGACTGCCTCTTCTGATTGCCATCCCCACTACGGCAGGGACCGGCAGCGAGACGACGCTGGCTGCCGTCATTACCGACAGTGAGACCCGCCATAAATATCCGATCAATGATTTTCCGCTGATTCCCCGCTATGCGGTGCTGGACCCGGAGGTGACCCGCAGTCTGCCGCCTCATCTTACCTCCACCACAGGCATGGACGCGCTGACTCATGCAGTGGAAGCTTATATTGGACGCTCTACCACCCGTCAGACCCGGGCGGATTCCATAAAGGCGGTGCAGCTGATTTTTGCCAATATATTTGACGCTTATGAGGACGGCAATAACATGACGGCCCGGAGAAATATGCTGCGGGCGGCTTATCTGGCCGGAAGCGCTTTTA
Organism: uncultured Lachnospiraceae bacterium; assembly: GCA_944381515.1. Taxonomy (GTDB): domain Bacteria; phylum Bacillota; class Clostridia; order Lachnospirales; family Lachnospiraceae; genus RGIG7193. Next base: position 46,012 of record CALWLM010000128.1, on the reverse strand, counting down.
CCAAATCCTATGTAGGTTATGTTCATGCGGTGGCTCACTCTCTGGGAGGCAAATACAATGTACCTCATGGACTGGCCAACGCGGTGCTTCTGCCCTATGTGCTGGAGGCATACGGAAAGGCAGCCCACAGGAAGCTTCATGATCTGGCTATGGCCATCGGTATTTCTGACAGCAGAGAGAGCGACTGGTCCGGGGCGGCGAAATTTATCCAGGCGGTGAAGGATATGCAGAGACGTCTGGACATCCCGGAGAAACTGAAAGGAATCCGCAGGGAGGACATTCCTGAACTGGCGCGCACGGCGGCCCATGAGGGCAATCCTCTCTATCCGGTGCCGAAGCTGATGGGAGCGAAGGAGCTGGAAGCCTTTTATTATGATGTGCTGGAATAAAAGCGATATATATCGTTCAATGATACATCACAATAAAATACATTGACAGACGAAGTATTTCGTGCTATGGTTATCTCAGGAGCTATATTGAATTTGACAGATGTTGAATTATCGAATTTGGCTGGGAGAGGGGGATGGCCATGGGCGCGAAGGGAAAAGCTTCGGATTATTATGTTTTTTATCACATCACTTGGGAAAAACTGGGCCTTGCTGCGGCCAATCTTTGTGCCGCGGCCCTGGAGGGTTTTGTATTTGCGGAGCTGATCCGGCAGCTGCTGTATCGGATGACCGAGAGAAATCTGGTGGGAATGAAGGAGATTCTTGTTCTGACGGCCGTATCGGCTCTTGTCTATCTGCTGTTTTGCTGTCTGGACGGCTATTTCGGATTCCGGATACGGCAGAGAATGCAGGTTGCCTGTCAGGATGAGCTTTTTGACCGGTATCTGGATTCCTGTAACTGGGAGGAGAGTTTTATCCGTCAGGTGCTGGGACAGTTGATGACGACTCTGGGGACCTTCGCCGAAGATACGGCGCAGCTGTACCGCGTGATGATCCGCCAAATTTTCCTTACGGTGTTCAGCTGTCTGTATATCCTGTCCATCAGTCCGGCTATTCTTCTGATCGGGTTATTTCTGTGTCTGGTTTTTCTCTTTTTCTATCGGCGGCCGGCAGGACGGGTATCCGACCAGAAAAAGGAATTTATGCGGGCGCAGGAGCAGGTCTATGCCCGGCTGAAGGAACAGGTGGCAAACCGGGATATCGCGGCTTATCTCAACAACGACCGGGTTACGGAGGGCGTAAAGGAAGCGGACCGGGAGTTTCTCTCTCAGACTTTTACGGCAAAAAAGACGGAGAACCCGGTCTCTCTGTTTGCGGTGGGAGGCAGTCTCTTTCTGGTGCTGGCGGGCAGCGTCCTGGGCGGAATGATGGTGCTGAAGGGAAGGCTTGCAGCGGCGGATCTGGTGGCTGTTCTTTTGGTTATTCCCAATCTTTCTTCCGGGCTGTTTGCCATTCCAGGGCTTATGACCAGTTGGAAAAAATGCGCAGGCGAGCGCAGGCACTATGAGGAATTTTTGGGTTCCGGTCATTTTGCGGCAAAGGACGAAAAGCCGTGGCGGCCCGAGGCTGAGAGAGGGGATCGGTTTGAATCGCTTCGGGTGGAGGGGCTCACCTGCAGGACGGGAGACGGAAAGATGATCCTTCGCTCGGTGGACGCTGATTTCCCCTGCGGGCAGTTTCTCTGTCTGGCCGGACCGTCGGGCTGCGGCAAGACTACCCTGTTAAATATCCTGGCAAGATACTGCGCCTGCGATGGCGATGGCACGGTAGTGAGGCTGGGAGAGAGGACATTGTCCGGCATCGACCGGGACGATTACTGGAGCAGAGTCCTCTATATTCACAATCAGCAGGAGGTTTTGGAACAGACCCTTGCCTATAATATTGCTCTGTCAGAGGGGAAGGCGGATGAAGGAAGGCTGCGGGAGGCTCTTCGCCTGGCGGATTTGGAGGGCTGGTTTCTAAAGGCAGGCGGAGATTTTTATGGAATGCTGCGCCGAGAACAGCTCTCGTCGGGAGAAAGGCAGAAGCTGGCCATGGCCAGATTTTTCTACCGGGATTGCCTGGGAGGCCTTTTTGACGAGATCACTTCTGCTATGGATGCAGAAAGCGAAAAACGGATTGTGAAAAACCTGAAAGAGTGGGTTGGCCGCGATCCGAGACGGTTTGTGATCTTTGTTTCCCATCGAAGACAGCCTCTTGAGGAGGCGGATCATATCTATTATATGGAGAACGGGCGGATCGAGGCGGAAGGAAGCCACAGGGAGCTCCTGGCTCTGCCGGCTTATCAGCGGCTTCTCAGAAAGGAGGGCTGACCATATGAGAACATGGAAAAAGGCGATGCATCTGTTTCGGGAAGGAGCCGATGAGTGCAGAAGATTCAGTATGTTTGCAGCCGTTCTGTTTTTTGTCATGACCTGCTTCGAGTACCTGATCTACACGGTGATTATCTATGCCGTGTTTCGCGCTCTGGATACGGGGAGCGTGGAGAGACTGCTGACGACGGCGCTGATTTGCGGAGCCGGAGGGGCTTTTTACCTGTTTTTGTGCTATATCAGCAATGTCTATGTGGATATGAATATTTTTCGGATTATTACGCTGATGGAGAGAAGGGCCATGAAACGCCTCCACCTGCTGAAAGGGGGGACGGCCATTGGGGAGAAAGCGGGAGAGGAGCTGCTAAATACCGCGCAGCAGGGAGCACGAGCCCTGGCTTTGTATTTCTTAAACTACAGCACTATCCTGTCGGGGATAGCGGTGCTTGGCTTTTTGTGTATCTACAGTCTGGGAAATTCTTTCTATATCCTCCTTCTTTTGATTGCCACTGTCCTGGTGACAGGGGCGGGGCTCTTACTCACCCGAAGAATTCTGCGCGGGACGGAAAAGGACCGGCAGGATAGTCTGGCTGACTGTGAAAAAACGGCGGCCCGCGCCGTCCAGGGGATCTATCTGCGCTGCTTTGGACGGGATGCGGCGCGGCGGGAGTACGGGCAGTATGATCAGGCCCGGATCAGGTTCTGGCAGGCGCTGTGGCGCCAGGAGAGAGGGCTGTGTTTCATCCGCTCCATGCAGGAGAGCATAGCTGTGATGCTCAAGGGAAGCCTGGGACGGATGAGCTATCCGGATTATGTATCTGGGCGGATAGGTTATGATGAGGTGGCGACCGCAGTCAATTCCTATGATCGGATTCGGGAGGTTATCAGCCGGCAGATCTATCCCTATCAGCAGGCGGCCCGTTCCAGGGTGGCCATCGACCGGCTGGAGGAGTGGTATCAGTCCGAGGTGAGCAGGGAGAAAGAAGCGTGCGAAACGATTCGGGTGGAAGGTCTGAGCTTTAAGGTCGGCGGCCGCCCAATCCTGAAAAATATCTGTTTTAGCCTGCACCAAGGTGAAAAGGTGGCGTTAATCGGGGAAAATGGCAGCGGCAAAACCACACTGCTTCGCTGTCTGCTGGGGTTTATCACGCCGGAGGAGGGAGGAATTTCTTACGGCGGACAGCCATTGTCCGGCCTGACTTATGGGCAGCGCCGCTCCTTCTTTTCCTGGATTCCCAACCAGGCGATGCTCTTTGCAGGTCCGGCAGATCGGAATATCCGCATGAACCAGGATGAGGAAGAGGAAGGAAACGGGGAGCTGTCAGCCTTACAGCAGAGTCTGCTGCCTGGCAAGAAGGAAGACGAGGATGTGCTGCATTTCTCCGACGGGGAGAAGCAGAGGGTGAACATCCTGCGGGGGCTGTCCCATGGGGCGGCCTGGCTCATTGCCGATGAACCTACGGCGAGACTGCAGCAGTCCCTGGGGCGAAGGGCCATGGAGCAGATCTTAGGCAGCGCGGATACCTGCCTGGTGGTTACCCATGAGATGGAGCATCTGGAGCTTTTTGACCGGGTGCTGGTTCTGCGGGAGGGGCAACTGGTCTATGACGGGACTCCTTCCGGCTGGCTGTCTTGTCATTCTCAGGAAAAAAAGATATAATAGCCCTGATAACAGTGCATCAGCATTAGAGGCAGGGCGATGGAAAAGACAGGGAGAGAGATATTCCGGGCCATCCATGAGGGGAAATGGCTCCAGATCGAATACCGAAATCGGGAAAAACAGGTCACCCGCTACTGGATCAGCATTCTGGATCTGGACCCGGCAGAGGGGACGCTTAAGGTGCGCGGACTCCATCTGGGCACCTTTGAGATGATGCGGCTTAATCGAATTTATATTTCATCTATTCTGTCGGCGCGGGTGATCGAAGGAACCTATGAAGAGCGGAATCAGGAGCTGATCGGAGATATCTGCCGTTACCCAGAGAAATACAGAGACATATTCGGAAATGTGGCCAATCTGAAAATACTCGACTATCTGGCCCAGTGCAGCCGCATGGATACGACGCCCTACTATACAGAATATTCTCTCCTGCGAAAGCTGGACGATGTGGCACTGGGAGAGAGTCTTCAGCGGGAAGGGGAATACCATCTGTCCGTAGAGCAGTTTGCCGCTCTGGTAGAAGAGTTTGGTCGGGACAAAAAGACCGGCGAGATGAAGCAGATGAAGCAGGTGGAGCTGGGGCTTAATCTTCTCAGTGTAAATACCTCCCGGGGATTGTATGTCCTGGCTTACCGCAGGCTTCTTTTTGACGTGCGAAGAAGCGTGCTGCGTCCGGCCAGAGAGGCTACGGTCTGCTATGAATATCAGCTGGCGGAGAGAAAACAGAGTATCCGCAGCTTTCTGGATGCGGAGGATTACCGGCTGCTGGAGCATTTTGAGAAAAATATCGAGAGGATCAAGGATTGCATTGCCGCCCGCAGGCCCCACAGCATGTATGTCAACGACCTGCCCTATGTCCTGGCGGTGGGCCGGGACATGCAGGTGGATCTGGACGAAGAGTACGGAGCGGTTACCCGTCTTTATGCCAATGGAGAGAAGGACATCCCCTATCCGGTGCGGGCCTTCTTCGGCGAGCTGACAGAGAAGCCGGTGCGGCGTAAGGACTATCCCTTCGCCCTGTTAAACCGCCGGGTAAATCTGGATCAGCTTCTGGCTATTTATAATGGAATGAAGTATCCGCTGGCCTATGTTCAGGGGCCTCCGGGTACCGGCAAGACCAGTACCATTATCAACACAGTTACGACGGCTTTCTTTAATGGGAGGACCGTCCTGGTGTCCTCCTACAACAATCATCCGGTGGACGGCGTCTATGAGGAGCTTGCCCGTCTGGAGTGCTTCCGGGGGCATATTCCGTTTCCGGCGGTGCGTCTGGGCAACCGGGAGAAGGAAGAGGAAGCTCTGGAACGGATGAAGGAGCTCTATCTGGAGGCCGGCAAAATCCGGGTGCTGGAAGACAGCCTGGACCGGAACAAAAAACTGGAGGAGGGCAAGCTCAGAGAGCTGACCTCTCTTCTCAAGCGCTACGAGGAAGCGATGGATTTGCAGGAGAGGTCCGATGCCATGGACAAGCTGGAGCAGACGCAGAGCCGCCATTTTAATCTGTATGCAGATATCCATGACCGCCAGCGGGTGCGGCTGGAGAAGAGGCGCAGGCAGCTGGGCGAGTTTTCTACCGAGGAGGCCTTAAGGCTGCTGCCGGACGACCAGAAATATCTGTTCAGCTATTTTTATTATGAGTCGGCCCGCCATATCCAGAGACTGGACCGGCCTGAAAACGCAGTCCTGAAGGATCTGATTTTTTCCGAAACGGAAAATCGGGTGGACCGTTTTGAAAAATATTTGTCGGAGACGGAAAATCTGAAAAATTTCCTGAAGATATTTCCAGTGGTGCTGACTACCTGCATTGGGGCCCACAAGCTGGCAGAGCCCCAGCCGCACTTTGATATGACGATTATCGACGAGGCCAGTCAGTGCAACGTGGCCATGTCTCTGATTCCGGTGCTGCGGGGAAAGAGTCTGATGCTAGTGGGAGATCCTCAGCAGCTGCGGCCGGTTATTCAGCTGGACCCCCGAACCAATGAGATCCTGCGCGGGCGCTATCATGTGTCCGAGGAATACGACTACAGACAGAATTCTATTTACAAAACCTATCTGGCCAGTGATTCGGTCAGCGAGGAGACGCTTTTGGCTCACCACTACCGGTGTCATCGCCGGATTATCGGGTTTAACAACAAAAAGTATTATAACAGCAAGCTCAAGGTGGACAGCACCGTCCAGTCGGCTCACCCTCTGGTCTATGTGGAGGTCAAAAGCGCCGGCAGCGAGATGAAAAACTGCGCTCCGGAGGAGGCGGCCTGGGCGGCGGAGTATGCGGCCCGCAACCCGGACAAAAAGATCGGAATCATTACGCCGTTCGTGAATCAGAAGGACTGTATCCAGCAGGAATTGAAGGCGCGAGGGGTGAACAATGCTTCCTGCGGCACCGTCCATGCCTTTCAGGGAGATGAAAAGGATGTGATCCTTTTTTCTCTGGCTCTGACCGACCGGACCGGTCCGGGGACCTATGACTGGCTGAAGAATAATAAGGAGCTGATCAACGTAGCCACCTCCCGGGCCAGGCAGCAGCTGGTGATGGTGGGCAGCTCCCGCAATATCGAGCGGCTTCATGCGGCGGCGCAGGCCGGGCTGAAAACAGACGGCGAAGGGGAAGAAAGCGGCGGGCCAGGGGACGGCGACGATCTCTACGAGCTGGTGCAGTATGTGAAGGAAAACGGACAGACCCAGGTGACGCCCCGCCAGACCCATTCCCGCGCGCTGGGAGTCAAGCCCTACAGCACCAGAACGGAAGAGGCATTTCTGGAGAGTCTGAGCACGGCCCTGGACAATATCTTAAACGGGGCGGGCCGGTGCAGCGTAAAGCGGGAGGTGCCGGTCAAACAGGTATTTCAGGATAATACGCCCTATTCGGATTTGTTTTATACCGGTCAGTTTGATTTTGTGGTGTATCAGAGGGATTACGATGGCAGGGAGCTGCCGATTTTAGTCATCGAGCTGGACGGCAGAGAACATCTGGAGGACGAGGCGGTGCGCCGCCGGGATCGGAAAAAGGAGAAAATCTGCCGGGATCACGCAATGGAGCTGATTCGGATTGACAATTCCTATGCCAGGCGGTATTACCATATCCGTCAGGTGCTGTCGGATTATTTCGCCAGGGCCGGACGGTAGAGGCAGAGATAAGAGGCAGGGGGCTTGACTTGGAGTCAGCTCTAATTGGTATAATCAGAAATGATTCGAAAACCAAACAGATTGACAGGAGGAAGAAAGTATGATCTACAGAGAATTCCAGAATCTGAAGCTGTCCGGGCTGGGCATGGGAGCCATGCGTCTGCCGGTGGTGGAGGGCGACGACGGAAAGATCGACGAGCAGAAAGCCTTTGAGATGGTGGATTATGCCATGGCTCACGGGATCAACTATTACGATACGGCCTGGGGTTATCACGGCGGCAATTCGGAGCTGGTAATGGGAAAGGCCCTGGCCCGCTACCCTCGGGAGAAATTTTACCTTGCGACGAAGTTTCCCGGCTACGACCTGTCCAATATGGGCAAGGTGAAGGAGATCTTTGAAAAGCAGCTGGAGAAATGTCAGGTGGAATATTTTGATTTCTATTTATTCCACAATGTATGCGAGATGAACATCGACGCTTATCTGGATGAGAGCTATGGCATCCACTCTTATCTGATGGAGCAGAAGAAGGCGGGAAGGATTCGTCATCTTGGTTTTTCGGCCCATGGCAGCGTGGATGTGATGAAGCGTTTCCTGGAAGCTTACGGCAAGGATATGGAATTCTGCCAGATTCAGCTGAATTACCTGGATTGGACCTTCCAGGACGCCAAGGGCAAGGTGGAGCTCTTAAAGCAGTACGGTATTCCGGTATGGGTGATGGAACCGGTGCGCGGCGGACGCCTGGTCTCCCTGGCTGCGGCGGATGAGGAGAGACTTCATGCCCTTCGCCCCGATGAAAAGACGGTGGCCTGGTCCTTCCGTTTTCTGCAGACCATTCCGGAGGTGAAAATGGTGCTCTCCGGCATGTCCAATATGGAGCAGATGCAGGAAAACATCCGCACCTTCGAGGAGGACAGGCCGCTGAATAAAGAAGAGATGGATACGCTTCTGTCCATCGCCGATGGAATGACGAAGCAAGCGACGGTACCCTGCACGGCCTGCCATTACTGCGTATCCCACTGCCCGCAGGGTTTGGATATCCCGTCCCTGTTAGCTCTGTACAATGAGCACAGCTTTACCCAGGGAGGTTTCATCGCTCCGATGGCTCTGTCGGCGGTTCCGGAGGACAAGCGTCCGAACGCCTGCATCGGCTGCCGCAGCTGCGAGGCGGTATGTCCCCAGCAGATCAGGGTATCGGAGGTTATGACCGATTTTGTGAGCAAGCTGGAAGGCTGAGGCAGTGCGCGCAAGGGGAATAGCAGGGTTGACTTTTCTATGGAAGGACCGTATAATCTCCCTAACTGAGAAGAGCAAAGGGGGAGTGAATGATGCAGCTGGAGACAGAGCGTCTGATCCTGCGTCCCTGGTCGGAGGAGGACGCGGAGGATCTTTATTTTTACGCAAAAGACGATCGGGTGGGACCTGCGGCCGGCTGGCAGCCTCATACCAGTGTGGAGAACAGCCGTGAGATTATCCGGACGGTCCTGTCGGCCCCGGAGAGTTACGCCATGGTACTGAAAAGCACAGGCCGGCCGGTGGGATGCGCAGGGATTATGATGGCGCCCCAAGGCAACCGTGATATGGGAGAGGGAGAGGCGGAGATCGGCTATTGGATCGGCGTTCCCTACTGGGGACAGGGGCTGACTCCCGAAGCCGTGCGCCGCCTGATCGAGCGCTGCTTTGAGGAACTTAACTGTACTGCGCTCTGGTGCGCTTACTTTGACGGCAATGAAAAATCCCGGCGCGCCATGGAGAAATGCGGATTCCGCTATCACCATACGGTGGAGGACTGCCCGACTCTCCTTGGGGACAGCCGCGTAGAGCATGTGTGCCGGCTGGCGAAGGAAGAATGGCAGGAGACGGCCCGGCCGGTATCTTGATTTTGCAGACTTTCATGAATGGTTTTCATGGAAAATATGCAAACCGTTTGCGGTTATTTATAAGAGCCACGCCTTTTTGGGTGTGGCTTTTTGTGTGGAAATTTCGGACAACATTTTCCCTCAAGGCGGAAGGTTAAACGGAAATTTTGGCAATGGAGATCGGAGAGGACAAATGATACAATAAAGGCACAACAAAGGAAAAGGTACAACAAGAAAAAAGGCAGAAGAAGAAAACAGGGAAGAGATTCGATGACAGAGAAGCATTACAGACTCCTTGAGCTTTTGCGGGAGCCGGGATATCACACCGGAGAAGAGCTGGCAGGAGAACTTCAGATGAGCACCAAGACGGTGCGGCTTTTGATCCGGGAACTCAATGAAGAGCTGGAGGGTCAGGGAGCCCTGGTAGAGTCCAGACACCGGATGGGATATATTCTGGCGATTACGGATGAAGAAAAACTGAGCGAGCTTCTGCGCTGCGCCGGGAAGGACCGGCTGCCGGCCACCTCCGCGGAGCGGGTGAATTACCTGCTTCGCCAGCTGCTGGGCAGGAAACGCTACATCAAGCTGGATGAGGTCAGCGAGGAGCTCTATATTTCCAAGAAAACGCTTTCGCGGGAATTAAAAGAAGTAGAGCGAATCCTGAAGGCTTACGATCTTGCGCTGGGACGCAGGCCGGGTTACGGAATCTGCGTAGAGGGAGAGGAATTCAATATCCGCCTGTGCATAGCGGGCCGCGGCCTGGGAAAGGACGAGGGCGATAAGCAGAAGGACAGAATTACGGCCTGTGTGTTAAAGTGCCTGGAGAAAAACAAGCTCTCCATGTCCGACGTAGCCATCCGCAACCTGATCCTCCACATTGAGGTGGCCATAGAGCGAATCCGCGAGGACTGCTTTGTGGACTGCGGGGAGGAGGAATGGATGCAGGACGGGCGCAGGGAATATGCGGCGGCCAGAGAGATTGTGGAAGCCATTGAAGGGATCTGCGACCTTACCTTTCCGCCATCGGAGGTGGCCTATGTGGCGATTCATCTGGCAGGCAAGCAGGCGCTGCACGGCGAAAACGGCAATCTGGTTATTTCCCAGGAGGTCAGCGAGCTGGTGGGAAGGATTCTGGAGCTGGTGCGCCAGGGCTTCAGCTACGATTTTACCGATGATTTGGAGCTGCGGATGTCTCTGAGCCTGCATATTATTCCCCTGGGCGTACGTCTTTTGCACAATCTGAATATGAAAAATCCTCTGCTGCGGGAGATAAAGGAGAAATATTCCCTGGCCTACGCCATGGCGGCCCAGGGGGTGATCGCGGTGGAACAGCATTTTGAAAAGAAGCTGAAGGATGATGAGATCGGTTATTTCGCCCTGCTTTTCGCTCTGGCGCTGGAGAGAAGGAAGGCGGAGATCGAGAAGAAAAATATTCTGCTGGTCTGCGCTTCCGGCCATGGCAGCGCGGAGCTTATGAAATATCGGTACCGTCAGGAATTTGGGCGGTATTTAAACCGAGTGGAAACCTGCGATATCAACCAGCTGCGTTCCATGGGTTTTGAAGGCTTTGACTATATTTTTACCACGGTGCCCATTGATTTTCCGGTGCCGATCCCCATTCAGGAGGTGCGCTTCTTTCTGGAGGAGGGCGACAAAAGGAAGGTGCGTCACGCGCTGGAGGAGACGGCGGAAAGCGGGATTATCTCCAGCTACGATGAAGAACTCTTCTGGCCCTGCCTCAAAGCGGATGACAGAGACGAGGTGCTTCGGCTGATGTGCGGCCGGCTCTGCGAGAAGAAGGGGCTGCCCGAGGCGTTTTACCAATCCGTTTTAAAGAGGGAGGCCCTTGCCAAAACCGATTTCGGCGGTCTGGTGGCCCTGCCTCATTCCTATGAGGCCATGAGCGACAAAACCTGGGCCTCTGTGGCGGTGCTGGAGCGGCCGATTCTCTGGAGCGACGAGGAAGTACAGATCGTTTTCCTGCTGTCGATTGAGAAGGAGAAGGACAAGAAGCTGCAGCGCTTTTTCCAGGTGACGATGCAGTTTTTGATGGACAGATCTTTGATTCATGGGCTGATCCGGCGAAGAGATTATCGGTGGTTTGTCGGAGAGCTGGCCCGGATAGAAACACAAATTTCAATGGAGGAAGAGAGAAATGGATGAGAGAGATTACGAGAAGGCTTTTCAGCTGATTTTGAAGGCGGGCAATGCCAAGAGCGCTGCGATGATGGCGGTAGAGGCTGCCAGAGAAGGAGATTATGAGAAGGCGGACAGCCTTTTGGCAGACTGCGACCGGGAGATGCATGAGGCCCACGATCTGCAGTTTGAGATGATCCAGAAGGAGGCGGCCGGAGATCATGTGGAGCTGAATATCGTTCTGGTACATGCCCAGGATCATCTGACCATGGCCCTGATGGCCAGGGACAATGCTCAGGAGTTTATACGGCTGTATCAAATGCTTGACGAATTGAAGAAAGACAGGCCGTAAACGGCCGGCCGGCGTACCTTATCCGCCGGAAAAGTATGAATCAGGACAGTCCTGCGCTCATTTCCCTTCCGATCTAAGTGCGCACAGGAGGAGAGAGGGAGCGCTTGCAAATAAGAGGAGGAATAACCATGAATATTATGTTGACTTGTGCGCAGGGGGTTTCGACCAGCCTGCTGGTGGCAAAAATGCAGAAGGCTGCGGCAGATCAGGGCAAGGACTACAAAATCTGGGCCATTGATTATCTGTCCGTGGACGAGGAAATTGACAAGTGCGACGTGCTGCTTTTAGGTCCTCAGGTGCGGCACATGCTGGCGAATTTTAAGAAGAATTACGGAGACAAGGCCAAGGTAGACGCCATCCGTCCGGTAGATTACGGCCGCTGCGACGGGGCTGCGGTACTGGCATATGCGGAAAAATTATACAAGGGGGAAAATTAAATGGAAAAGCTGACCGATAAAATGCTGGCCTGGGCGGGTAAGCTCGACAGCAACAAATATTTAAGTGTAATCAAAGACGCTCTGCTCACCTTCCTGCCGATGATGATTATCGGCTCCTTCGCCTCGCTGTTCAACACGCTGATTTCCTCGGCGGGGCTTACGGATACGGCCTTTGGCGAATTCCTGACGCCGGTGTTCAGCGTGATCAATTTTGCCTGCGTCTCCTGTATGACCCTGGGACTGGTCTTCTTTACCGGCTATCTGATGTCCGGCAAGAATAAGATTCCGAAGCTGCAGGGAGCGCTGACGGCCTTTGTAAGCTTTATTACCATTATCAATACCTCTGCCTCCGCTACGGTGGGAGAAGAGACCGTGACCATTACCAATCTTCTGCCCAGCGGCAGCATCGGGGCCAGCACCATGCTGATCGGCTTTATCGGCAGCATTCTGTGCATCGAATTTCTGACCCTTCTGATGCGCTCGGACAAGCTGAAAATCAAGATGCCCGACAGCGTTCCGCCGATGATCGCCACCTCCTTTAACCTGTTAATCCCGGTGGCCATCATTGTGGTGGTGATTTCCGTGATCGGCCGCGCCTTTGTGGTCTTTACCGGAGAATATCTGCCGGATCTGTTCTACACGCTGATCCAGAAGCCTTTGGAAGGCGTGGCCCAGAGCCCTGCCGGCGCGCTGATCATGGTGTTTGTTATGAACCTTCTGTGGGTGCTGGGCATCCATGGCGGCATGGCTACCAGAGCAATTCGCAGCCCCTTCCTGATTGCGGCTTTGGCTGGCAATATTGCCGCAGTGGAGGCCGGAGGCGTCGCCACTAATTTCTTTACAGAATCCTTCTGGGGCAGCTTTGTGGTATTAGGCGGAGCCGGCTACTGCATCGCTCTTCTGGTATCCATCCTGATTTTCTCCAAGAGAGAGGATTACCGGGCTGTGGCCAAGCTGGGTCTGGTTCCCTCCATCTTTGGCATCAATGAGCCGGTGATCTATGGCCTGCCCATCGTATTAAACCCGGTGCTTGGCATTCCCTTTATCATCGTGCCTCTGGTGACCACTCTGATTGGTTATATCTCCACGCAGATCGGCTTTATGCCCTGCGCGGTTATCGAGTGTCCGGTGGGTCTGCCGGTATTTGTAAACACCTTTGTAGGTTACTCTGGTTCCTGGCAGGCCATGGTGACGGTGGTGATCTGCTTCGTGGTGGCTGTAGCCCTGTACACCCCCTTCGTAATTATGGCCAACAAGCAGGCTGAAAAGGAAGCCCTGGCGGCAAAGGAGGCGGCAGAGTGAGTATGGAGAAAGGATTCCCGAAGGATTTTTTGTGGGGCGGCGCTATCGCCGCCCACCAGGCGGAGGGCGGCTTCCGGGAAGGCGGCAAGGGCCTTTCGGTAGCGGATATCGAGCAGTATGTGGAAAATCCCACCCGCTTTACCTATAATCAATTAAACGATGTGCCCTACGAGAGAATTCTGGCGGCGGAGCAGGACGACGATCTGAAAAAATATCCGAAACGCCGGGGCTGTCAGTTTTACTATCATTACAAAGATGATATCGCCATGTTTAAGGAGATGGGCTTTAAGGTATTTCGTTTCTCCATCGCCTGGACCAGAATCTTTCCCACCGGGGAGGAAGAGGAGCCCAACGAGGCGGGGCTGGCCTTTTACGACGACATGATAAACGAGCTGGTGAAGGCGGGAATACAGCCTCTGGTGACGATTAATCACTATGATTTTCCTCTGGCGCTGGCCAAGAAATACAATGGTTTTGCCGATCCCGTCGTCATCGACCTCTTTTTGAAATACTGCCGGGTTCTCTTTGAGCGTTTCGGCGACCGGGTTAAATACTGGCTTACCTTCAACGAGATTGACAGCATTATCCGCCATCCGCTGAAATCGGCGGGCATCATTCAGGAGACGCTGACGGAGGATAAAAAGTACAGCATTCTCTATCAGGCCCTGCATCATCAGCTGGTGGCAAGCGCTCTGGCTACAAAGCTGCTCCATGAGCTGGTTCCGGACGCATGGATGGGCTGCATGGGGACGAAGCACACCAATTATCCTTATACCTGCGACCCCAACGATTTCCTCAATGTGCTTGAGATGGACCGGGAGTGCTATCTGGCCATCGACGTGCAGGCCAGAGGAGAGTACCCCTACTGGTTCTTCCCGAAGCTGGCGCGGGAGGGAATCGAGATCCATGTGACCGAGGAGGAAAAAAAGATTCTGAAGGAAAATACGGTGGATTTTGTATCCTTCAGCTATTACAATTCCTTTGTCACCTCCACCAGAGACGATGTGGAGCTGGTGCCCGGCAATCTCCATGTGGGAGGCAAGAATCCTTATCTGAAATCCGGCGACTGGGGCTGGCAGATCGATCCGCTGGGCCTGCGCATCAGCCTGATGCAGCTCTATGAGAGATATCAGAAGCCTCTGTTCGTGGCGGAGAACGGTATGGGGGCCATGGATCATGTGGAGGAGGACGGAAGCGTCCATGATCCCTATCGCATCGACTACCTGCGGGCTCATATCGCAGAGATGAAAAAGGCGGTGGAGGAAGGGATTCCCGTATTTGGCTACACGATGTGGGGCTGCATCGATATTGTCAGCTCCGCTACCTGCGAGATGAAGAAGCGCTACGGCTTCATCTACGTAGATCAGGACGATTACGGCAGCGGAACGCTGAAACGGACGCCCAAGGATTCTTTTTACTGGTATAAAAAGGTAATTGCCTCAAACGGGGAGGATCTTGCATAAAATGCGACTGGGAGGCTGTCTCTCGAGTTATTTCATAACTCTTGGGACATCCTCCCTTTTTTTGCCTGGCTTTCCCGTCTGTTTTTTGGTATGATGATAACAAGAAATAAATAGGAATATTTGTGCAGCAATCTGGAGGGAATGAACGATGGAGACGAATACGAATTCTGGTACAAATACGGATACAATCTGGATTCGCGCAGGGAGAGTGCTCGATCCGGCCACGGGCCTGGACGGCGTGAGAGATCTGTGGATTCGGGACGGAAAAATAGAAAAAATCTGTATGCCTGAAGAATGGCGGGAGGGACAGGAAAAAGGACAGGGAGAAAATCCGGACGGTGCAGAGACCGGCTGCCGCGTCATCGATGCGCGGGGCTGCTATGTGATGCCAGGCCTCATCGATCTCCACGTCCATCTGAGAGATCCGGGACAGGAGTATAAGGAGGATATCGAGACCGGCGGCCGGGCGGCGGCCAGGGGAGGCTTTACCACCATCTGCTGCATGGCGAATACATCGCCGGCGGCGGACAGCCCCGAGACGATAGCCTATATCCGGGAGAAGGCGGCCAGAGTGTCGCCGGTGCAGGTGATACCGGTGGGCGCAGTGACAAAGGGACTGGCAGGAGAGGAGCTGACAGACATGGCGGCTCTGAAGGCTGAGGGAATCGGGGCGGTCAGCGAGGACGGCAAATCGGTGATGGATGCGGCCCTGTGCAGGCGGGGAATGGAGCTGGCGGCAGAGCTTAACCTGGTGACGCTGGCCCATTGTGAGCACAAGGGAATGCAGGCCGGCGGCGTGATGAACGACGGCGAGGTGTCGAGGCGCCTGGGACTTCCCGGCTTCTGCAACGGAGCGGAGGATATCATCGCGGCCAGAGACATTCTGCTGGCGGAGGAGACGGGAGCCAGACTGCACCTGTGCCACTGCTCCACAGCCGGCAGCGTGGAGCTGCTGCGCGCAGCAAAGAAGATCGGCCTGCCGGTGACCGGCGAGGCCTGTCCCCATCATTTTACCCTGACCGACGAGGCGGTGGACGGAACGGACGCCAACTTTAAAATGGCTCCGCCGCTGCGCGCGGCCGCCGATGTGGAGGCGATCAAAAGGGGACTGGCAGACGGGACGCTGGACTGCATTTCCACGGATCACGCTCCTCATGCCGAGTTTGAGAAGGCCAAGGGGATGCGGGAGGCGCCCTGCGGAATTGTGGGGCTGGAGACGGCGGTGGCTCTGACGGTCAGCGAGCTGGTCCGTCCGGGTGTTATCACCCCGATGCAGATGGCGGAGAAGATGAGCTTTAATCCGGCCCGTATCCTGGGGATTGACCGGGGAACGCTTTGCGAGGGAGCGCAGGCCGACGTGACGGTCATCGATCCCGAGGAGGAATATACGATTGATAAAGAGAGCTTTGCGTCCAAGGGCAGAAACACTCCTTTTCACGGCCGCAGAGTTCATGGGAGAGTCAAGGTCACGATTGTGGCAGGAACGCCTGTGTTTGAAGCATAATGCAGCTTGCGATGCAGGAGCGCGAAGGCCGCAGCAGCTGAAAAATCGAGGTGTGATATGGAAAAAATGGTAAGCACAGAAGTGGTGAGAGTGCGGGGACTGGAAATCGGAAAAGGAATGCCAAAGATCTGCGTTCCGGTGGCGGAGACTTCCAGAGAAGAGATTCTGCGAGCCGCCAGAGAGGCCGGCAATTCTGCGGCCGATCTGCTGGAATGGCGGGCGGACTGTTATGAGGAGGGAGCAGACCGGCGAAAGGTGCAAAGCCTCCTGCTTTCCATAAGGAGAGAAATCGGAGACATGCCTTTTTTGTTTACCTTCCGCACGAGAGAAGAGGGCGGGGCAGGTCTGTGCGATCTGTCTCTGCGGGATTATCTGTGGCTCAACTACTGCGCGCTGGAGAGCGGGGCCGCAGATCTGGCCGATGTGGAGCTGCGGGCCGGCGAAAACGTTATGCGGACCTTGGTGGGGGCGGCCCACAGCCTGGGCCGGCATATCGTGGGTTCCTGTCATGATTTTCAGAAAACGCCTGAGACCAGCCGGATGCGGGATGTGCTTCTCACTCTGGACTGCTGGGGGGCGGACATTTTGAAACTGGCGGTAATGCCAAGGGAGGAGGCCGACGTGGAAAGGCTGCGCATGGCCGGACGGGAGGCGTCGGTACGTACCGGCCATCCGGTGATTGCAATCGCTATGGGCGAGCTGGGCAAAAGAAGCCGCACGCAGGCGGAACGGTTCGGCTCGGCGGTTACCTTCGGCTGTCTGGGCCGAGCCTCCGCTCCGGGGCAGGTGCCCGTGGAGGAGCTGGCGGGGCTTTGGCACCAGTGACCAGATCGGAGTGCAGGGCGGACAGGTCCCGGCAAAGTCGGCCGGGGCGAGATTTTACAAAAAGAGCATGGACAGCTGCAGGATGTAGAGCAGCTGAGAGTTGCCGCGCAGGCTTTGGCAGCAGCAGCGAGTATATGGAGGAGTATCTGCCTGAGTTTGCGGACGGCTATTTCTCCACCAATGCAGGAGCCACCGGAGACGGCATTACGATGACGGCTCAGTTCGGCACCAAGGTAGTGGGCGAGGGCAGCATGGGCTCCATCGTGGCCCCCGACGGCTCGGATCTGATCGGCGTTTACTTCATGGTAAACCAGGAGGGCGAGCGCTTTATCGGAGAAGGCGAGCCGAAATATGTTCTGCAGCGCGCTGTTTCCCAGCAGACGGATCAGGCGGCCTATCTGATTGCCGATTCTTCCTATGCGGATATGGAGACAATCCAGGAGAAGATTGAGAAGGGCTACGTAAAGGAATACGATACGCTGGAAGAGCTGGCTGCCGACAATGGTATCGATGTGGAGAACCTGCTGGCTACGGTGGAGGCTTACAATGCGGCCGCCGATGCCGGAGAGGAAATCCCGGCAGCCGAGTATTCCCTGTCTGCGGAGCTCGCCACCAAGGTGGAGACGGCCCCCTTCTATATTGAGAAAGCGGTGCTGCGTACCTTTGGCACCATTCCCGGCATTGAAGTGAATGAGAACTGCCAGGTGTTGGATGGAGAAGGCCAGGCGATCGAGGGCCTGTACGGCGTAGGAGAGCTGATTGCCGGCAACGCCTTTACCCGTCAGTATCCCGGTGCGGGAGTCGGCATTTCCTGGGCTGCCAACACGGGCCGCTATGCAGCGGAGCAGATCGCTGAGTCCCTCGGCAAATAATTTTGTGATTAGTACCACTGTAAAAAGAAAATCAGCCTAATCGGCTGATAAGGCGGAAAGACGCCCATGACCAAGGTAAGCGGTCTGGGCGTCTTTTGGTGTCTCCTCTGGCCGTTTCGTAAAATGGAGGGAAAATTTTAAAAATTCATATTGACAAAATGGTTAGTCAGTGCTAATCTGGTTAAAGGTTAGAAAACACTAACTTCCACTGCCGGGGCAGCGGAATCGGCAGAGACAAAAAGGCTTGACAGAAAGGGAAGGGTGACAAATGATGCCGCTTACCATGGCTAGAACTGGAGAGGAAAACCTGATTAAGAAGGTCGGGGGCAATCCGGATGTCAGACAGTTCCTGGAAAATCTGGGTTTTGTAGCCGGCGCGCAGGTGTCGGTGGTTTCAGAGATCAGCGGGAATGTGATTGTAAAGATCAAAGAATCCCGTGTGGCGATCAGCCGGGAGATGGCGATGAAAATCATGGTCTGAGAATGCAGCGCAAAAGCGCGGCGCAAGGACTGTGGGCAATAACGGGCAGTCCCCCCGTGGGACGCCGGGAGCTCATGCAGATGTGGGCGACAGCAGGAAAAGGAAGGAGAGGCGGAGATGAAAACTTTAAGGAAAGCAAAATGCGGCGAGACCGTCCGTGTCGTCAAGATTAACGGCGAGGGCGCGGTGAAGCGCCGTATTATGGATATGGGCATCACCAAGGGCGTAGAGATCTATATCCGCAAGGTGGCTCCTCTGGGAGATCCGGTGGAGGTTACGGTGAGAGGATATGAATTGTCCCTGCGCAAGGTTGACGCGGATATGATCGCGGTGGAATAGAACAGGCCTGCGGGACGGGTATTTTATGGGCGGGGCCGTCGCGGCGACCCCTTTCGTTTGAGGGTGAAGTTAGGAAAGACAAACCGAAAAGGAGATATGAAAAATGTCGATTAAAATTGCACTGGCAGGAAATCCGAACTGCGGAAAGACCACGCTGTTCAATGCACTGACCGGTTCCAACCAGTTTGTAGGGAACTGGCCCGGTGTCACGGTGGAGAAAAAGGAAGGCCGGCTTAAAAACTACAAAGATGTCACGGTGGTCGATCTGCCCGGTATCTATTCTCTCTCTCCCTATACGCTGGAAGAGGTGGTGGCCAGAAACTATCTGATTGATGAGCGCCCCGACGCGATTCTCAATATCATCGACGGTACGAACCTGGAGAGAAACCTGTATCTGACCACGCAGCTGGTAGAGGTGGGCATTCCCGTTGTGGCTGCCGTCAATATGATGGACGTGGTAAAGAAAAACGGGGATAAGATTAATATCGCTAATCTGTCAAAGGCTCTGGGCTGCCCGGTCTATGAGATTTCCGCTCTCAAGGGGACGGGCGTGACGGAAGCGGCCGAGGCTGCCGTAAAGGCGGCCCAGAGCAAGGAAAGATCCATTCCGCAGCACAAGTTCTCCGGCAGCGTCGAGCATGCCATTGCTCACATTGAGGAATTCCTTCTTCATGATATGCCTGAGGAACAGCAGAGATGGTATGCCATCAAGCTTTTTGAGCGGGATGATAAGGTCATTGAGAAGATGGGGATTCCCGCCGACAAGCTTTCCCATATTGAGCAGGACATTAAAGCCTGTGAGAAGGAGATGGACGACGACGCGGAGAGCATCATCACCAGCGAGAGATATACATATATTGATTCCATCATCCATGACTGTCTGAAGAAAAAGAGTCAGGCAGGCATGACGGTTTCCGATAAGATCGACAAGATCGTGACCAACCGGATTTTGGCCCTTCCCATATTTGCAATTATCATGTGGTTCGTGTATTATGTATCTGTAACCACAGTGGGAACCTGGGCTACCGACTGGGCCAACGACGGCGTCTTTGGCGACGGCTGGCATCTGACCGGCGCCGGCGCCTACTCGGCGGATGCCGATGAGTTTGGAGAGGCCTCTCAGGTGGTGAACGGCTTTATCAGCTGGGCGTCTGAGAACGGAATTGACACCTCCTATGTGGAGGCGGCTCTGGATACGGAGTCCGAGGATTTCAGTGAAGAGACGGCTAAAGCAGCGCTGACGGAGTTTGCCGCTCAGTTTGACGATTCCTCCGAGGCTACCTATCTGGTGGAGGATGAGGAGACCCTGGCGACTGAGGAAGTGACTTCCACGGGGGCGGATCTGGCTGAGGCGCTGACGGTCTGCGAGGCTTACGGCTATGCAGATCCCGATCCGGCTGATTACGGAATCTGGGTACCGGGTATTCCCGTACTGGTGGAGAATGGCCTGAATGCGATCGGCTGCGCCGACTGGCTGCAGGGGCTGATCCTGGACGGCATTGTGGCCGGCGTAGGCGCCGTGCTGGGCTTTGTGCCGCAGATTCTGGTGCTGTTTATCTTCCTGGCCTTCCTGGAGGCCTGCGGCTATATGGCCCGTATTGCCTTCATTATGGATCGTATTTTCCGCAAATTCGGTCTGTCGGGCAAGTCCTTTATTCCGATTCTGATCGGTACCGGCTGCGGTATCCCCGGAATTATGGCTTCCCGTACCATTGAAAATGAGCGTGACCGCAGGATGACCATCATGACGACGACCTTTATCCCCTGCGGCGCCAAGCTTCCCTTCATCGCTATGGTAGCCGGCGCTATCTTTGGCGGAGCCTCCTGGGTGGCCCCTTCGGCCTACTTTTTGGGAATCGCCGCAATCATCTGCTCCGGCATCATTCTGAAGAAGACCAAGATCTTCGCCGGAGATCCTGCTCCCTTTGTTATGGAGCTGCCGGCCTACCACTGGCCTACCGTGGGCAATGTGCTTCGCAGCATGTGGGAGCGCGGCTGGAGCTTTATCAAGAAGGCCGGCACCATCATCCTGCTGTCCACGATCGTGATCTGGTTTGCCACTTACTTCGGCTTTACGGCGGACGGCTTCCGGATGCTTTCCGAGGATGAGCTGGATCTGAGCATTCTGGCTGCCATAGGCAATGCCGTGGCCTGGATCTTTGCTCCTCTGGGCTGGGGCAACTGGCAGGCGACGGTGGCTGCGATCACCGGTCTGGTGGCGAAGGAGAATATCGTGGGAACGCTGGGCATCCTCTATGGCGGAGCCGAGGGAACGGTATACGCCACAATGGCGGCTTCCTTTACGGCGCTCAGCGGCTACTCTTTCCTGGCCTTCAATCTGCTGTGCGCCCCCTGCTTTGCGGCAATGGGAGCGATCAAGCGTGAGATGAACAATACCAAGTGGTTTTTGGGGGCCATCGGTTATCAGTGCGGTTTTGCCTATCTGGTAGCCCTGGTGATCTATCAGCTGGGTACCCTGTTTGCCGGCGGGGGCTTTGGTATCTTCACGGTGGCTGCCTTTGCGGCGGCAGCGCTCTTTATCTATTTGCTTTTGCGTCCTTATAAGGAAAGCCAAAGGCTTACCAAAACAGTAAAGGTGTGATAATAATATGATTGCTTTCTTGGCAGAAAATCTGGCCACAATTATTGTGGCGGCCGTCCTGGCGGCGGTGGTTGTCCTGATCATCCGCAAGATGCACCGGGATAAAAAAGCGGGAGGCTGCTCCTGCGGCGGCAGCTGCGGCTGCTGTCCATCCTCCGGGATGTGCCACAAGCAGTAGATACTTCCTTTCAACATTTTTTAATAATAGTATTACTGGCGGCGAGTGAAATGCGCGGAAGCGCGTTTCACTCGATTCGCATGGAAAGGGGTATTTTGTCTGTTGTGCGCCGGGCGTAGACAGGCGGGACAAATCGTGGTAAGCTAGTAAAAGCGTATGGCATAAGGCCAACAGCATATAAAAAAGGAGTGATAGCAAAATGGCGGATCAAGTGGCAAGAAGAAGCGAGATTCCGAAAGAGGCGAGATGGGCCGTAGAAGATCTCTACGAAAGCGATGCTGCCTGGGAAGAGGACTATAAGCGGGTAGCGAACCTTCTTTCTCAGGTGGAGAAGTATAAAGGGCATCTGGGAGATTCGGCCGAGATGCTTAGGGAATACCTGGATTTTGCGGACAGACTGGATATGGAGCTGGAGAAGGTCTATATGTATGCCCACCTGAATATGGATGTGGATACGACGGACGTGACCTACCAGACGATGCGGATGAAGGCTCAGATGCTGGTGGCCAGAGCCGAGGAGGCGAGCGCTTTTGCCCAGCCGGAGATCATGGCGATTCCCAAGGAGACTCTGGAAGCTTACCGGGCGCAGGAGGCGGGACTTAAGGTGTACGACCGGTATTTCACGGTTCTGCTGCGTCAAAGAGAGCATACGCGCAGTCAGGAGGTAGAGGAGCTTTTGGCCAGCGCTTCGGAAATGGCCGACGCCCCTTCCGATACCTTTATGATGCTCAACAATGCGGACCTGACCTTCCCGAAAATCATCGGCGAGGACGGGGAAGAGACCGAGGTGACCCACGGACGCTATACGAGCCTGCTGGAAAGCAGCGACCGCAAGGTGCGCAAGGCGGCCTTTGAGTCCATGTATTCCAGCTACGGCCAGTTCGCCAACACCATAGCCTCTAATTTTGCTGCCAATATTAAGCAGGCGATCTTTTTTGCCAAGGCGAGAGGCTATTCTTCCACCAGGGCCATGTATCTGGCTCCCGGCAATGTTCCCGAAGAGGTCTATGACAATCTGATTCAGGTGGTTCATGAGGCGCTGCCCTCCATGTACCGTTATGTGGCGCTGCGCAAAAAGCTGCTGGGCGTGGAGGAGCTGCACATGTATGACGTGTACACGCCCATCGTTCCGGAGTGCACGATGAAGGTATCCTTTGAGGAGGCCAAGGCAACGATCCTGGAGGCTCTGAAGCCTATGGGAGAGGAGTATCTGACGGCCCTCAGGGAGGGCTTTGAGAATCGCTGGATTGATGCCAGCGAGAATGTGGGCAAGCGAAGCGGAGCCTATTGCAGCGGCGGCACCGTAGGACATCCTTACGTCCTGATGACTTACAAGGATACGCTGGACAGCATGTTTACGCTGGCCCATGAAATGGGGCACGCAATGCACAGCTATTTCAGCACCAAATATCAGCCTCATCAGACGGCCTCTTATCTGATTTTTGTGGCGGAGGTAGCTTCTACCTGCAATGAGATTCTGCTGACCCGCTATCTGCTTTCTCATACCAAGGATGAGACGCAGAAGGCTTATATTATCAATCATTTTCTGGACAGCTTCAAGGGAACCCTGTTCCGTCAGACGATGTTTGCCGAGTTTGAGATGATGGCGCACCGTAAGGCGGAGGCCGGCGAGGCTCTGACGGCGGAGGAGCTGAACCGCATTTACTATGACCTGAATGTAAAATATTTCGGTCCCGATATGGTGGTGGATAAGGAAATTCGTCTGGAGTGGGCCAGAATTCCTCACTTCTATACGCCTTTCTACGTGTATCAGTATGCCACCGGCATTTCGGCCGCTGCGGCTTTGTCGGAGCGGATTCTGAAGCTGGGCGAGGCGGGCGTAAAGGATTATATGAAATTCCTGACCGGCGGCGGCAGCGCCGATCCCATTGATCTGCTTAAGATGGCGGGTGTGGATATGAGCCGGAAAGAGCCGGTGGAGGCCGCAACCAAGCTCTTTGACGATATGCTGACGCAGCTGACCGAGCTGGTAGGCTGAGAGCGGCGGCCCGGTTTTACAGAAGCGGGAAACCTCCCGGGGCAGGAAAGCAGCCGGGGTTTTTAAGCAGCAGAGGGCAGACATGGGGCAAATATTGCGGCTCCGTGGGTCTGTCCTCTGCCTTTTAAAGAATCCGGGAAAAGCTTTAAAAAACTGTTGACAAATCTCAGAGGTTATAGTATATTATTACATGCGTCAGCGATCGGCGCTTTTTGCACGAGTGGCTCAGTGGTGGAGCACCACCTTGCCAAGGTGGGGGCCGCGGGTTCGAGTCCCGTCTCGTGCTCTGAGAAAAAGAACTTCCGCAGCTGCGGAAGTTCTTTTTCTCATATGCGCCAGGCGGCGCGCCGGGGCGCCGCCTGCTATGACCGTTTGTGATCGGTTTGCGCTTGGATTTTATGAGGCAGGTTTATTCCTTTGAAAAGCTGAGACGCTCAAAGGCAGGCTCCACGTCTTCACGGGGAGACAGACTGGCCAGCATAATGCCGGTCTGGGAATCGTTTATCCAGAGAAGAATTTGATTGGTGGTGCCGGAGCTTACCTCTGCCTGGTAATAGAAATAGGGGTTATCGCCCTGACTTCCCTCAGAGATTACGGTGATATCGCCGGATTTTGCCCGGTCCATATATTCGTTGTACATTTCTTCATTCAGAAAAATACCCTGCAGGACGACCTCGTCGTCCTTTTCTACGGAGAAGGTGCTGTCTTCCTCTGCCAGCCAGTAGCCGTCGGTAGTATCCAGAGAAACCTTGATCTCATCTCCGGTTGACACGGTAAAGGTGTAGCTCATGGTGGTGGAGAAGCTGCATGCGCCAAGGACCATAGCTGCGGCTACAATCATGACAAGGAGCAGAGCGCGGCCCCTGGCCGCAGGTGCGTGTTTTGGTTTTTTCATCTCACATATACCTCCTGATGTACATATTTGAAATTCTTTTAAGGGACGGCGGCTGATGCCGCGGCTACAGCCGCAGGCCCTTGATATCTTTAATACGGGACAAAATGGTATTGCAGTTTAGCTCCAGAAGGCCCGGCAGATGGTCGATGACATCGCAGATCAGCCGTTCCATTTCGGCGGCGTCGGCGGCCACCGCATGGACATGGAGCTTGCTGCGGCCGGTAACGCGGTAGATCTGGGTGATGGTTTCGTTCCGGCACAGAATTTCCGTCACCTGGGAGAAGGTTTCCGGCAGAGTCTCGATTTCAAAATAGCAGGAGACCGCCGCTCCCAGCTTTTGCGGATTGATAATGGTGGTATATTCCTCGATGATGCCGCGTTTTTCCAGAGCCTGAATGCGCATTTTGACAGCCACCCGGGACAGCCCTACCTCATTGCCGATCTCCGAATAGGAACATCTGGCGTTTTTAATAAGGATATTTACAATTTTCTGGTCCAGTTCGTCGAGACCATCCAGAAACATGACGGCTCCTTTCTGCGGCAGGTATGCCTGCTTTCTGCTTGTCTGCTTTCTGTTTGCCTGCTTTTTGCTTGGCTTCTTTTAGATATTGTATCAGCAGACGATACAAAAAGCAATGCAGGAATTGACAGGAGGAAAGCAGATCGTTATAATGATTACGAATAATAAGTGCAAACTTACGAAAGGAAAGCAAGGAAAAAGAGCGGGAAGAAAAAAGAAAGAAAAGAAAGGAAAAGCAGAAATGACGAAGAAGGGCGCGGACAGGGACATGGAAGGGCAGGCAGCCCAAAAGGGAGATCTGACCAGGGGGCCGGTGATGCGGACGATGCTGGCCTTTGCTGTGCCGATGATTCTGGGCAATCTTTTGCAGCAGTGCTACAATGTGGCGGATACACTGATCGTTGGGCAGTTTCTGGGGCCCAACGCTCTGGCGGCGGTAGGCTCCTCCTATACCCTGATGACCTTTCTGACCTCCATTTTGCTGGGGCTTTCCATGGGGAGCGGCGCGGTGTTTTCCATCCGCTTTGGCCAGAAGGACGAAGATGGGCTGAAGGAAGGGATATGGACCTCTTTCTGGCTGATTGCCGCATTGACGGTGGTTTTGAATATAATTTCCTATCTGGCGATGGATTGGATTATTTGGCTGCTGCAGGTGCCTGGGGGAGAGGTGGAGCAGATGATGCGGGAGTATCTGAGCGCTATTTTTGCCGGGATTACGGCTACCTTTCTCTACAACTATTTTGCCTCCCTCCTGCGTGCCGTGGGAAACTCTGTGGCGCCTCTGATTTTTTTGGCTGCTTCCGCTTTCCTGAATATCGCTCTGGATCTGTGGTTTGTGGTGGGCTTTCGCTGGGGCGTGGCAGGAGCTGCCTGGGCCACGGTTATTTCGCAGTATGTGTCCGGCGTGGGACTGGCTCTCTACGGCTGGCTGCATTTTTCTGCCCTGCGCCCGCAAAAAAAGCATCGCAGGATACGGTGGAAGAGCGTGCAGGAAATCGGAAGCTTTTCCCTGCTGACCTGTCTGCAGCAGTCGGTGATGAATTTTGGAATTCTGATGGTGCAGGGAAGGGTGAACAGCTTTGGCCCCACTGTGATGGCTGCCTTTGCGGCCACGGTGAAGATCGATTCCTTTGCCTATATGCCGGTGCAGGACTTTGGCAACGCTTTTTCTACTTTTATTGCCCAGAATTATGGAGCGGGCTGCCGGGAACGTCTGCGGGCAGGGCTAAAGGGAGCTGTGGCTGTCAGCATGATTTTCAGCGCGGCCGTCTCTGTCCTGGTCTGGATTTTTGCCCGGCCGCTGATGCTTTTGTTCGTGGAGCCCCATGAAACGGAAATAATCGCCGAGGGAGTGCGGTATCTGCATATCGAGGGGGCTTTTTACTGCGGGATTGGCTGTCTCTTCCTTCTCTACGGTCTGTACCGGGCCATCGGACGGCCTTTTATGTCGGTGGTGCTGACGGTTTTGTCTCTGGGAACCCGCGTCGTTTTAGCCTACGTCCTGTCGGAAATCCCGGCTCTGGGCGTAACCGGAATCTGGTGGTCGGTGCCCATTGGCTGGGCTCTGGCTGATTTTGTGGGTCTGGTCTGTCTGACTTTCGCAAAAGGCCGGGAATTGTTCTTGTCAGCGAAAGATCCCTATGCTACAATAGGACGAAAGAAAAAATAAGTAGGAGGATTTTTGGCTTATGATGAACCGGCTGGCGGCGAGAATTGGAGAGCTCGGAGCGCCCGTGGTGGTGGGATTGGACCCCATGCTTTCCTATATTCCAGAGAAGATTAAGCAGGAAGCGTTTGCACAGTATGGAGAGACCCTGGAGGGGGCGGCGCAGGCCGTCTGGCAGTACAATAAGGGATTGGTGGATCAGATATATGATCTGGTTCCGGCGGTAAAGCCTCAGATTGCCATGTATGAACAGTTTGGCATCCCGGGGCTTTCTGTCTATAAAAAAACCGTCGATTACTGCCATGAGAAAGGACTGATTGTTGTCGGCGATATCAAGAGGGGGGACATCGGTTCCACCTCCGGAGCCTATGCGGACGCGCATCTGGGCGAGGTAAAGGTGGGCGGCAATGTGTTTGCTCCCTTTGCGGAGGATATTTCCACGGTGAATCCTTATCTGGGAACCGACGGCGTAAAGCCTTTTGTGGATGTGTGCAAAAAGCATGGCAAGGGAATTTTTGTCCTGGTAAAGACATCCAATCCCTCCAGCGGAGAGTTCCAGGATCGTCTGATCGACGGCAGACCTCTCTATGAGTGGGTAGGCGAGAAGGTGGCAGCCTGGGGCGAGGAAGTTCGCGAAGGCGAATACAGCCCGGTGGGAGCCGTGGTGGGAGCTACCTATCCGCAGATGGGCAAGGTGCTGCGGGGAATTATGCCTCATACGATGATTCTGGTACCCGGCTACGGCGCACAGGGCGGAAAGGCCGAGGACCTGGCCCCCTATTTCCATGAGGATGGTTCCGGCGCCATTGTCAACTCCTCCCGCGGCATCATCGCGGCTTACCGGCAGGAGAAGTACGCTTCTTTTGGAGAGGAAGGCTATGCCGAGGCGGCCAGACAGGCGGCTGTGGATATGATCGGGGAGATTCGCCGCGTGATTCCCGCTCTGGGTTAAAGAGAGGCAAAAGGAGAAAAAGGAAGAAATGAAGAGTCAGATCGAGGCAACTGTGCTGTCCCAGAGACAGCTGGCGACGGGAATCTACGACATGTGGATCGAGGCCGGGGAGGAGATGGCCGGGGCCCGTCCCGGTCAGTTTGTCACCGTGTACTGCGAGGACGGCGCGAGGATTCTGCCCCGGCCCATCAGTCTGTGTGAAATAGAAGGAACCAGGATTCGTCTGGTCTATCGGACGGCCGGCGCCGGCACCAGAGAATTTGCCCAGTGGGAAGCGGGTCAGAGAGTGAGGCTGATGGGCCCCTTGGGCAACGGTTTTCCGATCCGGGAGGAAAGCGCTCTGTTAATCGGCGGAGGGATTGGCATCCCGCCTCTTTTGGAGCTGGCCAAGAGACTGCCGGGGCAGAAGACGGCGGTGTTAGGCTATCGAGACCAGGAGCTTTTCCTGAGCGAGGAATTTGCGCCCCATGCCCGCGTGGAGGCGGCTACCGAGGATGGAAGCGCGGGAGTCAGAGGAAACGTATTAGATGCCATTCGGCAAAAGGGGCTGGAGGCTCAGGTGATCTATGCCTGCGGCCCTGCGCCCATGCTGCGGGCGGTCAAGGAATACGCCCTGGAGAAGCAGATCCTCTGCTATCTTTCTCTGGAAGAGAGGATGGCCTGCGGCATCGGAGCCTGTCTGGCCTGCGTCTGCCAGTCGAAGGAAGTAGATGAGCACACCGGCGTCCACAACAAGAGAGTCTGCAAGGATGGCCCCGTATTTGAGGCGAGGGAGGTGGAGCTGTGAATACAAGCGTAAATCTGGCGGGAGTTGTGCTGAAAAATCCGGTGATGACGGCTTCCGGCACCTTTGGCTCCGGCGCTGAGTACGGCGAGTATGTGGACCTGAATCGCCTGGGAGCCGTGGTAACCAAGGGGGTGGCCAATATTCCCTGGGAGGGCAATCCGACGCCCAGAGTGGCGGAAGTAACCGGAGGAATGCTCAATGCCATCGGCCTGCAAAATCCGGGCATCGACGTCTTTTGTCAGAGGGACATCCCCTATCTGCGGCAGTTTGACACGAAAATCATTGTCAATGTCTGCGGAAAGACCGAGGAGGATTATCTGGAAGTAGTGGAGCGTCTGGCCGATGAGCCGGTGGACCTTCTGGAGATCAATATTTCCTGTCCCAATGTAAAGGAGGGCGGTATCGCCTTTGGACAGGACCCGAAGGCTGTGGAGCATATCACGGCCCAGGTCAAGAAAAAGGCCAGGCAGCCGGTGATCATGAAGCTTTCGCCCAATGTGACGGATATCGCAGAGATGGCCCGGGCAGCGGAGGCAGGAGGGGCGGATATCCTCTCCCTGATCAATACGCTGACCGGAATGAAGATCGATATCCACCGGCGCGCTTTCGTCCTGGCCAATAAGACCGGCGGCATGTCCGGTCCCGCCATCAAGCCGATCGCGCTCAGGATGGTCTACCAAGCGGCTCACGCAGTTCAGATACCGGTCATCGGAATGGGCGGAATCGTGACGGCGGAGGATGCCATCGAGTTTATCCTGGCAGGAGCGGCGGCTGTGTCCATTGGGACGGCTAACTTTATGTATCCCGACGCTGCCCTGCGGGTGATCGAGGGAATCGAAGAGTATATGAGGCACTATGGCGTGGAGGATATCGGGGAGCTGGTGGGAGCGGTATAAAGTTCTCCGTTGACAAACCCGAAATCCGTGTTATACTAACCAGTAGAAAGCGTTGAAGAGAACGAGTACCAGTGTATCAGGCGGTGCAGAGAGAGGGCGTCAGGTGGAAGTCCCTTACCGGCGGCAGTGGGAAAACCAGCTCGGAGCGGCCTGTGAACAGGCCCGGCAGACACCGTTATCCGTCGCAATGAAGTGGCCCGGCCTGTCCGGGGCAAACAGGGTGGAACCGCGGTAATTATCGTCCCTGGCTGCGTCAGAGCAGCCAGGGATTTTTGTGTAAGCAAAAGAGCCTGAAAGAGCCTGTCGGTGCAAATCCTGTCAGGCCGAAAGACAGTAAGGGCTGCGTTTTCATGGAAATTTCCGGCTGACGGCAGCAGATGCCTGCAGTAATAGAAGCCAGGTAATAAAAGCACAGAAAATCTGCCAAGAAAAGGAGAACAAGATGAACATTACGCTGAAAGACGGAAGTATCAAGGAGTATGACCATCCGGTGACCATACTGGAGGTGGCAAAGGATCTGAGCGAGGGTCTGGCCCGCATGGCCTGCGTAGGCGAAGTGGACGGCGAGACCTGCGATCTGCGCACGGTGCTGGATCATGACTGCAGCCTGAATATTCTGACGGCCCGGGATGAGAAGGGTCTGGCGGCTCTGCGTCACAGCGCCAGCCATGTGATGGCCCAGGCGGTGAAAAGACTCTATCCGGAGGCCAAGCTGGCCATTGGTCCTTCCATTGCCGACGGGTTTTATTATGATATCGATTTTGCCGCTCCCATCGGTCCGGAGGATATGGAGAAGATTGAGGCAGAGATGAAGAAGATCGTCAAGGAAGCCCTGCCTATTGAGCGCTTTGCCCTGCCCAGACAGGAGGCCCTGGCCCTGATGCGTGAAAAGGAGGAACCCTATAAGGTGGAGCTGATCGAAGATCTGCCGGAGGGAGAGGAGATCAGTTTTTACCGCCAGGGCGAGTTTACCGATCTGTGTGCCGGTCCTCACCTGATGAATACCAAGGATATCGGCAAGGCCTACAAGCTGACCAGCATTGCCGGAGCTTATTGGAGAGGAGACGAGCACAACAAGATGCTGACCCGCATTTATGCGACGGCCTTCCCCAAAAAGGAGGAGCTGGAGCAGTATCTGACTCGTCTGGAGGAGGCCAAGAAGAGAGATCACAGAAAGCTGGGAAGAGAGCTGGGCCTGTTTATGATGAACGAGGCAGGACCGGGCTTCCCCTTCTTCCTGCCCAAGGGAATGGTGCTCAAAAATGTGCTTCTTGACTACTGGAGAGAGATTCATAAGAAGGCCGGTTATGTGGAGATTTCCACGCCTGTGATCTTAAACCGCAGTCTCTGGGAGACCTCCGGTCACTGGGATCACTACAAGAACAACATGTATACCACGGTGATTGATGGAGAGGATTATGCCATCAAGCCGATGAACTGCCCCGGCGGCGTGCTGGTTTATGCCTCCGAGCCTCGTTCTTACCGGGATCTGCCGCTGCGTATGGGTGAGCTGGGTCTGGTGCACCGTCATGAGAAATCCGGCCAGCTCCACGGTTTGATGCGGGTGCGCTGCTTTACGCAGGACGATGCGCACATCTTTATGACGCCGGAGCAGATCAAGGACGAGATCAAGGGCGTGGCCCGGCTGATCGATCAGGTGTACTCCCTGTTTGGCTTCGAGTATCATGTGGAGCTGTCCACCAGACCTGAGGACAGCATGGGAAGCGACGAGGACTGGGAGCTGGCTACGGCGGGCCTGAAAGGGGCTCTCGACGAGCTGGGTCTGAATTACGTGATCAATGAGGGCGACGGAGCTTTCTATGGTCCCAAGATCGATTTCCATCTGGTGGATGCCATCGGCCGTACCTGGCAGTGCGGTACGATTCAGCTGGACTTCCAGCTGCCGCAGCGGTTCGAGCTGGAGTACAATGGGGCGGACGGAGAGAAGCATCGTCCGATTATGATTCACCGCGTGGCCTTTGGATCGATTGAGCGCTTTATCGGCATTCTGATCGAGCACTTTGCAGGAGCATTCCCTACCTGGCTGGCTCCCGTGCAGGTAAAGGTTCTGCCGATTTCGGATAAGTTTATGGAATATGGCGAGAAGGTAACCCAGACTTTGCTGGATGCCGGCATTCGGGCGGAGCTTGATCACCGCTCCGAGAAGATCGGCTACAAGATTCGCGAGGCTCAGACGCAGAAGATCCCCTATATGCTGGTGGTGGGCCAGAAAGAGGAGGAGCAGGGCTGTGTGTCCGTGCGCAGCCGTTTCGCCGGAGACGAGGGACAGAAGTCCCTGGAGGATTTCATCGCGGCAATCCATGAGGAAATCCGCTTAAGACAGATCCGCCAGACCGAAGTACAGCCGGAGACGAAGTGATTTTGCCCCGCGTTTTCTTCATGGGGACGGATCGTATGACCGTAAGATGGAGGAAATAAGATGAAGTGGCTGATTGCCCTGGCAGCTCTCCTGCTGCTGGTCCTGGCTCTTTGCCTGGCCATTACCCTGGTTTTGTTTAAAAAAGTGGTGTTCCGTTATCCCGCCGATCCTCTGGGAGAGGACGAGGAGGCCCCTGTCAGGATGTCGAAGAGCTGGGAGCCCTACCGGGATACCTTCCAACAGGGGAAACGCTGGTATCTGCGGGCCCGGAGGGAGAGAGCGGAAATCCAAAGCATGGATGGAATCCCTCTGGTCGGACGGATTATCCGGCCGGAGGGTGAGCCTGTGGGCTGTATCCTTTTGATGCATGGCTTTCACGGAAGCCCCTGTCATGATTTCGGCCCCATATTCTCATTCTATCACGACAGGGGGTATCTGCTGCTGGTTCCCGATGAGCGGGCTCATGGGGAGAGCGGCGGAAAATACATTACCTACGGAATCCGGGAAAGATGGGACTGTCTGTGCTGGTGCCGCTATCTGACGGAGCGGTTCGGGACGGAGATGCCGGTATTTCTGGATGGAATATCCATGGGAGCGGCCGTCGTTTTGATGGCCTCCTCCCTTCCTCTGCCGGAAAATGTGCGTGGGATTATCGCTGACTGCGGTTATACCAGTCCCTACGACATCATGCGTCATGTGCTGCGCCATGGGTTTCATCTGCCGGTGTTTCCCATACTGGGAATGGCAGGACTGCTCTGCCGGCTGATTGCCGGCTTTGGACTCAGGGAGTATTCGACCCTGGAGGCGATGAAGACCAATACGCATCCGGTGCTTTTTGTCCATGGACTGGCTGACCATTTTGTTCCCAGCTATATGACGGAGCAGAATTATCAGGCCTGCCGGGCGGAAAAGCAGGTGATGTATGTGGAGGGGGCCGGACACGGTCTTTCTTATCTGGTGAAACGTGAGGAGTGCGAGGCCCGTCTGGAGGAGTTCCTGGATCAGCACAGAGGACAGGCAGAGACTGCGGAAGATAACGAGACGGAAATAACGTGACAGGAGTAAGCGATGGGAGTATTTGAAAAGGAATTCACAGTACAGTTTGGCGATGTGGACATGCAGAA
The DNA here is from genome assembly GCA_944381515.1 of uncultured Lachnospiraceae bacterium. Lineage (GTDB taxonomy): Bacteria > Bacillota > Clostridia > Lachnospirales > Lachnospiraceae > RGIG7193. The sequence continues at coordinate 13,399 of CALWLM010000128.1, read as the reverse complement.
CCGGCTGACTTTAAAGGGCGCCTACCGGCTGATGCAGGAGGCGGCCAACTGCCATTCCGATCAGGCCGGTTACGGTATTAATAATATAGAAAAGACGGATTACAGCTGGGTGCTCTATGAGCAGCGCTGCCGTATTTATGCCCGGCCCTGCTGGAATACCGGGCTGCGGATCAAGACCTGGTCCAGAGGCGCGGAAGGGCTGATTTGTCTGAGAGATTTTGAGGTGCGCACCCAAAAGGGGGATCTGGTAGCTCTGGCCTCCACCAGCTGGCTGTTGGTCAGCGCTTCCACGCAGAAGATGGTGCGGATTCCTGCGGGGATGATGGAGGAGTACGGTACGGTGGACCGGTCTGTTTTTGAGGATCCTCTTGTGCACCTGCGTCCGGCCCCCGAGGAGGAAAAAACCTGGGAATATACGGTGTTAAAAAGGGATCTGGATATCAACCGCCACGTCAATAATCTGTGCTATCTGGATTTTGCTCTGGAGGCTTTGCCCTCCGGCATGGCTCTGGAGGATTTCGATGAGGTGGAGGTTATGTATAAAAAAGCGGCGCATCTGGGAGACCGGATTGCCTGCTTTGCAGGCAGAACGGAGAGAGGCGCGACCGTCTCCGTAAAAGAAGCGGAGAGCGGAAGACTGCTTACTGTGCTGCGTCTGCAAAAGAATGGGGAGAACTGAGCCTGCGGATAAAGGGATGGAGAAAATGAAGCGGGCCGGGCGGGAACGCCCGGCCTGGCTTTCGAAGAAACGGCCAGTGAATTATATCAGCGCGCTTCAAAGGTGGAACATTCGGTCTGCCGGCAGTCCTTGGCCGACATACCGGTGATAGCCACGCGGTCCGCCCGGCAGATCTGATTCTCATTATAGCGGCAGTTGACAGCCTCACAGTCTACCACTAAAGAGATGTCCGGCGTCTCGTACTGATTGGTGTAGGAGTCGTCGGTTTTCTCATAGAAGCTGGCGCAGCAGGTGGAGTCCTTGGTGACGGCCTCCTGACCGTCAACCAGGATATTGCCGCGGCAGCAGCAGTTGTCTGCATTGTGAATGCAGGTTTTTACGTTGCAGTCCAATCTTACCATAATCAGAAGTCCTCCTTAATTTTCTGCATTTCAGTCCTGAAAAGGGCAGAGAAATACATTCTGTGTTGCAGGCTTATTATGGACTGACGGATGGATTTTCATACGGCGGTTTGAGACATGGAAAAAAACACAAAGGATAAAAAAATGAAAAAAAGATGGATTTTATTGTCGCTTGTTTTTGCGCTTTTGATTGGCGGATGCGCCGCCCCTGCATCGGAGACCGACTCGCAGACGGAGCCGGTATCGGAGACGGAGCAGCCCACCGAGGCTCCCACGGAGGCCCCCACCGAAGCTCCCGATTTGCTGCCTGCCGAAGTAAAGGTGGGAATGGTTTTTCTGGGGACGGAGGATGAGGGAAACGTACTGGCTCAGTCGCTGCGCCGGGATCTGACGGAGGCTGCCCTCCTGGCCGGTGTCGGGGAAGATCAGCTGATCTGGAAGTATAATGACAGAGAGGCGGACTGGACGCAGATTGAGGAGAGTATCCTGGCCTGTGTGGACGAGGGCTGTCAGCTGATCTTCGGCGGTTCCAGGGAGTACGAGGCGGTTATTGCTGCCATTGCAGAGGAGTATCCCGACGTTATGTTTGCCTGCGTGGGCGGCAGCCTGATGAATGGAACCAACTCCGGGACCTTTGATATCAGCCTGGCGGCGGCCCAGTATCTGTGCGGGGCGGCGGCTGCTGCGGCAAGCTCTTCCGGCCGGATTGGTTTCCTGGCGGCCAAGGACAATACGGACGAGGAGGTGACGGCCGGCGTCAATGCCTTCGCCTACGGCGCCTGGAGCGTCAATACCGATGTGATTGTGGACGTGGGCATTACCGGCCGCTGGTATTTGCCGGAGGCAGAGGAGCAGGGAGCCGGGGAACTGGCAGCTCTGGGCTGCGATGTAATCGGCGGGTATACCGATGGAAATGCAGGCGCGGCCCGGGCCGCCGCAGACGGACATCTGGTGGTCGCGGCCGGTGTGGAAAACGAAGAAATCTACGGAGGAAGAGCCATAGCTTACGCCCTTTATGACTGGACCGAATATTTTTCCTTAAAACTGTCTCAGGTTATAGGCCGGGATATAACCGGAGAGGCCTGGGCTGGCGACTACTATGGCGGGGAAGCGGTGTTTGCGCTGCGGGATTCGGCCCTGGAGGAGATTCTGGCCCAGGCGGCAGACCGCCTCCAGCAGTGGAATCCCAATATTGAGGTAGAGGAAACCGAGGCCGAGGGACAGACCGAACCGGCTGCAACGCAGGAAGAGACAGAGCCGGAGACGGAGCCGGAGGAGACCATAGCGCCTCCTGAGGTGGATGAAGAGACCGGCTATCTGAGCAATGTCCGCGTCCATTATATTGAAGTGAAGGAGCCGGAGACGACGGAGGCGGAAGAGTAAAACACGGCCGCCGGCAGCGCTGCCGGTGCCGGCCTTGGGGGTATCCCTGCGAAATCCATAGACAATCGACAATCCATAGACGCAAAAAAGCTGCCGCGCAAAGCGGCAGCTTTTCGATTTGCAGCTATTACAGATCCAGCTTCATCTGAACAAATTCCTTGGCGCGGGAATTGTATTCGGCCAGAAGCTTCTGGATGCGTGAGGTAGGGTCCAGGGCGGCGCTCATGCCGGTGTCGTGATTCATCGTATTGATGATCAGGGCCGCAAAGCTGCTCATGTCGGCCTCGATATACCAGGGGCGGGTGAGCAGGGAAGGGTCGCGGTAATTTAAGTTGGTGGTCACCACATAATCGATGAACCCCTTTTCATAATATTCGTCAAACTTGTCCAGACCATTGGTAAAAAGTCCAAAGGTGCAGCAGACGATGACCTTGGCGGCTCCTCTCTCCCGGAGCTCCCGGCAGGTGTCCAGCATGCTGTCGCCGGAAGAAATCATATCGTCGATGACGATGACGGTCTTGCCCTCTACGCTGGAGCCGAGAAATTCGTGAGCCACGATGGGGTTTTTGCCGCCTACGATCTGAGAATAATCGCGGCGCTTGTAGAACATACCCATATCTACGCCCAGGTTGTTGGCAAAATAGACGGCCCGGTCCATGGCTCCGGTATCGGGACTGATAATCATCAGGTGTTCATTATCAATATTGATCTCCGAATCGCGGTCAAATATAGCTTTGAAAAACTGATAGGTGGGCATATAGTTGTCCAGACCATGCAGCGGCACCGCGTTGGTGATGCGGGGGTCGTGAGCGTCAAAGGTAATAATATTTTTTACACCCATCTCTACCAGCTCTTCCAGGGCGAAAGCGCAATCCAGGGATTCTCTCTTGGTGCGGCGGTGCTGCCGTCCTTCGTAGAGAAAAGGCATCACTACATTGACCCGATGGGCATGAGAGACGCAGATGGAGATGATCCGCTTTAAATCCTGATAGTGATCGTCGGGAGACATATAATGCGTATGGCCGCAGACGGTATAGCTGAGACTGTGATTGATCACATCGGTGAGAATATAGAGATCGGTGCCGCGGATAGAGTCCATCAAAAGGCCCTTTCCCTCGCCGGTACCGAAACGGGAGGTACGGCACTGCACCAGATAGGTGTCGGCGTCATAGCCATAGAAGGAAACCTGTCCCTTTCTGGCCTCCACTGCCTGCGCGTCCTCCTGGCGGATGGCGCGAATCTGTGAGTCTACCTGTCTGGCAAAGTCAATGCAATTTTCCATTGCGCAGATTTTAAGCGGCGCGATAGGAATCTTGCTCTGAAACGAATTAGTCTGATCCATGTTTTCCTCCAAGGCTTATCTGATAATTGTATTCTGTTTTGTCATCTCTATTCTAACCTGAGCAAAAGTGAGCGTCAAGCGATTTTGAAAAAAGAGCTGTTTTCTGTAACCTTTTGCAGATCTGTCTTTGGGCGGTATCTTTGACGGCAGGGCAAAAGAATCGCTCCCCTATAACAGGGGAGCGATGACGCCGGTCCAAAAGGCGCTTACCGGCATAATGAGTATCATGGCAGGTATCATATCTACCACGGGAAATTCCCGCAGTTTTAAAATTCGAAAGCCTGTGGCGATTAACAGCAATCCTCCGCAGCCCCGCAAATCATTTATCATTTCCGGAGTGGTTAAGGGATAAATCACCGTAGCCAGACAGAAGATAAGGCCAAGAATGATAAACTGAGGGATGGAGATCAGAGAGACTGCCCCGCCCAGGCTGCAGGCGAAGATCATGGCGGTGAACAGATCCATAATCGATTTGGAAATCAGGATTGTGTGTTCACCGGAAAAGCCTGAGTCCAGGGCTCCGTAGATCCCGTTGGCGCTGGCACAAAAGAGCACCAGCACCGTGACGAATTCAGCCATGTATTCGGCCTCGCCGGTTTTGCCGTCCGATGCGTTGTTTATGCGCATCAGACGGCCGAAGGGCTTTCGCAGCCCCGCAAGAAGACGGGTAACGCGTTCTTCAAAACGGAGAAGAACTCCGATGGCCGTACCGACGATGACAGAAAAGATCACAGCTGGAAGATTGGCAAGCTGTATGACGGTATTGATTCCCATTCCCATGGCGCACAGGCCAAAGATCATATTTAATTGGGTCTTAAGCCGGCCGGGAACGCTGTTTCCCAGAGCCGCGCCCAGGATACCGCCTGCCAGCACAGCCAGGCAGTTCATAATAACGCCGACGGGCATATTGATTCACTCCTTATTCTGCTTTTGGTCAGATGTCCTGAGAAGCGTTTTCTGCAATGTTTTCGCCGTTTTCTGCAATGGTCTTTTTGTACCAGTAGAAAGACTTCTTCTTGGAACGGGCCAGATCCTTCAGATCGTGCTCCTCGCGGTTGACGCGCACCAGGCCGTAGCGTTTGGAAAAGCCGGAGTGCCCCGAGACAATGTCCATAAAGGACCAGCTGCAGTAGCCAAAGACATTGACGCCTACATTCAGCGCTTTTTTGACGGACAAAAGATGTCTGGACAGATAATCGATGCGGTCATCGTCGATGACGGTGCCGTCCTCGCCGGGCGTCTCTTTGTTGCCAAAGCCGTTTTCCGTGATCAGAAGCGGCAGGTGATAGCGGTCCCAGAGCAGGCGGCAGACGCTCTCCAGGCCGATATCGTCGATCTCCCAGCCCCAGAGAGTGGCAGAGAGATTCTGATTTTTGACGACCTGGTAGATACCGGCCTCCTTGTCCGGCAGAAGCTTGATGATAATATCTCCGATCTGGTTTTCCTCGTCGGTGGGGAAGGCGGAGATGCTTTTGGAGGCATAGTAGTTAAATCCGATAAAATCCGGATGGCCTTCCTTCATCAGCTCCATATCGCCTTCGTGGATTTCCGGCATCATATCCCGGTCTTCCAGATAACGGCGGAAGGTGCCGTTGTATTTGCCGCGGACGTTCATATCCAGCACATAATAGTTGCGGATGTCCATGGCGTCCAGCCAGGCCAGTGCATCGGCAGGCTTGTTGGTGGTAGGGTAGAGCATATCGAAGCAGACGGCGGGACCGATCTTGCCGCCTTCTACCAGTTCATGGCAGGCCTTAAAGACCTTGGCGGCGGCCACGCACATGTTGTGGTTGGCCAGAAAGCCGGCCTTTTCGGTTTCGTGGATATTGCCTGCCTTTAAGCCCAGGCGGAAGGGCATGTGAACCACGTGGTCCTGCTCATTGATGGTCAGCCAGTATTTGACGCGGTCGCCGAAGGTCTTAAAGCAGAAGCAGGCGTAATTTACAAAATCGTCGATGCTTCGCCGGTCCAGCCAGCCGCCGTACTGATCGATCAGCCCCTGGGGATATTCAAAGTGATAGAGAGTTACGATGGGCTCAATGCCGGCAGCTTTCAGCTCGTCGATCAGACTGTTGTAGAAATCCACGCCCTTTTGATTGACGGCCCCGTTTCCTTCGGGGAAAATTCGGGTCCAGGCGATGGAGAAGCGGTAGGCTTTCAGTCCGCATTCCTTCATCAGGGCCACATCTTCCTTGTAGTGATGATAGTGATCGCTGGCCACCTCATAATTGCAGATGGAGGGGTCCTGCTTGCGCACATCCATCACCGACAGTCCTTTGCCGTCTTCGTGGGCGGCTCCTTCGCACTGGAAGGCGGCAGTGGCGCTCCCCCACAGGAAATCCTTGGGGAAGGAATTGATTTTTCTGGTTTCCATAGAGTTCTCCTTTGATGAATTTCTTGGATGAATTCTTTTGATGGCGAATCGTTTTTTAAATCGTTTTTAACCGGTATTTGAAAGGGCCTTAGTCCTCGTCAAAGCCGATAATCCAGGTGATGACAAAGCCCAGGATTACGGCGATCACAGCTGCGGCGCAGGCCAGATAGAAGTTGCTCATTTCGCCGCCCATAAAGATCGGCAGAGTCAGGAAGGAGCAGGAGGCCGTAGCGTAGGCGCGGATGTCGAAGATACCAATAAAAATACCAGTGATAGCGGAAGCGATGATGGTGGAGATCAGCGGCTTTTTCAGACGGATCAGACAGCCGTACAAAGCAGGCTCCGTCACGGACAGCATGGCTGTAATGCCGGTGGAGATACCGGTCTGCTTGTTTTCCGCCTTCTTTGCCTTGACGCCGACAGCCAGAGCAGAACCGGCGATGGCCAGATTGGCAGCCAGAGCCTTGGAGAAGAGCAGAGAGGAGCCAACCGTGGTGATCTCATTGACAATGAGAGGCGTGATAATCGTGTGCATACCCACCATAACCAGCAGCGGATGCAGGGCGGACAGGATAGCCATGCTGAGGCCGCCGAAGCTGGTTACCCATACGCAGAAGTTGGCCAGAGCCGTACCGACCAGCGTACCGATGGGACCCAGAACGATCAGCGTCAGCGGGAACATCACCATAGCCAGGATAAAGGGGCGGATGATGGACTTGATGGCGTTGGGAGAGTATTTCACCACGACCTTGTCAAGCAGGGACATAACCGGGACCATCATCAGGGCCGGAACAATGTTGGAGGTATAGGTCACCGTCGTCAGGGAAATGCCGAAGATGGACAGTCCCTCCACGCCGGTGATGGTGCCGGAGCACAGAGCCAGCATGATGAAGGCGGCTACGTATTCGTTGGTTTTCAGTCTTCTGGCACCGGCGAAGGCTACCATTACCGGCAGGTAGGTGTAGGCTGCGTTGGCCAGAGCGTTGAGCAGAACATAGGTAGGAGAATCCGTAGTCAGCACATTGAAATTGGAAAGCAATGCCAAAATGGCGCTGATCAGACCGGAACCGATCAGGACCGGCAGGGTGGGAGTAATACAGCCGGAAATAAAGGCGAAAGCCTTATTAATTACATTTTCCTTTTTATCCAGATTCTCGTTGACAGGAGCCGCTGCGCCGGAGCTGGACAAAAGGGGAGCCATCTCGTTGTAGAGCTGTTCCACGGCGGGCCCGATAATAATCTGGTACTGGCCGGCCTTGCTTACTACGCCCTGTACGCCGTCTACAGCCTTTAGCGCTTCTTCCTGAACCTTGGACTGGTCCCGCAGCACCAGCCTCAGACGGGTCATGCAGTGAGTGTGGGTCTCGATGTTTTCTGCTCCTCCGACCAGTTCGATGATCTTGGGAGCTGTCTCCTTGTAATTCATGTGGTATCCCTCCTGAATTTTTTGATGATTTATCTCATTCGCTGGCCTTTAACAGCCTGGCGATATGAATCGCAAGGTAGGTGTACTCGGATTCCTCCACTTTGATGTGGTATTTCTCCTCCAGCTTGCCGATGATCTGCTTGGTGCATTCGTAAGCCTTCTTATATTGATAGCGGACCAGACGGGAGATTTCATCTTCTCCCTCGTCCCAGAAGGTGTTTTTGATCATTCGCTTGGCAAAAAACTGCAGATGAGTGATAAAGCGGACAAAATCAGCGCTTTCCCGATCCAGCCGGATGCCGAAATGTTCCTCCACGGTATTTACCGCGATTTCAATGATGGCGGTGGCCTTGTAGCCGTCCTGAGGGTCCAGATCCAGCTCTGCGTTGATGATATGCAGGGTGATATAATTGGCTTCCTCCTCGGCAATGGGCAGGCCAAAGGCGCTGATCATCATATCTGCCACATCCAGGCCGATCTTGTATTCCTCCCGGTACAGATAGCGGATATTCCAGAGCACGTTTCCTTCCAGATGAATGCCCTGCTTGTACCGCTCCAGGGTCGTGTAGATATGGTCGACCAGGGGCAGCAAAAGATGGCGTTTGTCGATGCTTTTGGAGCAGCAGGCGGCAATGTAGTCCGCCACGCGCAGGCCAAAGGAAATCACTTCATAGGGGATTTCTCCTACCATCAGCATGAAATGATCCTTTTCCTTCTGATCCTTCAGAGTGAAAATTTTTTCAACCTTGGAGGTGTCCAGCTCCTCGCCCTTCTGTCCGCGAAAGCCGATGCCTTTTCCAACGATTACGATCTCGTTTCCCTGTTCATCCTCTGAAAATACGATATTGTTGTTGATCACCTGTTTAATCTGCATGGTCCTGTGCGCCTCCGGTACTGCAAATGTTTGTCTGGCGGTCTGAGAGAGTCATTCACATATAAAAGTAAAAAAATGTAAATCAAGCAAATAAAAAATACCCGCCACAAAAAAGAAATCCTTTTTGTATGCGGGTATTGCTCTTTCGATGACAAGCCCTTTATGTGTTTTATTCTATCATGAAATTTTAAGAAATGCAAGAGAAATTTTAGATTTTATTTATAGTCCCACTTTTTGATGGCGGCAGATGTCTTTTGTAAACTGTATAATGAAAATACCCAAAATACCTCTTCTGTTGCTGAGACAACCTTTCCAATATACTAATAAGGAGAAGATCATGGGTCAAAAGGACATTGCTGAAAAACGGCTGGAGGCTTATAATGATGTTTTTCACCTGTCTGAGGCCAGGGCAAAAGCTTATCTGAAGGATAGATAAGAAGGATAGATAAATCAATCAATAGGAGAGCTATTATCAGCTATGGAAGGCAGGCGCAGCCGGAATCGATTCGGAACCTGCCTTTTTCGTGCCATTAAAAGAATACCGGAGGCCTTTGCCTGGTCCTGTCTGCGGCGCGGTCTCGGTCTGTCTTTGCGCCTTCCGCTTTACAAGAAAATAAAATCTTGCTATGATGATATACGGATATATATGCGCAAAATATAAATATAAAGATATGTGCAAAGATGCGTATTCGGAATGAGAGCAGCAGGAGGAAGAGATAATGGCGAAAACAATCCGCGGCCATCGGATCACGGCGGTGGAGGCAGGCAGCGCAGCCGACGAACTGGGTGTGGAGCCCGGAGACCGCCTGATTGCCATCGGCGGCAATGAGATTGAAGATATATTTGACTATCGATATTACTGTGAGGACAGCTATCTGGAGGTATTGATTGAAAAAGCGGATGGGGAGGAGTGGCTGCTGGAGATTGACAAGGAGCCGGAGGAGGATCTGGGACTGACCTTTGAAAACGGGCTGATGGATGAGTACCGTTCCTGCCGCAATAAGTGTATTTTCTGCTTTATCGACCAGATGCCGCCGGGGATGCGGGAAACCTTATATTTTAAGGATGATGATTCCCGTCTTTCCTTTTTGCAGGGCAACTACATCACTTTGACCAACATGAGTGAAAAGGATCTGGAAAGGGTCATACGCTTTCATTTGGCACCCATCAATATTTCGGTCCATGCCACCGATCCGGAGCTTCGCTGCCGGATGCTCCACAACCGTTTTGCCGGAAATGTGCTGGAGAGGATACGACAGCTTTATGAGGCAGGGATTGAGATGAACGGACAGATTGTGCTCTGCCCGGAGATTAATGACGGGGAGCAGCTTGACCGAAGCATCCGGGATCTGGCCGGTTTTCTTCCTTATATGCGCAGCCTTTCCGTGGTTCCTGTGGGCGTTACGAAATATAGAGAGGGGCTGTATCCTCTGCGAACTTTCACATCCGTGGAGGCGGCGGCGGTTATCGATCAGATCGAAGGCTGGCAGCGGAAGATTTATGCCCGGCACGGTACGCATTTTGTCCAGGCCAGCGATGAATTCTATATTCTGGCCGGCAGACAGCTGCCGGAGGAGGAGAGATACGACGGTTACATTCAGCTGGAAAACGGAGTGGGAATGGTGCGCCTCCTGCTCACGGAAGTAGAGGCGGCCCTGGAAGCGGCAGAGGGAGACGACAGAACGTGCGAAATTTCACTGGCGACCGGAGAGCTGGCGGCGAAATATCTGGAGCAGATCCTGGAAAAAATTCAGCAGAAATTTCCCGGCATCCGTGCTCATCTGTATCCGATCCGAAACGATTTCTTCGGCACTACGATCACCGTGGCCGGTCTGGTGACGGGAGGAGATCTGATCCGGCAGCTGGAGGGCAGACCCCTTGGCAGACGGCTTCTGATTCCTTCGGTGATGTTAAGAAGCGGAGAGAGCGTTTTCCTTGACGATGTGACGGTTAAGCAGGTGGAAAAAGCTTTACAAGTACCGGTGGATATTGTAAAATCAAGCGGATACGACCTGGTCGAAAGCATTATCGGCGCAGGAAAAGCGGGAAGCGTGAGAGAACAGGCGGAGAATTATCGGCCCTATGAGTCCGACATTCCAAACCGAAGGTGAACTGCTGGAATGGAAAGCTTGAGGCTTTTATTGTATATGAGGAGAGAAATATGAGCAAACCCATTGTGGCCGTAGTAGGCCGCCCCAATGTGGGCAAATCGACATTGTTTAACGTATTGGCGGGGGAAAGGATTTCCATCGTCAAAGATACGCCGGGTGTGACCAGAGACCGTATCTATGCGGATTGTACCTGGCTGAATCATGCTTTTACCTTGGTGGATACGGGAGGAATCGAGCCCGACAGCCGGGATGTGATTCTGTCTCAGATGCGGGAGCAGGCGCAGATCGCCATCGACACGGCGGACGTAATCCTGTTTATGACCGATGTGCGTCAGGGACTCCAGGACGCCGATGCCAAGGTGGCGGATATGCTGCGCCGCAGCGGCAAGCCGGTAATTCTGGTGGTCAACAAGGTAGACGCCTTCCAGAAGATGATGCCGGATGTGTATGAATTTTATAATCTGGGAATCGGCGATCCCATTCCGGTATCTGCGGCCTCCCGGCTGGGCATCGGAGATCTTCTGGACGAAGTGATTTCCCATTTCCAGAAGGAAAGCGCAGGAGCCGAGGAGGACGACCGCCCGCGTATAGCTATTGTGGGAAAACCCAACGTGGGCAAATCTTCTATTATTAATAAGCTTCTGGGGGAGAATCGGGTGATCGTCTCCGATGTGGCCGGCACGACCCGGGACGCTATCGATACGGTGGTAAAGAGAAATGGAAAAGAATACATTTTTATCGATACGGCGGGACTGCGGCGCAAGAATAAGATCAAGGAAGAACTGGAGCGCTACAGCATCATCCGCACCGTGATGGCGGTGGAGAGGGCCGACGTTGCGGTCCTGGTCATCGACGCTGCGGAAGGCGTTACGGAGCAGGATGCCAAGATTGCCGGAATAGCTCACGAAAGAGGCAAGGGCATTATTATTGCGGTCAATAAATGGGACGCCGTTCCGGATAAGGATGATAAGAGCGTCAATCGCTTTACCGCCAAGGTGAGGGAATACCTCTCTTTCATTCCCTATGCCCAGATTCTGTTTATCTCCGCCGAAACCGGACAGAGGCTGCCGAAGCTTTTTGATTATATTGATGTGGTGCTGGAAAACCAGAGCCTGCGGGTATCTACCGGCGTTCTTAACGAGATTCTCACGGAGGCTGTGGCCATGCAGCAGCCCCCTTCGGATAAGGGCAAGAGGCTCAAGCTCTACTATATGACGCAGGTGGCGGTAAAGCCGCCTACCTTTGTGGTTTTTGTCAACGACAAGGAGCTGATGCACTTTTCCTACACGCGATATCTGGAAAATCAGATCCGAAATGCCTTCGGCTTCAAGGGGACTTCTCTTAAATTTCTGATCCGGGAAAGGAAGGACAAAAACGCATGATATTACATCGCTTGCTCTGCCTGGCGGCGGGTTATCTCTTCGGTTTGTTTCAGACCGGCTATATTGTGGGAAAAGCTATGCACACGGACATTCGGACCAAGGGAAGCGGCAATTCCGGTACGACCAATGCTCTGCGGGTACTGGGGCCTAAAGCGGGCGTCATTGTTTTCCTTGGGGATTTTGGCAAATCCTTTATTCTCTGCATGCTGGTCAAGCTGATCTACGGACAGCTGATGCCGGAGGCCGCTCTGATGCTCATGCTCTACGGCGGCTTTGGCGTAATCCTGGGTCATAATTATCCTTTTTATCTGAATTTTAAAGGAGGCAAAGGCGTAGCTGCCACCGCAGGAATTTTGTGTGCCTTCTGGGACTGGCGGATTCTGGTGATCTGCATCCTGGCCTTTACCCTGCCGATAGCCCTGACCCGCTACGTTTCTTTGGGATCTCTGACAGTGGAAACGGTGCTGCTTATTCTCTGGCTTATGTGGGGAAGGCAGCTGGTTCCCGCTCTGTCCGACGCCTGTTTTACAGAGAGCACTGTAATCATGGTACTTATTGTGCTGCAGGCTTTCTGGCGGCATCGCTCCAACATCGTCCGGCTGATCCATGGCAATGAAAACAAGCTGGGAGCCGGAAAGAAGAAGGAGGGCTGACTATGGCAAAGGTGAGTGTGCTGGGAGCGGGCTCCTTTGGCGTAGCCCTGGCTGTCCTTCTCAGCAAAAATGGCCATCGGGTGACGATTCGCTCCACTTCGCCGGAAAAAGCGGAGCGTCTGCGGCAGGAACGTTCCATCCCTACTCTGGAAGAGGTGATTCTGCCGGAAGAGGTGGAGGTGACGGCGGATCTGGAATATGCCTGCCGGGGACGGGATCTGATTGTTCTGGCTCCGGCTTCGGTCTACATTCGTTCGCTTGCCCGTTCCATGTCCCCCTTTGTTGAGGAGGGGCAGCTTCTTGTCAATGTAGCCAAAGGAATCGAGGCGGACAGCCTGAAGCTTCTCAGCGAGCAGATCGAGGAGGAGATTCCCCAGGCGGAGGTGGCCGTGCTTTCGGGGCCCAGCCACGCCGAGGAGGTGGGCCGCGGCATTCCCACTACCTGCGTAGTCGGGGCGCACAGCCGGCGGGTGGCGGAGACGGTGCAGAACATATTTATGTGCGATTCCTTCCGCGTTTATACGAATCCGGATATCCGGGGCATCGAGCTGGGCGGGGCTCTGAAAAACGTCATTGCCCTGGCGGCGGGCATCGCCGACGGCCTGGGCTATGGGGATAATACCAAGGCGGCTCTGATCACCCGCGGCATGGCGGAGATGTCCCGTCTGTTTGCGGCTATGGGAGCCAGGACGGAAACGCTCTATGGTCTGGCCGGTATCGGAGATCTGGTGGTTACCTGTGCCAGTATGCACAGCCGCAACCGCCGGGCCGGCA
>CALWLM010000127.1 GCA_944381515.1 uncultured Lachnospiraceae bacterium | reverse complement strand
AAAGGGGTTGATTATGCCCACAAGGAGAATTTCCAGTGGATTTCCCTGATCCGTCTGCCGGAGTTTGTCACGAGAGAAGAATTTGCCTGGGCTGTGCAGGAGGCGACAGTAAAGAAGGAAATGGATTTCAGCGCGGTAGAGTTTCTGACCTATGAGGAAGGTCTATGCGTGCAGTGTATGCACATCGGGCCTTATGACGACGAACCGGAGACGGTACGGCGGATGAAAGAGTATGTAGAAGAGCAGGGATTTGAGGAGGATTTCTCGGATCGGCGATATCACCATGAAATTTATCTGAGCGACGTGCGCAGATGCAAACCGGAAAATCTGAAAACCGTAATTCGGCATCCAATAAGGCGGGTGCAGTGAAAGGAATAGGGTGCGGACAAGCGTGAGAAAAGCGCTGGGGCAATTGATGATATGTGTCCAGGATTCTGGGTACATATCATTGAAAGCTCTGGCGCTTTTTGGCGAAGAAATATCTGTGTTTTGAATTCAGAAATTTAACAGGCGGCGGAAGGCGACAGGCGCTGGAGAGAAGGGTGAGGGTAGAAGGATGAGGGTGTTTGCAGAGAAAATAGAAGCAAGGAGCGTTGAGAAAATCGATGGAGATGCTATAATGAAGGAAGAGAAATAAGGAAAAAAAGATTCACGGGAATGCGGACTGGATGATATTGCTCAGCTGATAGTGAAGATGAAGCGGCATGGAGGATGAGCAGCATGGAGGGTGGAGAAGTGAAAAGGGAAAAGATGAAGACGGAAAAGATGAAAACGGCATTTTTAACGATATTGTGTCTGTTTCTGTTGTGCTGTCTGACCGGCTGTCTGGACAAGGACAGCGAGATATATGGGCGTCAGGAAGTGCTGGACTATGTGGACTCGATCTGCTCAGAGCCCTATCATCTGGTGGGAAGTCAGTTGGTGGAGGAGAGCCCCGATAATATGGAGTATTATTTTGAGACGGACGACCGGGACTTATCTTTTCAGGCCAACAGCTATCTGAGTCCGATTTACTTTGACGCCACGAAAACCGGATTTTACAACAGGGAGATTTCCTGCAATTATGTGAACGCTGTTCATGAGCTGTATCGAGATGAGCTGCAGCGGGTTTTACAGACAGATAGTCATTATCTGGAGGAGCATGGATGGATTTATCTGTTGTCTTTTGCGGATATTGACCAGGTGATCGACACCATAATGGCTGCGGACCAGGTGTATCGGCAGGAGCTTGCCTATAATTCAGAACAATTTTTGGCAGAGAATCCTCTGGGCGCTGTTCACCTGGTGTGGCAGCGCTCGGATGAAGAGGCATTGGAGCATAAGACCTGGGTCAATATAACGGATGTGGGAATCAACGGCCAGCATGACAGGGATGAACTGTACGACAGGCTTGCGAATGTCTATGCGCAGCTGTGTGTTGATGGAAAGATTGAGAAGAAAGACGATGTTCCTGAGCGCTATCTGGCAGATAAACATGTATCGCTGCTGCCGGTGATCGAATTAAATGGTGAGGAAATGCTGTATGACAGTAATGATAATCCCTATGGACAGTATGGACTGACGACGGATGACTATAAGTATTGCTGGTACAGTGAGGAGCAGGAATCTTACATGATGGTTATGGACATCGGCCTGGTCAGCGACAATATGAGTTTCCCGATGATCAATCGGGAGTATGTGCGGGCTCTGGGAGGAACCTATGATGTGTCAAAAAAGGACGAGGATAAATATTGCAGTTCTTGGACTATAGGGGAGAATTCCTGGACAATGGAGGCGGAATTTGACGATAACGAAATTTTGAAGCTTGTAATAGAGAAAAATGGAAGTCCCTTGGACATTTCCTATATCACATCAGACGACGATTACAATGTTTCCGCTACCTTTTGCGTAGGGGTAACAGTGGAGGATTTCTGCCGGTTGTTTGACTTGCGGTGCGTGGTGGATGAGAGTGCGGGGACGGTGAGGTTTGAGGAGCTTTGAGAGAATTTGAAGGGGTTTGGGCGTGAGATGCTGGAAGGAATTGAGAGATTTGAGGGGATTTTGGGCAGTGTCTTCTTGCTGTGAGGGATGGGGGATGCTCCTTGCAGAGCGGGGGTGATCCGAACGTGGTTTTTCCGGTGGCGGAGATGATCCTGCATTCCCTGCGTAAGTGGGGGTAATCCAATGGGCGCTGGCACCAATGTGCAGGACCGTTCGTGCTCCTCGCGTAAGCGAGGGTGAACCCTGGGTAGTGCAGAATTTGCAGAAGGCCCTTGTGTGTTCCCTGCTGATGCGGGGGTGATCCTACCTGCTGCGGATTTTTTCCCCGGCACATATCGTATTCCCCGCGGATGCGGGGGTGAGCTTCAATTAAAATTGTAATTTACGAGTGGTAAAAAAGAGCCTTGAATTATATGGATTCAGGGCATAGTTCGCACAAAATGTTTTAATAAGGTCTGTCAAAGAATGCTATTTATATGGTATGATAAGAGCACGATTTCTTCATTTACAATAATTTATCTACTGGGAGGAACATATGAGCAATCAAATAAATATCGCGCCCATGGCGCATAAAGAAGAAAAGCTGCAGATCATTGCAGACTATTTGGAGGAGTTAAAGGACGCGTTGGCGGATGTGCTGGAGGAGTATGAGGCGGAGGATGCGAAAGATGCGGACTCTTCTTCAGAAAAGCTGGACACGCTGACGGAGGCGCTGGATGCATTGGAGGATGCCTTTGACGCGATCAACGATGTCGTTCTGGATGAAATGTAATTACAGGAAAGGCAGAAGACATGCTTCAGACGCCAATTATTGAGATAGATGTACATGGGTTGACGGCGGATCAGGCTATTGTCAGAATAGAGGAAAAGATAAAATGCGCCGGAGCAGGCACATATCGGATTCGAGTGATTCATGGTTTTCACCGCGGCAGCAGCATCCAGCAGGCGATTTATCGGGAGATTGGTCATGGATTAAATCCGAAGGTTCTGCGGATCGTTGGCGGGGATAACCCAGGGATCACGGAGCTGATACTGCGGGAATACTGATACGATAACTGATACGATAATGTCGGGAGGTACTGTCATGAGATTGTTTGTTGCCATTTTGCTTTCCCCGGAAATGCAGAAGGAATTTGTCGGCTGCTTGCACGATTTAAAGAACCAGGGAGTGGAGGGAAACTATGTTCCCGCTCAGAATCTGCACATGACGCTGGCTTTTATTGGAGAGTATGATGAACCAGCTAAAGTGAAGAAGGTACTGGAGACGGTTCCGCTTCCTCCATTTCGTCTGGCGATCGCCGAGAAGGGAAACTTTGGAACTACGCTCTGGGCCGGAGTCAAAGGCAATCAGAAATTGAAAACTTATGTAAAAGAGCTGCGTAATGCACTGAAGGAAGCGGGGATTCCTTTCAATGATGACAAATTTGTTCCGCATATTACGCTGATTCGCAAAGCGTCTGCCAAAAAACCGTATCGGGTTCATTTGCCAAAGGCAGAGATGACGGTTCAGAAGGTGTCGCTGATGAAAACAGAGTTTAAAAACGGAAAAGCAGTGTATCGGGAGCTATAGGCAATGCAGACGAATCGAAATGAAAACCAATGGGATAAGCTGCTGCAGATTCGGACAGCAGGGAGGGATGATTCCCGGGCGGATGCTTATCGATATCCCTATGAGCCCACGCCCTATCCGGTGCTGGAGCGCCTGGCAGGAAGCGGGCTGATACGCAAGGAGAATACTCTTCTGGATTACGGCTGCGGCAAAGGGCGGGTCGATTTTTTTATGTCCTGGCAGACCCGCTGCCTCTCCATTGGGATCGAGTATGATGAGCGGCTGTATGAGCGGGCAATGGAGAATAAAGGTACATCGGTCTCTGCGGGGCGAGTCGATTTGGAGTGTATCAGCGCAGAGATTTTCAGCGTACCGGCAGATGTGGATCGGATTTATTTCTTTAATCCATTTTCACAGGAAATCCTGCACAGGGTCATCAGCCGGGTCCTGGAATCTTACTATGAGGCGCCTCGAAATATTCTGCTGTTTTTCTATTATCCTTCGGATGAATATATATCCTTTCTGATGACGGTAGACGAGCTGCTTTTTCGGGAGGAGCTGTCCTGTATGGATTTGTTTCCAGATGAGAATCCACGGGAGAGGATTGTAATATTTGAAATCGGCTTTGAGATTGGCAGAATAAGAGAAAAAGAGAAAAGGGAGAAAAATTGATATAATGGCGGCGGAGAAAACGAAAGAGCTGTATAAACTTTTGCTAAATAAGGGGTATCCCAAGGAGTTTTGTGCAGAGGTGGCTTACAAAAATATGAATACGGACTACACTGCGGGCAGAATGCTGAATTATCTGTACCGGGTACCGAATCCTGGGCTTGAAGAGCTGGTGGATGAGATGCTGGCGATTTTGAGCGACCGACAGATGATTATACAAAAGAAAGAGGCCGAGCAGGCTCAGGCGGCGATCAGTGATATCTATCGCAGAGGCTTGTCGGAGGAAGGGAAAAACAGTTTATGAAAGTATTGAAACAGTTTTTGATTATCATTGGAATTTCACTGGTCGGAGAGGCGCTGAATTATCTGATTCCGCTGCCGGTTCCGGCCAGCATATACGGTATGGTGCTGCTGTTTGTGCTCCTGCTGACCGGCGTGTTGAAGCTGGATGCAGTGAGAACAGCTGGAAAATTTCTGATTGAAATCATGCCGGTTATGTTTGTGCCGGCTGGGGTTGGCCTGATGGTGTCCTGGGGCGTATTGCAGCCGATGCTTATTCCGGTCAGTATTATTACAGTTGTTGCAGTGATTACGGTAATGGGGGTGACCGGAAGAGTGTCGCAGTTTATTATCCGGCGCGGCAAGAGGGGAGAAAAACAGTCATGAATGATTTTTTTATGAATTCGGCCTTTGCGGGAGTGGCCCTCAGCCTGATTTCCTATTATATTGGCATGGAATTGAAGAAGAAATTCAAAATCGGGCTCTTTAATCCCCTTTTGGTAGCTATCGTGCTTACGATTCTGGTATTGCTGGCAGCGGATGTCGATTACGATGTCTATAATGCCGGAGCGAAATATCTGAGCTGGCTTTTGACACCGGCTACGGTCTGCCTTGCCATACCGCTCTATGAACAATTTGAGCTTCTAAAGGCGAACTGGAAGGCGGTGATCGCGGGCATTGTGTCCGGCGTCATCACAAGTCTTTTGACGGTTTTTGTTTTGTCGTTTCTGATGGATCTCAGTCATCAGGAATATGTGACACTTTTGCCTAAGTCCATTACCACCGCCATCGGCATGGGAATTTCAGAAGAGCTGGGAGGGCATGTGACTATCACAGTGGCTGTCATTATTATAACAGGTGTGATTGGAAATATTTTTGCAGAAACAATATGCAAAATTTTTACTATAAAAGAACCGATTGCCCAGGGGCTTGCAATTGGTACGGCGGCCCATGCGGTGGGAACGGCCAAGGCGATGGAAATCGGTGAGATAGAAGGGGCCATGAGCAGCCTTTCCATTGCGGTGGCAGGGATATTGACAGTGATTGGCGCGTCTGTTTTTGCACAATTTCTGTGAAATAGCCATGCGGGAAAGCCTTGCAGGAAAGTAATGCGGAAAAATAACTTATGAACATAGCTAATGAAAGCATAGATGGAGGGAAACCTTTTGACTGGGGAAGAACTTCCTTGGATTATGCGAAATTTCGGGACATCTATCCACAGCTTTCTTATGACAAGATCATTAACCGAAGGTTATGCATAGCCGGGCAGAAGGTTCTTGATCTGGGAACAGGAACCGGCGTGCTGCCCAGAAATTTATACCGTTATGGAGCAGAATGGACGGGAACGGATATTTCAGAGAACCAGATTAAGCAGGCCAGGATTCTTTCAAAGGATATGAAAATTGATTATTATGCCGTTGCGGCGGAGCAGATCCGTTTTCCAGATAATTATTTTGATGTAATCACCGCTTGTCAATGCTTCTGGTATTTTGATCATGAACAGCTTATGCCAAACCTGTCTCGTATGCTTAAATGCGGCGGCAGGCTCCTCGTGCTGTATATGGCATGGCTGCCCTATGAGGACAGAATTGCAGGAGCCAGCGAAAAGCTTGTATTAAAGTATAATCCCCAGTGGAGCGGAGCCGGGGAAACCATTCATCCGATTGAAATACCGGCTTGTTATCTGGAGAATTTTGAACGGACGTATCATGAAGAATATCTGCTGAAAGTGCCTTTTACCCGTGAAAGCTGGCATGGAAGAATGAAAGCCTGCCGTGGAATTGGAGCCTCGCTCACAGATGAGGAAATCTCGCTATGGGAAGGAGAACACAGAGAGCTTCTTGAACGTATAGCTCCGCCTCAATTTGATGTTTTGCATTATGGAGCTATTGCTGAACTGCGAAGGAAATCTTCCCGATAATCTTAGGCGAAATTTAACCTGTCGGAGTAAGCAGACGGAAGCATATGTATCCATGACGTTTTGCAATTATATAGCGATAAATGCCGTATGATAAATGCTGCATAATAAGTGCTGCATGAGGAGGATATAAAAACATGTCAGAAATGTCATTGCTGAAGAATGAGTTATTCTGTCTCTTGGCGGAAAAAGGTGCGAAGCTTATGGGAGTGGCGGATTTGACCGGCATTGTAAGTGGAGATATGCAAATAGGGATATCCGTAGCGGTTCCTGTGCCCAAACATATTGTGTACGATTTGCAGACCGCGCCCACAAAGGAATATTATGATGCTTATTATTCTCTCAATGCGCAGCTGGATGAGATTGTTACGAGCGGCGCAGCGTTTCTGACGGAACGAGGATATCATGCCCTGGCCAACACAACGAAGGTCGTAAAGGCAAATGAGGACTGGCGCACACCGCTGCCCCATAAGACGGTTGCTACCCGTGCCGGTCTGGGATGGATCGGCAAAAACTGTCTGTTGGTGACGCCAGAGTATGGCAGTGCGGTTCGCCTTTCCAGCTTGCTTACCAATGCTCCCCTTCCTCATGATTTACCAGTGACAGAAAGCCATTGCGGAGACTGTGCAGTTTGTGTAAAGCGCTGTCCCGCAGGGGCGCTGACGGGAGTTACCTGGATGCCGGAAACAAAAAGGGAAGAGCTTTTTCATAAAGAGGACTGTAAAAAAACACAGATTCAAAGAATGAA
>CALWLM010000126.1 GCA_944381515.1 uncultured Lachnospiraceae bacterium | reverse complement strand
ATACTCTTCGCCAAAACAGTCCACGGTAACGCTCTCCATCACCTGGGGTTCCATGGGGCGATCGCGGAAATCCGTCCGGCTCTCCGCAATGCGATTTACCACATCCATTCCCTCGATTACCTGTCCGAAAGCGGCATAGTCTCCGTCCAGATGAGGCGCCGCCTGATGCATAATGAAAAACTGCGAACCGGCCGAATCCGGCATCATGCTGCGGGCCATGGACAGAACGCCGGGCTCATGCTTCAGGCTGTTGTCATAACCATTATTGCGGAATTCTCCTCGGATGCTGTAGCCCGGTCCACCGGTACCATTGCCCAAAGGACAGCCGCCCTGAATCATAAAGCCTCGAATCACCCGATGAAAGCCCAGGCCGTTATAAAAGCCTTTCTTTACCAGACTGATAAAATTATTCACCGTATTCGGCGCCACAGCAGGATAAAGCTCTGCCTTGATTACTCCTCCGTCTTTCATTTTGATTGTCACTATGGGATTTTTTTCTGCCATAAATTCTCTCCTCTTCTTAAAATCTGCAAATGTATTTAAATAATCCGTTCGTTCCCCGTCCGGCACAGGCGGCGCAAGACGTCGCCGCGAAACATCCTGTGCGGGGCCTTAAAATCCTCGCCTTAGAATCCGCGCCCCGAACCGCTGTGGCTGTGGCCTCCGCTGCTTGTATGGCTGGAGGTATGGCCTCCGCCGCCTCCGTGGCCTCCTCCATTATTCTTGGGAATATGGCGGGTCGTCACTGTAGTATTGGTGTGATGGTCCCGGCGCGCCAGAATCCTGTCGCTGCCCGGCTTTAAATACACCCTGCCCCCCGGTGACCGACGGCTGCGCACGGAAAAGATCATAAGGCCTACTCCCGCTGCACCGATCACCAGACTGATTCCCAGCCTCTTTAAGATTCCTCCCAGAGAGAAAACCTTCCGCAGCCGGGCTGCCCGTTCATTGGCCTGCTGCTCTTTCCTGGAATACTCCACAAAGGTGTCCGTCGCCTCATCGTAATATCCGTCCAGAGCTACTTCATCGTTGGTTCCATAGCTCTGCGCGCAGCGCAGGAAATTCCGGCAGGCGCTGTAATAGTCGCCCTCGACCATATCGTCTTCCAGTTCATCGAGGATGTCCTCCTGCTCCATGTCAGTATAAATCTCCTGGGCTGCGGCCGCTGCGTCGATATAGTACTGCCGGTTATCCATATCGATCAAAAACAGGATTCCCGAACCGTTTTCCTTCTCATAGCCAAAACCATGACGGTCATAAAAATCCTCCGCATAGCTGTCTGTATCCATGCCTCTGGCATCGTCTGTAGTCACAATAACTACATCCAGCGAAAGCTTCTCCGCCAGATCCACAATCTCCTCCTGGAGCTCTTGCTCCTCGGCGTCTGTAAGAAGATCCGCCTCATCAAAGACCTTTTCATCCAGACTGCTGTATCCGCACAAAAGAAGCAGCGAAGCAGCCAGCGCCGGGATCAGCCCGGCCATATATCTTCTCTTCATCACAGCAGCCCTCCTATTATTCCGATTATCATCAGAAGGACAAAGGAAATCCCTGTGATAATCCCCATCCATCCGGCGGCCTTGCCTGCGCTGATGGGCAATCTGCCGCACTGTCTGCCCGTCTGCCCATTGAGCATAAAGGCGTAATTCTGGCCCCGGTAGCGGTAGTTGAGCACCCAGACGGGCAGCATCACGTATTCCACCCGCTTTTCATCGATACTCACTCTCTGGTCCACCACATTGACGGTATGATAGCCGTCAATGGTACCCCGCGTAATTCCGATCGCCGCCTCTCTGGCTCGGTTCTTGGCCCGGCCCTCCAGCTCGTCACTGGTGAAGTTATACTTCTCTGCCAGATACCCGGACAAATATCCCATGTCAAAATCCTTGAGGCCACTGTAGTCATAGGGCTCCAGGCTCTCCATGGCCGCGTCGTCCATTTTTTCCGACGCATCCACAGGAATTCTCTCATAATCGGTGTCCACATCCCGATATACATTAAAATGGTCGGTATATGTATACTCCGTATCTCCCCTGCGGGTAACCCGGCTGCGCGTAGCTCTGGCCCTCATGGTCACATTTACATGATAATCATACAGCCAGTACGGCACATACAGGCCGCTGATCTTCTCCAGCGTATTTTTCGATGTAAACTCCTTTGGCGTAAGCAATCCGTGCTTCGTCCACTTGAGGAAACGCTGAACCGCCTCCTCTCTGGTAATACGAAAAGGCAGCACTGCCTTTGGCCGGCGAACACCGCTCATACGGTCCGAAATCAAACCGGGGCTGCCGCAGAAAGAACAGATCACCGCAGCTGTATTTTCATCGGTCATCAGCTCGGCTCCGCAGTTGGGACAATGGTACACACGCATATTAATGGTCTGCTCTTCGCCCTGTTCCGCCCGGTGATAACTGTCTTCCCCCAGCGGGCTGTCGTCCCACTCCTCGTCGGTCCCTGCGTCGCCGCTCTGTTCGCCGCCGTCCGAAGAACTGCCTGTAAGACGTTCCATCTCCTCCACAGTCATCTCCGTACCGCATTGACCGCAGCGCAGCTTGCCGCTCTGGCCGTCAAACTCCATAGCGCCGCCGCAGCTGGGACACTTGTAGGTAATTACCATTAAAAATTCACCTCTTCTCCTGTATGCTCTCGCCATATTCCTGGCATCCTCATTTTATCAGACTGCCAGATAAAAGTCCAGCAGAGCCACTGTCTCCGGCGTTCATATTTTGTTAACAACCGATTCAAAATTTGTTTTCACCTTTCACATTTTTTCTTCATCTTTCCCCCATATACTTTAAGAGAAGCGTAAGCAAATTACCTTTTTCGTGTTTTTTTCATAATTGAGCTGATTTGCAGCATCAGCTCTCCTCCCTTTTTATATCTATATCGAAAAAAGAACCGCTCCTCGTCAAAGCGGTTCTTTTTTCGTGGTTCCGGCAGCTCGTTCACATTCTGTCCACATAAGCTTTAAAAAAGCTTCACATCCCTTACACGTTTTCGTCACTTTTCTTCGGTATTATAATTCACGTAAGGCAAAGCAAGCTACCTTTTCATTATTTTCATAACAGAGCTGATTTGCAGCATCAGCTCTCCTCCTTTTCATAACGTAGAAATTGCCGCTCCCATGCAGCCAAAGGGAGCGGCAATTTTTGTATAATGACAATTATTTCGCAGTGATTATTTCCATACAACTATCTTTGAATCATTCGCTAAATTATTTCATATAGTAATCATTTACCGGATTTCCCGCTTAAAGTGCGTGGCATCCTGGCGGCAGACCGGGCAGTGGTAATCTGCTGGCAGCGGATCTCCCTCATACACATAGCCGCAGACCTGGCAGACCCATACGGCCTTTCCCTCCTCCGACGGCGCCTCTTCCGGCAGATAAGTAGGCGCATTCTTGGGACTCTTGCCCTTGATTACCTGGTGATAGTAGGCATAGGTCATGGGCTGATACTGTGCCTGACTTACCTCTGCCTCGATCACTTCTCCCAAAAAGACCGTGTGCGTAGCCGTCTCCATCCGATTGACAACGCGGCAGACCACATAACCGCAGCTATCCTTTATCACCGGACATCCGCCGACCATCTCATAATCCACTCCCTCGTATTTGTCCGCCTCTTTGCTGGTGCGAAAGCCAAAGCTTCCAATCAGGGAAGGGTCAGACTCCTGACCCAGGATGGAAAAGCTGAAAAAACCGCTTTTTTCCACACAGGAGTTGGTATAATTATCATGATTCAGACTCACAGCCACCGTAGCCGGCGACGAAGTGATCTGCATAATACTGTTGGCCACACAGCCCACGGGCCTGCTGCCGTCCATGCTCCCCACCACATACACGCCATAAGACATACTGCGAAAAACCCTGGTATCCATTTTCATTTCCTCCTTGCCTTCTCCTCATTTATCCGTAGAGCTGCGTTGTCTGCGCCAGCAGATACCAGCCGCCGCTCAGCTCCCGCACATTGAGATAAATTGAAAAATTATAACTGCTGATCCCCAAAGACGAAAGAACACGGTTTAAGAAGCCGCTTTCGTATCCCCTGGTCTCCACCGATTCCCGAATTGCCTCCATAGCCGATTGCCCAAATACCAGATAAAGAGCCTGATATTCCCCTGTTCCTGCCTCTGACAGAAGTTCAGCATTTCTCTGATTATAATCCTCCAAGCTATAGAGCACATCTCCCTCATCCATACCCAGGGCATCCATAATTCCCAGCTGCGCCGGCACTCCATACACCGCCTGGAATGTGCAGCGCTCGCCCTGGCAGGGCGGCAGCTGTCCGCCGCTCTCACTGCGTGCATGATCCTTCAGAAATTCGTCGTCCGCCTGGTTGTAGTAGCCATAGTAAATTACGCCCAGCTCCTCCAGAACCGTATCGTTCCAGGTGGGGTCCACATTGTAGTACTCTCCGTCCAGCATGACAATATTCCAGGCATGCGATTCGGTGACGCTCTCTCCATTCCTGGAATTTACCGCTGTTCCGGTGCAGTAATAACAAGGTATCCCCAGCTGTGTCAGCAAATACTGGAATGCTCTGGCATAACCGGCGCAGACTGTTCGTCCCTCTACCAACGCGCTGTAGGCCGTTTGATTGTAGGCGGCGCCCTCCGCATACACGGCCCGCTCCAGCAGACGGTCATGAACCAGCCGTTCCTGCGGCTCCTCTCCCTGCACCTGGAGCGCCTCCGCCAGAATGGCCTCTGCCGCCGCCTCAAAACGACCGCGGTTTATCTCCAGCTCATCCGCCAAATCATTGAACTCCAGGACAATCTCTGTCACGTAATCGCCGATATACCGATACTGATAACTGCTGTCCAGCCAAAACAGTCCCGGCTGATCATTAATCAATGCTTCCACGATCCGCGCCACCGACTCAGGCCCCACCAGGCGGCAGGGCTCCAGGGTATCGTTCCCCTCCGATACGCAATAATACATCTGACGGTATACCGCCTGCTCCTCCTGGGTAAGGCCTCCATAGTAGGGATAAAGAAGCGGATCAAAGGTATATCTGGCCCAGGGTTCGGTCTCACTGGCTGCGTCCGTTTGCTGCGCTCCGGTCTGCCCTTCCGGCTGCGCACCAGTCTGGCTGCCTGCCTGGACACCTGCCTGCCTCGCCTGTTCCGCCTGTATATCCCCGCCGTCCCCTTGCTCTGCAGCGCCTTCTCTGCCGCCGCTGGTCTCCTGACGGGGAATTCCCAATATATTCTCTGCGATGCGACAGCCCGTCAATTCTGCACTGAGACAAACGCATAGAATCCACGCCGCCAGCATCCAGAACTTCCGTTTGTTCCCAATTTTCTTTCTATTAATCTTTTTGATTTTTCTGTCCTCGCAATCTATCTCCACATCCGCCGCAGTCTGCTGCAAGCAGGAAAAAGCGGCGGCCCACATCTCTTTTCTCTTCCATCATATAATAAGGGAGGGGATGCGTCAAGAAGTGCCTTCCCCATTATCCCGCAGATTCCGCCGCCCCGCACCGGCAGTCAAGCCGACTCCCTCCAGGCTGCTTTTCCCCTGCGCACAGTTTCGTACTACCTGAAGAACCAGAGGGATAAGACCTCGTCCGCAATAGGGAGAAACCGAAGCGATCTGCGCCAGCCGGCTCATCCCCCGGCAAAACATCCAGAACAGACCATATCCCGCTATGCCGCCCGTCACATTCAAAATAATATCTTTAATATCAAAAGAATGAAGAGAAATTCCCAGCATACATCCCAGCAGCTGTATCCATTCAATAGAGAAAGATAAAAGCACCGTGACCAAAAATCTCCGGCGGTTTTGGATGCTCACCAGAAAAGGCAGGACGCAGCTCATGGGAAAAGTCAATATCAGATTTTCGATAATCTGCCTCGACGAATATCCGTTTACAAAATCCAGGGTGAAGCTGTCAGGGTTCCAATACAGGACGCCGCGATCTCCGCCCGTCACATCACGGAAAGAGTGGCCAGCTTCTTTTCCAATTCCTCCTTCAGATATTTATATCTCTCAAACTTTTCCGCCTTTGCAAAATGTATTTCCCGAAACTGTTCCGGATTATTCGTATAATCCAGCTTTTCGCTGCCGAATTGCTCGCTGGTCAGGTCAAACACGCAGTTTCCTACTGCATTATAGCAGTGATAATTGCCGCCTGGTCTCAGGATACCATACACTTTGCCGCCGAAAATATCCTGCACCAGAAAAGCTGTGATGGAGCACTGGCCCAGCGTTTTGTTGGCCGGACTCCATCCGCCTCTCAAGCGGGGCGCACAGGTATACTCGCACCAGATTTCCGAAAGGAGATCGTAGAGCTTTCGCGGATTCTCTATACTTTTATACGTTTCATCCGCCGGGGAAGCATCCGCCTGCTCCCAGCCATAGAATTTATATGATTCTGCCATTTTCTCAACCTCCCAGAATATAATATACTCTGCCGGCCGGACACCTGCTGCCGTCATTATATCCCAAAAAGGATTCTCACGCAATGAGAAAGAAAAACTTCTCCTTGCAGTGTAAAATAATCATTAAACGTTGTTTTAGAAAAGAAAAGTTCGATCTGCATCGCGAGAGGCATCCGATCCGATCAAAAGCTAGAAGTTTCAAAGGCTTCTGGCTTTTTGGTTATTGTAAGTAGTCTGCGATTGCATTTACAAATTCAATAGCATGGTCCAATTGCTCTTTCGCATCTTGTTCTGATACAAGGAAAAAATCAGCGTAGTCAACATTATTGCGAATTTGAAATGCTTGGCTAATATACTTTGAATATTTCTTATCAAATTTACCTGTTTTTATAAATTCCTTCTGAAAATATGATATGACGCCCGCGTGTTTGGAAAAGTCCTGGCCCTCTATAGCCAGCAGAGCTCTCACCGCTGTAAACATTGCGTAATAAGATCGGTTAATCGAATCTTTATAGCTATGCTCTCGCAGGAGCAAGGCTGAAGAGGAAAGGCGTTCTTTTGCCGTTTGCAGACGATATTGCATAAGTTCTTTTCGATTATCAGGCACTAATCTCCACTCCTTCATGCGCTATATTTCTATAATATGGAATATCTTCTTTATATTTTTCAAATTCATCATAGGGAATTACCGTAGGAGATATGATTGTCCCATACTCAATTTCCAAATCAGACGACTTATCCCAAATGATACGAAGCCCCTTTTGTAGCTGCTCTCGGCTTCCATGGACTATTGCGACAATGTCAATATCTGATTCAGCATTGTTATCACCCCGGGCATATGATCCATATAATATGACATGAGCAATATTGGTCCCATACACAGATTTATATGCCTGACATATCTGCTCTATTATGATATTCATCTCATGTTTGGTACACATCATTAATGCTCCTTTCTATTTTATAAACAATTATAGTATAACACGGCAATCATTCATTATCTACCCAATCTACCTATTATGCTGTCAATTTCACCGCCACAATAGATTGCAGGACTCCCGCCAAGAAGCAGAGGCTGGAGTACAGAAGATCTTCTCCCTTCCCTCTTATGGCTGCCTCGGCAACGGAAGATTCCAGAAACGCGGTCAGATAATTGATAATCAGATTCCGGGAACCAACCATAATCATGGCCAGCCCATAGACCGGCAGTAACGGCTTAACCGGCTGAAATAAAAGAAGAATCTGCCGGAATACCCTTCCCTTATCTCTTTTACATTTCCCTTGTTTCATCATACCCTATCCCTCTCTGCCGAATCTCCTTCTGCCCTTTGATTCTCCCTGCTCTTTGTCCCCAGCTCCGTCACCTGATCCTGCGGCCGGATACATTCCCGGTCATGGGTGATAACCAGCACCAGATGATCCTGCGCCAGAGACGCGATCCTTTCCGTAATTTCCTCCTTACGGGCCGCATCCAGCGAGGCCGTCGGTTCGTCCAAAATATAAATATCCGGATTTTTC
>CALWLM010000125.1 GCA_944381515.1 uncultured Lachnospiraceae bacterium | reverse complement strand
ATGATCCATACAAAAGACTTCATAATCTACGCCCAGATAGGAGAGAAAAAGACCGGTTTCCATATCCTTTTGAGCGGCAGGACGAATCTATCGCCAAAAAGAAGAGGTATGCAAGGCTTTCATAGGTCAGAACTACCATAAATCCAACGAAAGAACCCTTATCCGTCAGCGCCGGAAAGTCGAAATTATCTGCCTTTGCCATCTCGGCCAGCTTGGCGGGTGCCATATATTCTTCCGGAGGGAAGGCTTCTTTTGCAAGGGCGTTTACCTTTTCCCAAAAGCGATAGTTCTCTGCAATAGGTTCGGCGGTTAATTTCATATTTTCCTCTATGATGTTTACATTCTGCCGGTTCTTTCTGCTTTTTACTATTTTTTTGCAATTCAAAAATTTATTATATCAGATTCAGCCCTTGGAAGCATCCAGCTGAGATCTCATGGAATTTAAAAATTTTTCCGCGGCTTTGGAGAATACCTGATATCTTTTCCAAACAAGGGATATCCCAAGCTCCAGAGACGGCGAAAAGGGACGGAAGCAAAGTTTGCTGTTTCCCGTAGTATTGATGATGTTGTTCAGGCAGAGAGCATATCCCATACCTTCTTCTACCATAAGAGAGCCGTTATACAGAAGGCTGTAGGTTGCCACTACGTTAAATTCTGAAAGATCCCGCTTCAGCCAGGTGGACAGCAGCGAAGTAGAAAATTCCTGGCGGGATATAATCAGAGGTTTGTCCCACAGATCCTCCGGAACAATCTGTTCCTTTTCTGCCAATGGAGAGTCTCTGTGCATCAGTACGCCCCAGTGCTCTTTGACTGGGATCTCAAGCATCTCATATTTGGAAATATCCACAGCCTGCAGCAGAAGTCCAAAATCAATCAGGCCTTTGTCCAGACTTTCCAGAACGTCTTTCCCGTCTCCGCTGGAAATATGAAAATGAATATGCGGATATTCTGCCTGTACTTTTTGGGCAACCCTCGTAAGCAAACGAATGCCATCCGACTCGCCCGCCCCAATGTAAACATCCCCGGCTATTGTCTGATCCGAGAGGACAATTTCGTCCTCTGTCCGTCTTACCAGGGAAAGGATCTCTTCCGCTCGTTTGCGCAGGATCATGCCTTCTTCGGTCAGAGTAACCTTTCGGGAACCAGGCGTTCCCCGAATCAAAAGCTGTTTTCCCAATTCCTCCTCCAGGGCTTTGAGCTGGGTGGAAAGGGTGGGCTGAGACAGATGCAGCGTCTGGGCCGCACCGGAAATACTTTGTTCTCTTGCCACCGCAAGAAAATACTGAAGAACCCGAAGTTCCATGAGAATCGCCTCCTTAATACTTGCAGTATAGCAAATTGTTTGATAGGTTTCAACTATGGATTTTTATTGAGTATAAGTATTTGATATGAAAAATCTTTTGAGATATACTGACACCAGAAACAAAAGAATCCGGAAGAGTAACGAAACAGACACTATTTGTGGAAGAGGGGAACACCATGATTGGCAATGCTTCTGAGCAGGCGCTTATACAAAATCTGAAGGATGCAGGCTGCGGCAACGAAATGATAGAGCGATTTATGGAATTTGGCGCAGAGGGAAACATCAGAGAGCAGTTCGATTTGCTTGCCAGGCACAGGCGCCGGCTATTGGAGCGGGTACATGCAGAAGAAAAGAAGATTAACTGCCTGGATTATTTAGTCTATCAGATGCAGAAAAAGAAATCTGTAAAACCATTTTTAAAGTGATGAAGGGGGAATAAATTATGCTTGGAAATTTTTCTTATTGCAATCCGACGAAGCTCTATTTCGGGGAAGATTCTTTGAACTATCTGAATGTAGAGCTGCCCAAATACGGAAAGAACGTGGTGCTGATTTACGGCGGCGGTTCCATCAAAAAGAACGGCATCTATGATGCGGTTGTTCGGATTTTGAAGGATAACGGCAAGAATGTGGCAGAAATCGCCGGCGTCATGCCCAATCCTACTCTGCCCAAATTGTATGAAGGAATTGAGATCGCCCGGCAGCATCAGGCCGACCTTCTGCTGGCCGTAGGCGGCGGTTCGGTCTGTGATTATGCGAAGGCGGTTTCGGTTTCTGTGAATTGCCAGGAAGATCCCTGGGAGAAATATTATCTGCGATTTGAGGAGCCGGACTGCGAAACGCTGCCGGTGGGCTGCGTGCTGACAATGGTGGGCACCGGTTCCGAGATGAATGCAGGCGCTGTCATTACCAACCCGGAAACAAAGCAGAAAATCGGTCATGTTTTCGCAGATGAGAAAATCATGCCCAAGTTTGCCGTTTTAAATCCGAAATATACTTTGACGCTGCCTCACTATCAAATGGTTGCCGGCATCTATGATATTTTCAATCACATTTGTGAGCAGTATTTCTCCGGTGAAGATGACAATACCAGCGATTACATCAGCGAAGGGCTGATGCGCTCTCTGCTCCATTCCAGCCGAATCGCAAATAAGGATTCACAGAATTACGAAGCCCGCAGCAATATTATGTGGACGGCGACCTGGGCGCTGAACACTCTGGTTGCTAAGGGTAAATCCACAGACTGGATGGTACACATGCTTGGCCAGGCCGTAGGCGCTTACACCAACGCCACCCATGGTATGACCCTGGCGGCAGTTTCTTTGCCTTATTACCGTTACATCATGCCCTATGGGCTGCAAAAGTTCAAACGCTTTGCTGTAAATGTGTGGGATGTAAATCCTGCCGGCAAAACCGACGAACAGGCGGCAGAAGAGGGGCTCCAGGCCATGAAAGCGTGGATGAAAGAGCTTGGTCTGGTGATGAATATCGCAGATCTGGGAGCCACAGAGGACATGCTGGAGGGGATTGCCGATGCCACGCTGATCATGAACGGCGGATACAAGGTCTTATCCCGCGCTGAAATTATGCAGATTTTGAAAGAAAGCATGAAGTAAAATAAAAGGAGGAGCCTGAAATGAGCGCTGCGATAAAAATTCATATTGGGGACAGAACTCTCACGGCAAATTTAGTGGAGAACTCCTCTACAGCGGCATTAAAAGATATGCTGCGGGAAAAACCCCTGACGATTCATATGCACGATTACGCCAGGATGGAAAAGGTCGGTTCTATTGGCAGGAACCTGCCTACAAACGATGAGCATATCCATGCGAAACCCTGTGATTTGATTCTGTATCTGGGGGATTCGTTTGTCATTTACTATGAGCCGAATTCCTGGAATTTTACCCGGCTTGGGAAAATAGAAAATGTAACGTCAAAAGAACTGAGGGAAATTCTCGGCCGCGGAGATGTTACCGTTACACTGGAGCTGGGAGAGAAAGAGTAAGGAGGGAAGGGCAATGAAAAAAATCCTTGCGCTGCTGTGTTCTTTGCTGCTGATTTTGGCTCTGGGAGCCTGCGGACAGCCTGAGCAGGAGGAATCTGCACAGGAGGAGACTGTACAAGAGGAGACTGTACAGGAAGACACTGTACAGGCTCTGGCGGAGAGTGTCAGTCAGACGGAGGCGCCTTCGCAAGAGGACTCCGATGGTTCCGCCGAACATGCGACTCTGCCCGCAGAGACACAGGCCGCAGAGATGCAGTCTGCTGAGACATCAGCTGCAGAGGCGCAGCCCGCTGCTGAGACAAGGCAAATCAGCGTGCAGGCAAACGGAAATACCATTGTATTTGAATTGAACGACAGTCAGGCGGCCCGGGATCTGTACGAGCAGCTGCCTTTGACCATAGAAGTAGAAAATTACAGCACCAATGAAAAGATTTTTTATCCTCCGCAGGAGTTAGATGCCAGCGATGCCCCTCAGGCAAATGCTGTTATCGGAACACTGGCTTATTATGCTCCTTGGGGCGATGTAGTCATGTTTTATGGAGATTTTGGCTCCGCAAGCGGATTATATGAATTAGGCCAGGCCGTTTCCGGAAGCGAGTATATCTCCGGTATGTCCGGAACTATTGAAATACAGCCGTCTGAAGGCTGAACAGATATCCAGGGGTGAATCTGATTGTTTAAACAGCCGGAATCCCGCGCCTTCGTTCGGGCCGATGCATATACAGCACATTACTATAACTTTCGTTTATTCAAAATGTCCGCAGGAATATATTTCCCTACATATTCAGAAATTTCAAGACAGGTTATTACAGCGTCATGCAAAGTGCAAATCATTGTTCTGAAATTAGATGGGTGTGTATGATCTCGCTCTGTGATTTCTGTTGTCCTATGTTTTGTGTGCAGTGGAGTTGATACGGTGAATTGCAATAATTGCAGTTCAGGCGAAAAGAAAACCGCGCGCAGGGAAAAGCATGATCCCGGCGCGCGGTTTTCTTCTATAAGCAATATTTCATTAAATATTTGCGAGGTATATGCCTTCGTATTCAGCTTTGCCTTTTTATTTGGTGCCGAAAATCCGGTCGCCGGCATCGCCCAGGCCAGGGCAGATATAAGCGTCCGAATTCAGTTCGCGGTCCAGATGTCCCACATAGATCTGGATGTCCGGATGCGCTTCCTGTAATCTCTTTAAGCCTTCGGGCGCGGCGATAATGCACATGAACTTGATCTTGCGTCCGCCGTGCTGCTTGATGAAATCCACAGCCGCCACAGCGGAACCGCCGGTAGCCAGCATAGGGTCCAGGACAACGATGGTGC
The DNA here is from genome assembly GCA_944381515.1 of uncultured Lachnospiraceae bacterium. Classification (GTDB taxonomy): domain Bacteria; phylum Bacillota; class Clostridia; order Lachnospirales; family Lachnospiraceae; genus RGIG7193. Next base: position 2,345 of record CALWLM010000125.1, on the reverse strand, counting down.
GCAGCTCAATAGGATCGGGCAGCTTGCAGTAATATTCATGGGGCTCGTGGGTCTCATGATCGCGATACAGACCGATATGGCCTACCTTGGCCGACGGAACCAGGGCAAGGATACCGCCCACCATACCCAGGCCGGCGCGCAGAATCGGGACGATAGCCAGCTTTTTGCCGGAGATCATCGGGGTACTGCAGGTCTCGATCGGGGTAGTTACCTCCACATCCTCCAGAGGCAGATCACGCAGAGCCTCATAGCCCATCAGCGTGGCGACCTCTTCCGTCAGCTTGCGAAATTCGTTGGTGCCGGTACGATAATCACGCATCATGGAAATCTTATGCTGGATCAGCGGATGTGTCATAACATGTATCTGATTCTCATTCATGGTGTAATACCACCCTTCCTTTGTTTTTATATAATTATAGACAGTTCTCGGCTTTATTGCAACAACGAGTTCACAAAATATGAAAAACCTCTTGCGTCAATCCGGGAAATGTGATAGAATGTCATTCGTTGGCCGGTGTGTCGGAATGGCAGACGAGGCAGACTCAAAATCTGTTGTGGGCAACCACGTGCGGGTTCAAGTCCCGCCACCGGCAGTCCGATTGAGAGCTCATAAACTTGGTACCTCCAGGGTTTATGAGCTTTTTTGCTGTCTCCTGTAATTTGTGCTGAATAGCTGCCAGAAACACCGCCAGAAACGCCGAAAAAGAGTATGAAAATTTCCCGGAAAGCGTAAGAAAAAAGTAAAGAACAATAGCTTAATATTGTTTATAATGAAACTATCATATAGGAGGTAGCTCAATGAATAAGATGAAAAGGTTTCTTGCGGGAATACTCTGCCTTGTTTTGCTGTTTTCTCTGACAGGCTGTGGGTCTGAGGAGAGCGCTAGCGATGAACAGACGGGAAAGGATTATGTTTATACAGCGGAATATAAGGAATTGGAGGGAGATGATTTTCCCAGCAATATCCTGACAAGAGGAAGTGTGATGTATTACGCTACTTCCTATTATAATGAGGAGGAAGGGACTTCCGGTCAGCGGATTTGTTCCGTAGATCTCAATACATTGGAAAAAACGACGCTGATGGACGTTCCGGAGGGTGGAAGCGTCTATGCCATGACGATTCTGGACGACGGCGGCGTCGCCATGATTCTGAGCACTTATAACATGGATTCGAACACGCAGAGCTATGAGCTGGTGACGATGGACAGCGCCGGCACGGAAACGCTGCGGCAGGATATCACGGCTGCTCTGAGCGAGGGAGATAATTCGGAATACGGCGTGTACCCTCAGTCCATGGAGGCCGACAGCGAAGGCAATATCTATGTTCTGGTCTCCGGTATGACTGAGTCCATTATGATTTTTGACCCCCAGGGACAGCGGCAGGCCAATATCCAGTCGGACAGCTGGTATCAGGCTCTGTGCAAGAGCGGCGACGGCCGGGTGTTTGCTCTGGGCTATGATTCCAGCGGCGATGGCAACAGCTACCAGCTGACCCATGTTGATCCGGCGGCCAAGGCTATGGGAGATTCCTTTGGCGGCGTTCCTTCCGGCAACGGCAATATTTACAGTACTCCCGGCGGTGACAATGAAATCCTGCTTTCCTCCGGCGATAATCTGTACAGCTATGATCTCAGTACTTCCAGCTGCAACGAAATTCTTAACTGGATTGACTGCGATATCGACTCCATGAATCTGCAGGGAATTGCCCGCCTGGAAGACGGCAGAATTCTGGCAGTCAACTACAATTTCAGTGAAGCTTCTTCTTCCACGGAACTGGTGTATCTGACGGAGACTCCTGCCTCGGAGGCAGTGCAGAAGACAATTTTAACTTATGGTACTCTGTATCTGGATTCCAGCGTCCGGGAAAAGATCATCGATTTTAACAAGACCAACGATACCTACCGCATTGAGGTAAAAGAGTATGGCCTGAGCGACAGCTCCGGACAGACGCAGTTGGATTCTGATATTGTATCCGGCAATGCGCCAGACATTATTGATCTCAACAATGGCAACGTAGATAATTACATCGCCAAGGGTGTGCTGACGGATCTGTATCCGCTGATGGATAACGACCCGTCAATGAACCGGGATGATTTCCTGGAGAATGTCCTGACTGCCATGGAGCAGGACGGCAAGCTTTACGGTGTTATTCCTTCCTTCAGTATACAGACATTAATGGGCAGAGTTTCCGATCTGGGCGATCGCACCAGCTGGACGGTGAAGGATGTCGCAGAAATTCTGGCAAGCAAGCCGGAAGGAACCAGCTTTTCGGATTATACCAGCAGAGAATATCTGCTCCAGATGTTATTAATGCTGGATCTGGATACTTATATTGACTGGAGCAC
>CALWLM010000124.1 GCA_944381515.1 uncultured Lachnospiraceae bacterium | reverse complement strand
TTGGGAATTACGCTGATTACCTCGGCCATCGTTTTTGGAGGCAATCTGATTGCCGACCTCCTCTACGGCGCGGTGGACCCGAAGATCCGAAGGGGGGCGGCCGGAAAATGAAAAAACAGAAAAACGGAAAGAAAAGCGCTCTGCTTTTTCTTCTGATTGTGACGGCTGTCCTGGCAGCGGTGACGGCGGCGGGAATGCTGTTGGATGATGCCGCTATGGTGACGGATTTTACCCGGAGGAATATAAGCCCCTGCCTGGAATATCCTTTCGGCACCGACTGGATGGGGCGGGATATGTTTGCCCGGACCCTTACCGGACTTTCTCTGAGCATTCGCATCGGTCTGCTGACCGCCGCCGTCAGCGCTCTCATTGCTCTGGCGGCGGGAAGCGGGGCGGCTGTTCTGGGAGCAAAGGCGGATGCGGTGATTTCCTGGATCATCGACCTGGTTATGGGTATTCCTCATATCTTGCTGGTCATGCTGATTTCCATCGCCTGCGGCAGAGGTTTTGCCGGGATCGTGGCCGGCGTAGCCTTAAGCCACTGGACCTCTTTGGCCCGCGTAATTCGGGGGGAAGTGCTGCAGCTGAAGCAGGCGCCTTATATCCTGGCGGCGGGCAAGCTGGGCGTATCCCGGTTTTCCATTGTGCGCCGTCATATGCTGCCCCATCTGCTGCCCCAGTTTCTTACCGGGCTGATCTTGCTCTTCCCCCACGCCATTCTCCATGAGGCCAGCGTGACCTTTCTGGGTTTTGGACTGTCGGCGGAGCAGCCGGCCATCGGGGTGATTCTGTCCGAGAGCATGAGCTACCTGACCACCGGGCGGTGGTGGCTGGCTCTGTTTCCGGGCGCCGCCCTGGTACTGGTGGTCGTTCTGTTTTCCGCGCTGGGAGAGAAGGTGCGCCGTCTGACCGATCCCGCCAGCGTTCATGCGTAGGCGGTCAATCCGGCCAGCGTTTATGCGTAGGCGGTCCGCGGTCAAATACATATTTACGGGAGGGCTGATATGAAGCCGATTCTTGAAATAGAGAATCTGTCCATCGATTTTATCCAGTATGAAAGAGGGCTGCGCCGCCGCAGTCTGCCGGTGATCCGCGATCTGTCCCTGACGGTGGAGGCGGGACAGGTGGTGGCTGTAGTAGGGGCCAGCGGCTCGGGGAAAAGCCTGCTGGCCCATGCGATTCTGGATATTTTACCCTATAACAGCCGGCGGGAAGGAATAATCCGCTATGACGGCGAGGAGCTGACGCAGGAGAGAATTCAAAAGCTCAGAGGGCGTGAGATTGTTCTGGTGCCTCAGGGAGTCAATTATCTGGACCCTCTGATGAAGGTGGGGCCGCAGCTGCGAAAGGGCAGCCGGGATGCGCAAACCAAGAAGAAATATCTGGACGCCCTGGGGCGGTACGGGCTGGATGACGCCGTGCAGGAGCTCTACCCTTTTGAACTTTCCGGCGGCATGGCCCGACGGGTGCTGATCGCCTCGGCAGTAGCGGAAAGCCCTCGTCTGGTCATTGCCGACGAACCTACGCCCGGCCTGGACGTTTCGAGCGCAGCCCGAATCCTCGCGCATTTTCGGGAGCTGGCGGAAGGCGGAGCAGGCGTGCTCCTTATCACCCACGATCTGGAGACGGCGCTGGCAGCAGCGGATCGGGTGGCGGTCTTCTATGCAGGAGAGACCATCGAAGAGGCGGCGGCCGGTGACTTTGCCGCGGAGGAGCTTTTGCGCCATCCCTTTACGCAGGCGCTGTGGAACGCTATGCCGCAGCATGGTTTTCACCCGATTCCGGGGGCGCAGCCCTATCCGGGGGAGACAAAGGAGGGCTGTCCCTTTGCCCGCCAGTGCGGCGGCTGTACGGAGGATTGTCAGACGGGGAGTATTCCTCTGCGCGGGTTCCGGGGCGGTCTGGTGCGCTGCCTTCATCCGGAGCGGGTGCAGAAGAGAAATGGGCAGGACGGATAAAACAGATAAGATAGATCAATGAAGGATCAATGAAAGCCCAACAGAGAAAGGAGAGCCTGAGCGGATGCTGGAGGCACGAGATGTGACGTTTTATTATCGGGGACGAAAAAAATCCCCGGTGCTGGATCAGGTCAATCTGTCCGTAGCGCCGGGGGAGCGTGTGGGGCTAAAAGGACCCAGCGGCCGGGGGAAAACCACCCTGTGCCGGCTCCTGGCTGGATATGAGAGGCCCAGGGCCGGGAAAGTACTGTTAGATGGCCGGGCGCTGGATTCCTTTCGGGGTGTCTGCCCGGTGCAGATGATCTGGCAGCATCCGGAAACGGTGGCAGATCCTCTGCTGCCGCTGGGCAAGACTCTGGAGGAGGCGGGGGCTGTAGAGCCGCGCCTGATGGAAGCTCTGCATATTGAGGAGGGCTGGCTTACCCGCTATCCGGCGGAATTGTCCGGCGGAGAGCTGCAGCGGTTCTGCCTGGCCAGAGCGCTGCATCCCTCGGTGCGCTATCTGCTCTGCGATGAGATTTCAGCCATGCTTGATCTGGTGACGCAGGCCCAGATCTGGAACTTTCTCCTGGAGGAGGCCGAAAGGCGGCAGCTGGGTCTGCTGATCGTCAGTCACAGCGATGCCCTGCTTGGCCGGCTGTGTACCCGGATCGTGGAGCTGTGATATTATTACATCAGCTTTCTTTTTGCCTGACGATTCGTATGGATGCGATGATGGATGCGGCGTACATGATTATAGTAAGGGCGATAACAAAAACGGCGAGAGAGGCCGGAGAACGGAGGGCGGCTGCCAGGGCGGAGGAACCAGTCTGCGGCCCCCGAAAGAAAAGCAGGATTGCCAGAAAACCTGCTACGGGAATGTACATGAACACCCGTCCCCGGATGGAGCCCAGGCGGTAATACCCCGGAATCTGGAATACGGTGTACAGGGTAAAGAGAAACAGTCCGGCCAGAGCTGCGGTCAGGATATCGGCAAAGGCAACGCTCTCGCCCAAGGCCCGCAGCACCAGAGGCTGACCGATCAGAGATACGGTCAGGGCAAGGAGGCCCATGGCCAGAATAAAGAGATATCTTCCCAGCACCAGAGAGCTTTTCTGTACCGGCAGAATACCGAAAAGCCGGTCCATGTTGTTCTTCTCGGCAATGGAGAAGGTGTAACCGGAGGTCATGGCGATAAAGCACATGGCGAAAGAGACGCCGGTGAAGAGAGAGCGGTTGATGGCAGTAAATACAAGGGGAAGAAGCAGGGTAAAGCAGATTGAGCGAAAATAAGGCTTCACCAGCGCCGCGTCGAGTCTGGCTGCGTTTAAAATGTTATTCATTCTATTCATCAGATCTATTCTCCTTTCCTGCTGCGGCAGTAAACACCACAATATCGTCGATGGAGGCGGGTTCAATATCCAGTCCGGTAAAGAGGGCGCAGTCCTTGGCGGGGATCAGAGCTTCAAAGCCGGTCGGGAATTCCCGGATGCCGGCAGCTTTGCGGCGAAGCTCGCCGGTGAGTTCCTGTCTGCCGCCTGAGACCGGATCGAGCCCGCTGGTCGGTTCGTCCAGGATCAGCAGCCTGGCTGAGCCACTCGCCAGTCATCGCTGAAATAATTGGTGTCGAAGACGACTCCCAGGCAGGCTTTGGCCTTCTGTTCATCGGCAATGTTGTCAAGGCCCAGGATTTTGACCTGGCCGCTGTCGCGGTGCAGCATGTTCAATATAAGCCGGATGGTGGTGGTTTTGCCGGAGCCATTGGGACCAATAAGACCCATGATATAGCCGCCCGGCAGGGTAAAACTTACATCGCGCAGGGAAAAGTGGTCAAAGGCTTTGGACAGATTGCGCACTTCCAGAAAATCAGTCATCGTTTCTTTCCTCCATAAAAAGATTTAAAAGCTGGTGCAGCTCTTCGGCGGACAGACCGGCTGTCTGAGCGGCCTTTACTGCTTCTGACAGATGTTCTTCCACGCGGCGGATCAGCTGCTCGCGAATCAGCTCGCTGCCGCGGCTCATCACATAGCAGCCCCGGCCCTGTATATAAATCTTATAAAAAATACTGCTGACGCCATGAAGGCGGCCGGTATCCGGCCGCTCCATGGGTAAGCAGATAATCGATCGAAGAAAAATTGCCGGCTGCTGTGGCTTTTTAACGAATTACGGGATAAACCGTTCCATTTCATTGCGCTTTTCGGTGAAGCCCTGCCGGGCATACAGCAGCTTTCCCGGATCGCTGGCGTTGAGCCAGAGACGTTTTATTTCATTTTGAGAGGCGTAGCCGATGATTGCATCCAAAATGTGATCAGCATATCCACGGCGTCTAAAGCTGGGAACGGTGTATATGCTCAATATGTATCCTTCCAGTCCGCTTAAATTTTCCGCATATGGAATCCGCTCAAAGAGGCACAGGGAGCCGATTGCAGCCAGTTCCTTTCCCTGGAATATTC
>CALWLM010000123.1 GCA_944381515.1 uncultured Lachnospiraceae bacterium | reverse complement strand
AATTTTCCCCTTGCTCATTACCTTACGTCACATACTATAATAGGCCCAAGGAGGTAAAGAGATATGCAGACAGAACGAGCAATACCGGAAGGTTATATGACAGTGGGAGAACTGGCCAAAAAGATGGGCACGACGGTGCGCACTCTGCAATATTATGACCGCGAGGGGCTTCTTGTTCCCAGTGCGCAGAGCGAAGGCGGGCGCAGACTGTACACATACAAGGACATGATCCGGCTTCACCAGATTCAATCGCTTAAATCCCTGGGATTTTCCCTGGATGATATCAAAAACAGGCTGATTTCGCTGGATACCCCGCAGGAGGTAGCCCGCGCCCTGGAATCTCAGGCACAGGCGATTCGGGAGAAGATAGTCAGCCTCCAGGAGACGGCGGAGGCTGTGGAAGCCTTGCGGACGGAAGTGATGCAGATGGGCGAAGTGGATTTCAAAAAGTATGCGGACATCATTGTCAATCTTCAGATGCACAACGAATATTACTGGCTGATTAAACATTTTGACGAAGATATGCTGGATCATGTCCGCAGCCGTTTTGACCGGGAGAGCGGACTGCAATTTATGGAGCGCTTCAATCGAATTGGAGACGAGGCGCTGGCGCTGCGGGAGGAGGGGGCCGCTCCCGATGATCCGAGGACGCTGACTCTGGCCGGAAGGTTTTGGGAACTGGTGGAGGAATTCACCGGCGGAGATATGAGTATGCTGCCCAAGCTGATGGAGCTTGGCAGTCTGGGGAACAGTCCGGCTGACAGCCTGACCGAGACAGAGTCCGACTGGGCCAGACGGCAAAATATTATTAACGAGTATCTGCAGCCGGCTCTGGGGCTGTATTTTCAGAGAATAGGGCTCGACCCCTTTGCAGAATCTGTTTGAGGAGGACCGGCGATGGGATATGCAATACGAGTGGAAAATCTGAGGAAAAGCTATGGAGACAACGAGGTGCTTAAAGGCCTGACCTTTGATGTGGAGCAGGGAGAAATCTTCGGAATCCTGGGAATTAACGGAGCAGGAAAGACTACCACGCTGGAGTGTATCGAGGGATTTCGCCGTTATGACGGGGGCAGTATCCGTGTCTGCGGCAGCATTGGCATTCAGCTGCAGTCGGCTTCTTTGCCGGCCTATATCCGCCCTATGGAGGCGGTGCGGCTTATTGCCGGCTGGAAGGGGGCCAAGGCAGAACCGGAGATGCTTTCGGCGCTGGGAGTCGATGCGCTGTCCCGAAAGCGGTATATGGATTTGTCCACGGGACAAAAGAGGCGTCTGCACCTGGCGCTGGCTATGATCGGCCGGCCGGATATACTGTTTCTTGACGAACCCACGGCCGGGCTGGATGTGGAAGGGCGGCTCTCTCTGCATGAGCAGATACGCAGGCTGCGGCAGCAAGGGACCACGATGGTGCTGGCCAGTCATGATATGGCGGAGGTGGAAGCGCTGTGTACCCGCATTGCCATTTTAAATCGCGGGCAGATAGCTTTTCTGGGAACTACCGCAGAACTGACTGATAAGGTACAAAGGTGCTATAACATTAAAGTGGTGACAGATCAGGGCGAGGAGACCTGCGTCGCTGAAAACATTGGAGAGACAATGCTTGCGATCCTGGAGGAGTGCCGCAGAAGAGAGCGGCAGATTCTGGATATCCAGATCAGCCGGGGAACTTTGGAGCAGCATTTTCTGGATATTGCAAAGGGGGCGTGAGAGATGAAGGCATTGACGCAGAAAATGGGATATGGAATCGTGTATGGAATAGGATTGCAGTTTCGTCTGGATCTGCGCAGCAAATCGCTGCTTGTTACCTGTTATCTGGTGCCTTTGGTGTTCTATGCGATTATGGGAGGAATTTTTACCTCTGTTATGCCGGGGGTAAGCGATACGCTGATTCAGTCCATGACGGTCATGGGCGTTTCCATGGGAGCGCTGATTGGCGTGCCGCCCACTCTGGCGGAGATCTACGGGACCGATGTGCGCCGGATGTACCAGGCGGGCGGGGTGCCTCTGTCTTTTGGCCTGGCAGCGGCGGCATTGTCTGCTTTTATTCATTTGATGATTATGAGCGGAATCATCTGCGTGACGGCGCCGCTGGCCTTTGGGGCCTCTTTGCCCCAGGATATGCCCCGGTATGTGGCATCTCTGGCTCTGTTTCTCATTGTGTCCTTAAGCATAGCCTGTGCGCTGGGAGTGTGGGTCAGGGATCAGGCAAAGCTGACGATGTTCTCACAGCTGATCTTTCTTCCTTCCATTATGCTGTCGGGTATATTGTTCCCCTCTGACCTGCTGCCGGAATTTTTGCAAACGCTGGGGCGGATATTTCCCGCTGCCTGGGGATACCAGCTGATGGCCCAGGGAGCGGGAGGGCTGGAGACGGCCGGCTCTCTGACTGCTCTGACGGTGATCCTCATCCTGGCCTGTATTCTGTGCGCACTAGGGCTTCGCCGCCGCAGAAGCGACTGAAACAGACGCCGTATTTATGAAAATATGCGAGAACAAACATTTCCCTCCTGCATGCAGCTTTGATGCAGGGGGGATTTTTCTATATTCCGTAATAATTATGATACAATACCTGATGCAAATTCTCCCGCTGAATGGTATAATGAGCGCAGAGCTCCGTGCCTGCACAGCAGGCATGGTATAATGAGCCTTGCAGGGCAAAAGAAACCAGATAATCCATTCGGAATGAAAACCAGGGAAAGGACGGAAAACGTATGAAATTTTTCCATCTGTCGGATTTACATATAGGACTGAAGCTGATGAACCGGGATTTTCGGGAGGACCAGGAATATATATTGGCGGAGATTATTCGGCTGGCGGTACGGGAGAGACCGGACGCTGTTGTGATTGCCGGGGATATCTATGACCGGGCGGTGCCGTCGGCGGATGCCGTGGAAATCTTCGACGGCTTTGTGGCGGGGCTGGCGGAGGCGCTTCCGGAGACGGTGGTGATGATGATCAGCGGCAATCATGACAGTGGGCCGAGGCTTGACTGCTTTCGCAGCGTCCTGGCCAGACAGCATGTTCATATGATCGGCACCCCGCCGCAGAAAGAAGGGGAATATATCGAGAAGGTGACTCTGGAGGATGCGTATGGGCCGGTGAATTTTTATCTGCTCCCCTTTGTGAAGCCATCCATGGTTAAAAGAATTGTGGGCGTCGATGAGAATGGAAACAATCTGTCCTATGACGCGGCTTTGCGCCGGCTCATCGGACGGGAGGAGATCGACCGGCAGCAGAGAAATGTTCTGGTGAGTCATCAGTTTTATCTGCCGGCAGGGATGAAGGCAGAGGAGATGGATAAGCTGCGGACGGATTCGGAGATCCGCACGGTGGGCAATGTGGATCAGGTGGGAGCGGATGTGCTGGAACTCTTTGACTACGGGGCCCTGGGACATATTCACAAGCCTATGTCTGTAGGAAGGGAGAACTGGCGCTATTGCGGGACGCCTCTGGCCTATTCCGTCAGCGAGGCAGGGCAGCAGAAGGCGGTTACAATGGTGGAGATGGGGGCCAAAGGAGATGTTCGGCTGTCTGTTCTGCCCCTTGAACCTCTCAGACAGGTGCGGGTGATTCGCGGAGAACTGTCCGATGTGCTGACGCAGCAGTGCGGCGATTATGTGACGGTAATTCTGACGGACCAGCGGGATTTGGACGTGGCGGATATGCGGGACAGACTGCGGGACGCTTTCCCATATCTTTTGGAAATTCGGCGCGAGACCGTGCGAAGGGCCGATTATGGCGGACTGTCTCCGGCGCAAAAACCTCAGGACCCTTTTGAACTGTGCTGTCTATTCCTGGGGGAAACCGATGAAGCGGACCGGACCATTCTGCGGGATGTGATCAATACTGTAAAAGGAGGAGAAGACAGATGAGGCCGAGAAAACTAACCATGCAGGCTTTTGGTTCCTATGGCAGCCGAACGGTCATCGATTTTGATCGGGCCGAACAAAATCTTTTCCTGATTACCGGAGATACGGGGGCGGGCAAAAGCACGATTTTCGACGCCATCGTCTTTGCGCTCTACGGCGAGGCCAGTTCTACGGCCAACCGCAAGGACGGAGCAGAGCTGCAGAGTCAGTTTGTGAGTCTGGATGCGGAGCATTTTGCGGAACCTTATGTGGAGCTTGTCTTTACGGAAGGGCGGGGAGAAAGGGAGGCCTGGTATACGGTAAGGCGCGTTCCCAGGCACCGCCGGCCGCGCAAAAGAGGAGGCGGGGTGACGGATGAGAGCGGTTCGGTATCTCTGATTCTGCCGGACGGTTCGGAATACCCGCCCAAGGAGGCCAACCGAAGGCTTATAGAGATTGTCGGCCTGACCAAGGATCAGTTCATGCAGGTGGCCATGATTGCGCAGGGAGAATTTATGGAACTGCTGCGGGCCAGGTCCGATGACAAGAAGCAGATTTTTCGCCGTCTCTTTCACACGGAGCTTTTCGAGCAGATCGTACAGGAGCTGGCGGCCAGACGGCGGGAAAAGCAGCAGCAGATCGATGAACTGCGCACCGTTTTCCAGACGGAAGTTTCCCATGTGTCGGCCCCGGAGGAGGACGGGGAAGCAGAGCGGCTCAGGCAGCTGCGGGACAGAATTCTGTCGCCCGGCTGGACGATAGTGGATTTGGAGGGATTTTCAGAGGAACTGGAGAAGTATTGCGCGGGGCTTGCGGGCAGGCTTGAGCAGGAGAGAAGGGAGAGCAAAGAGGCGCAGGAGGATTATCTGGCGAAAAGAGACGCCTGTCAGGGCGGCGAACAGCTGCTGCACAGCTTCCGTCAGCTGGAGCTGGCCCAAGAGGAGCTGGCCCAGTGCGCCGCTGCCGCAGAAGAGATGGAT
>CALWLM010000122.1 GCA_944381515.1 uncultured Lachnospiraceae bacterium | reverse complement strand
TGGGACGATTGAGTCTGACCGGCAGCTGCATATAGCTTCGCACAGCCGCATACGGCTGCAAACAGCTGCAAATATCTGCGAATAACTGCGAAAAGAGCTTACTGACGCCAGGTCAGCCGGCTCTTTTCGTTTTTTTGAGTCTCTTTTCCTGTTTACCATGAAAGTTCTCCGATTTTGTCTGCCATTCAAAAGAATAAATATTTGGCGCGGTTTGAATTGACTTTCTTCTGTCCTTGTAGTATGATTTCAATACACAAACGCATAGACGCGTAAATGCGTTAAAGTGCAAAAAAGGAGGAGCGGGATTATGAAAAAAAATGGGAAGAGGACTTTATCGGCTGTGCTGGCGCTGATACTGGCGCTGATGCTTGCAGCCTGCTCCGGCGGCGGCAATACGGAGACGGCGGACGCCACGGAGGCAGGAGGCGGGACAGAGCAGACCGGCGCTGCGGCTGCGGACGGAGAGATTCAGTATAAGATCGGCGTCAGTCAGCTGGCGGAGCATCCGGCGCTGGATGCCAGTTATGAAGGCTTTGTGGCGGCTCTGGCCGATGCCGGCTATGTGGACGGCGAAAATATTACCATTGATTACAACAACGCTCAGGGAGATCCGGCCACCTGCACGACCATAGCGGAGAAGCTGGTCAACGGCCAGTGTGATCTGATTCTGGCCATTGCTACGGCGGCGGCTCAGTCGGCGGCGTCGGCTACCAGCGAGATCCCCATTTTGGGTACAGCCATTACGGACTTCGAGGTGGCGGGTCTGGTGAATGACAGCGACGCTCCCGGCGGCAATGTAAGCGGCGGCTCCGATATGAATCCCATTGAGGACCAGATCGATCTGCTGACCCAGATTCTTCCGGATGCCAAGACCGTGGCGGTTATGTACTGCTCATCGGAAGACAATTCCATTGTGCAGGCAGGACTGGCTGAAGAAGCGCTGGAAGCCAGGGGAATTGAGTGGGTGGAATATACGGTGTCCGATTCCACAATGATCCAGTCGGTGGCGGAGTCCATGATTGGAAAAGTGGATGCGGTCTATATCCCTACGGACAACCTGCTGGCAGAGGGTATGGCGGCGGTTTCCATGGTCACCAATGATAATAATCTGCCCTGCATCGTTGGAGAAGCGGGCATGGTGGAAAACGGCGGTCTGGCCACCTATGGTCTGGACTATTACGATCTGGGCTACATGACCGGTCAGATGGCAGTACAGGTACTGGAGGGAGCGGATATCAGCACCATGCCTGTCGGCCATATCCCGGTGGAGGAGTGTACTCTGACGGTCAATACAACGGTGGCTGAGCAGCTGGGAATTACGATACCGGAGGATATCCTGTCCCAGGCTGAGGTGATAGAATAAGGAATAAAGCAGAAGCAGAAAGGCTGGATGACGGATTATGCCGGATATGATTATCAGTATTTTGAAAGCGATGCAGGGAGCCGTGGGGCAGGGAGCGCTCTGGGGAATCATGGCTCTGGGCATCTATATTACCTATCGTATACTGGACATTGCGGATCTGACGGTGGATGGAAGCTTTGCTCTGGGAGGCTGTACCTGCGGTATATTGCTGGCGGGAGGAGGCTTTGACCCCATTGCGGCGACGCTTATCGCATCTTTGGCCGGTGTGTCGGCGGGGGCGGTCACCGGGATTCTGCATACGCAGTGCCGGATTCCGGCCATACTGGCCGGAATATTGACCCAGCTGGGACTCTATTCCGTGAATCTGCGTATTCTGGGCAAGTCCAACCAGCCTTTGCTCAAGGTAGAGACAATCTTCAATGGAATTGTCGATGCCACCGGACTTGAAAAAGCCTGGGTCAGCATCCTGGTGGGCGCGGTGGTTCTGATAATTTTGATCGCCGTGCTGTACTGGTTTTTTGGCACGGAGATGGGATCGGCCATTCGGGCCACCGGCAGCAATGAGAATATGGCCCGGTCTCAGGGAATGAATACCAACTTTTACAAGATCCTGGGTCTGGCTGTCAGCAATGGCCTGGTAGCTCTGTCGGGCGCATTGATTTCCCAGCATCAGGGCTATGCGGACGTGAAGCAGGGAATCGGTGCGATTGTGGTGGGTCTGGCTTCCATAATCATTGGAGAGGTGCTTTTCGGAAAGAAGAAAAACTTCGCAGTCAAGCTGACGGCTGTGGTACTTGGCTCCTGCATTTATCGTATCATTGTGGCCGTGGTGCTGCAGCTGGGTCTGAATACGGATGATATGAAGCTGTTTACGGCGGCCCTGGTAGCGGTGGCTCTGTCGGTGCCGGCTTTCCTGGAGAAGAGACGGCAGGCGGCCAGCTATTCTGAAAACGGGGAAGGAGGGAAAACATGCTGAAAATCAGTCATGTAAGCAAGACCTTTAACCGGGGAACCATCAACGAGAGACGGGCCCTGACCGATATCAGCTTTGAGATGGATAAGGGGGATTTTGTGACGGTGATCGGCGGAAACGGCGCCGGTAAATCTACCCTTCTCAATATGATCGCCGGGGTCTACCCCATCGACTGCGGTACAATATTTCTGGACGGGGTGAATATCTCCCGCAAGCCTGAGTATAAGCGGGCGGCTCTTTTAGGACGGGTTTTTCAGGACCCAATGCAGGGGACGGCGGCGGATATGCAGATCGATGAAAATCTGGCTCTGGCGGCCAGGCGGGGGCGCAGCCGGGGACTGTCCTGGGGCGTGACCAAACAGGAAAGGGAAGAGTACAGAGAGAAGCTCTCCAAGCTGGGACTGGGGCTGGAGGATCGTATGACAGTGAAGGTGGGACTGCTGTCCGGAGGTCAGAGACAGGCGCTGACTCTTCTGATGGCGTCCCTGCAGGAGCCGAAGCTCCTTCTTTTAGACGAGCACACGGCGGCTCTTGACCCCAAGACAGCGGCGAAGGTGCTGGAGCTGACCGAGGAGATTGTCACCGGCGGCGGCCTGACTGCCATGATGGTAACCCACAATATGAAAGACGCCATTCATATCGGCAATCGCCTGATTATGATGCATGAGGGGCGGATTATCTATGATGTGCGGGGCGATGAGAAAAAGAATCTGACGGTGGCTGCTCTTCTGGAGAAATTCGAGCAGGCCAGCGGCGGCACTCTGGACAATGACCGTATGCTGCTTGCAAAATAAAAATAAGATCCGGATTCCTCTTGAATGGGGGAACCCGGATTTTTTATGCTATAGGGTGCGCCCAGCTAAGGGCTTGAAGTTCGGTGGGTGAAAGTCCCACTGTGTAAGGTACAAGCTATACCGCACGAAGCGAGTCTTGGGCGGGCAACAGAGATGTTGTCTGTTAAGCGTAGACA
>CALWLM010000121.1 GCA_944381515.1 uncultured Lachnospiraceae bacterium | reverse complement strand
CGCAGGGTGAATTGCTTGCTGAAGCGGTTTTCACCCGATGAAAAGTTTGTATTGCATACTTTGCAATGCAGCTGTCCAGCTTTTCCGTTATTGCGGTAAAGATAAGGCTGTGGGGCACCGCAGGAAGGACAGGAGCAGTCTTGGGGGATGTCGCATTCCTTACGTCGGGAGATGGGTTTTATCTTAATACCGTAGCGGTGATCCAAGTAAGGAATCAGGAGACGCCAGTCCCACTCATGCTGGATGATCTGGACTTTTGGAAGTTCGTCCACTTTGAACTTTTGATATTTTGGAGAATGGGAATCATCGAAAGCCCACTGCTTAAGGGGGATATATCTGCAGATGAAGTTGATCAGCCAGCAGTTTTGTTGGTAAAGATATTGAATAACAGAAAGTAAGTATAGTATAATGTCCATGAGCATTGGCTCCTTTCGGTTAATGGAATTTTGGTCGAGGACATTATACCAGAAAAGGGAGGTCAATGCTCTTTTTATTTCGGATTTCCCTTAAAATCAAGGTTTCTAAAAGATTTAGATACAAAAAAAGAGGTAGTATTTGACACTACCGAGATAAGTGAGGAGGTGCAGAAATGAAAAGATGGTTAAGCGTAGCGCTGGCGGCGGCCCTGATGATCTGTCTGGCAGCCTGCGGGCGAGCGCCGGAGGAGACAGTCGCAGAGTCTGTTTCGGAATCGGAAGCTTTTGGACAGACGGAGGAAACTGCCGCAGCTTCCCAGGAGAGCGGCAATGCAGAAGGAGCCTCTCAGGCAGGAGGAGAGAATGACGGCAGCGGCAGCAGGATTTTGGTGGCGTATTTTTCCTGGTCGGGCAATACCGAGGAAATGGCCTCTTATATTGCAGAGCAGACCGGAGGGGATTTGCTTGAGATCCAGCCGGAGACGCCTTACCTCACCGATTACAATGAATGCGGCGAGGTGGCCCAGGCCGAGCGGGATAACAACGAGCGCCCTGCCATCGCCAATCTTCCCGCTTCTATTGAGGAATATGATGCAATCCTGATTGGTTATCCCATCTGGTGGCATACGGCTCCCATGATTATCGGCACATTTTTGGAAAGCTATGATTTAAGCGGCGTGGATATCTATCCTTTCTCCCAGTCTGCTTCCATGGATGCGGAACAATTTGACAATTCCATGGCTTTTATACGGGAGAGCGCGGCAGGGGCCACGGTCTATGAGGGACTGTTTGTCAGCCCCTCGGATACCGACGCCATCGATGCTTATCTCTCAGACAACGGCCTTATTCAGTGAGGAGGACAAAATGGACAGACCCAGAACCATTATTCATATCTTAAGCGCGCTGGACGGCAAAATCATCGGTCCCTTTATGAGGACGGAGGCGGTCCGCGCGGTGAGCGAGGAATACGGCAGAATCCGGACGGAGTATCATGCCGACGCCTGGCTCTACGGTACCGTGACCACAAAGGAATTTACCGGTTATCGCCGGCCGGAGCTGCCGAAGGGCAGCCGCAATAGAGCGGCGGGCATGGCTGAGGATTATATCGCCCGGCAAAACGCTCCCCTGTATTATGTCTCCATCGATGCTCTGGGAGAGATCGGCTGGGAGTCGGGCACCTATCGGAGATCCGGCCGTCCCGATGCTCACGTGATCGAGGTGCTGACCGGCCAGGCTCCGGCGGCCTATCTGTCCTATCTGCGGGAGCGGGGCGTGTCCTATATCCTGGCGGGAGAAGAAAGCCTGGACTGCCGCACAGCCTCCCGCAAGTTATATCAGCTGTTTGGGATTCGGACCATGCTGATCTGCGGCGGTGGGACCGTCAACTGGACGTTTATCCAGCAGGGAGCGGCCGATGAGCTCAGTCTGGTCCTGGTGCCGGCAGCCGATGGAGAGCCGGAGTCGGTGACCGTATTTGAGCAGTCTCCTCTGCTGCAAAAGAGCAGTCCCGTGCAGTTTAAGCTGATGGATGTGGTGTGCCTTAAAGGGGATGGGATTCATCTGACATATGCCATCCAGCCGGGAGAGGAGCAGGAGGCACCCGAATAAAATGAGACGAAACAGAAACGGGTATATGCTTATAGCGATGGTCCTGCTGTCCTGCCTGCTTGGCGGCTGCGGGCAGCCGCCGCAGGAGGCGGCGTCCGAACCGGCAGAGGAGACCCGGCGGGAAGCCATGTCGGAGATGATACAGGAAACCACAATACAGGAGACGATACGGGAGGCTGCGATACAGGAAACTGCCGTACGGGAAACGTTGCAGGAAACAAGGGAGGAAAAGACAGAAATCCTTTACAGCTATGAGGTCCGGGAGCTGGAGGCTGTCCGGGACGGCAAACAGATATACGGCGTGATCTACGTACCCCAGGATGCAGGAGAGGAGCTGCCGACGGTGATCTTCTCCCATGGTTTTGGAGGCAGCTACCGGGTGGGAGTTACCTACGCAGAGGCGCTGGCGGCGAGAGGCTGCGTGGTCTGCTGCTTTGACTTTTGCGGCGGGAGTCCCGGCAGCCGCAGCGACGGCTCCACGCTGGAAATGTCGGTTTTCACAGAACAGGCAGATCTGGAGACGGTTATGTCTGCGGTGCGGGAGCTGGACTATGTGGACGAGGAGAATCTGTTTCTGATGGGCAGCAGTCAGGGCGGGGCGGTCTCCGCTCTGGCCGGGGCGGCGCAGCCGGAGGCGGTTCGTGGAATGATCCTTCTGTATCCGGCTTTTATCCTGGCCGACCGGGCCAACGAGCTGTTTTCCAGCGTAGAGGAGATTCCGGATACCTATTATTTTATGTGGATGGATGTGGGCCGGGCCTACTTTGAACCGCTGATCGGCTACGATATCTATGAGGATATCGCTGCCTATGACCGGGATGTGCTGTTAATCCATGGGGATGCAGACAGCATTGTTCCTCTCTCCTATTCGGAGAGGGC
>CALWLM010000120.1 GCA_944381515.1 uncultured Lachnospiraceae bacterium | reverse complement strand
TCTGTGGATTATCTATCTGGTGCAGCAGTTTGCCTGATGCGGGTATAAATTCCTCCATTTTACAGATAATACATCTATCGACAACGTGAAAGATAAATGTCGGAATGTAAAATGGAGGAATTTTTTTATGAAGGCAACTGGAATTGTACGAAGAATAGACGACCTGGGGCGCGTGGTGGTGCCCAAGGAGATCCGGCGTACTCTGCGGCTGCGGGAGGGCACGCCTCTCGAGATTTTCACCGATCGGGAGGGAGAAATTATCCTGAAGAAGTATTCTCCCATGGCGGAAATGGGAACCTTTGCCAGGCAGTATGCGGAGGCGCTGAATCAGACTACCGGCCTTGCCGTGTGCATCACCGATCGGGATCAGGTTATTGCCGTGGCCGGAGCCAAAAAGGAGCTGATGCAAAAACCCATCAGCAAAGGACTGGAGCAGATGATTCTGAACCGGGAGAGCGGGATAGCGGCAAAAGAGGATAGGAGATTTGTGCAGGTGGCCGAAGGCGATAAGGAAGAATACACGGCGCAGACGGTCCAGATCATTTTGTCGGAGGGCGACGCCATCGGCGCGGTGATTCTTTTGTCAAAGGAGGCCAGAGCCAGAATGGGCGACACAGAACAGAAGCTGGCCGCCACGGCGGCCAGCTTCCTGGGACGGCAGATGGAAGCGTGAAGGGACGGCAGCTTTCATCTGTCCGGATTTTAATCGCGGGAAAAGAGGGAGGCCAGCGGATTGATTACCTGATACAGATCGTTGATGGCTTTGTTCAGCGTCTCAATGTCCATGGCCTCCAAATTGGAGATGGTTCCTTCGATGTCGGCATTCTTGAGCTGTTCGGTGATCTCCTGCGTATTGGCGACCACTACATTCAGTTCATCCAGAGTGGAAGCGGCGCGGGGCAGGAGGGTAACCAGGCTGATGGCTACGGCGGCCACCAGGCATAAAAGCAGCAGCCCCAGATTGCGGGTCAGACGGCATTGTTTCTCCAGAAGCTTTTGCTGCTTATGATTTTCTTCCTTCAGCTCCTGTAATACGGTTATCAGTTCACTGTTATTTTCCATAACAAAATCTCCTTTCTGTTATCATTGTGCAGTGCAAGGATAGGTTTGTCAATGATGTTTGTCAATGATTTTTATGTTTCTTCTTTGGCGCGGCCGTGCTATACTGATTACGGATAAACAGAAGGCTAAAACGCCGGAGCCAGGAGGTCTTTTTATGGAAATGAAGCAGGAAAAATATACGTTTGAGGAATTTCGGGAGATTATTGCCAGGCTGCGGGGAGAGGGCGGCTGTCCCTGGGACCGGGAGCAGACCCACGAATCCCTGATTCCCTGTATGACCAATGAGGCTGCCGAAGTGGTGGAGGCCATCGAGAAGAGAGATTTGGAGAATCTGTGCGAGGAGCTGGGAGACGTGCTTTTGCAGGTGCTTATGCACAGTCAGATCGCCGAGGAGACAGGGGAATTTACGCTGGAGGATGTGATTGATACCGTCAGCCGCAAGATGATTCGCCGTCACCCCCATGTATTTGGTGATGTTGTTGCGGATACGCCGGAGGAATGTCTGCGCCTGTGGGAGCAGGTCAAGGCGGAGGAGAAAGCGCAGAAGAACAAAAAACGACAGGGGTTTACAAAAATAAGCGATTCAGAAGTATGAGAGGCGAAAAAGCCCTGATTTCTTATATTTTATGGGCATTTCAAGGTGAAAAAGCCCTTGACAAACATAGCGGTAACGAGTATAAATAGATAGCAGATAACACATAGAAATCTTTTGTTTTAGGAGGAAATTATGAATAAGACTGAGTTTATCGCAGCCGTCGCAGAGAAGGCCGGTTTATCCAAGAAAGACGCAGAGAAGGCTGTCAAGGCTTACACCGATGTTGTGACCGAGGAGCTGGTAAAGGGCGGTAAGGTACAGCTGGTAGGCTTCGGCACTTTTGAAGTGGCTGACAGACCTTCCAGAGAGGGCAGAAACCCTAAGAGCGGCGAGCCGATGACCATCGCGGCTTCCAGAGTGCCTAAGTTCAAAGCTGGCAAGGCTCTGAAGGATCAGGTCAACGCATAAACGAGGACAGGTATAGAGGGCGGCTGCGGCCGCCCTTTTTTCGTAATAAAAACCAAAAGATTTTTGTGCCTGTTATAAAGCTTATCATGAAGCCTACAGTAAAGTTGAGTATGAAAAATTGATAAAACTTATTAAATGGGAGGAGAATGTGAAATGCGATTGGATAAGTTTTTAAAGGTTTCCCGCGTGATCAAGAGACGCACGGTGGCAAATGAGGCCTGCGACGCCGGCCGGGTCAAGATCAATGACCGGCCAGCCAAAGCATCGGCAGAGGTAAAGGTGGGAGACATTATCGAGGTGCAGTTTGGCAGCCGCCCGGTGAAAATCCAGGTGCTGGATATTCAGGACACCACCAAGAAGGAGGAGGCAGGCGAGCTGTTTAAATACCTGTAAGCGGCAAAGAGCGCCCTCCCTGTTCTGATTTTGTCCTTCCCGGCATATAATGATGGAAAGAGGCAGGTCTGCGACCTGCGGCCAGGAGGATGAGACTATGGCATTGGAAGAAAAGAGCAGCCCCGCGGCCCGAGGACAGAACCAGGCTCACCGGGTAAATCTGATGAATCGGGAGAACGCCGCCATTACCGGCGTAAAGGATGTGCTGGCCTTTGACGTGACGGAGGTATTGCTGGAGACCGGAGGCGGAATGCTCAGTATCCGGGGGAGCGATCTGCATGTCAATCGGCTGACGCTGGAAAAAGGAGAGGTGGATGTAAGCGGCAAGATCGACAGCCTGACCTACTCCGATGTGGGAACCTACAAGAAGCAGGGTGAGTCTCTGTTAGGGCGGCTGTTTCGCTAGCCTATGAGCGCTGTGATCACCGAGGAGCTCCGCCTGCTGGGAGCCTGCGTGGTCTTTGGGATGGGAGTCGCGGCGGCCTATGAACCTGCGCGTCTGTCGCGGCTTCTGTTCCGGCATGGGCGTCTGTGGACGGGGATAGAGGACCTGCTGTTTTGGATATTCTGCGCGGTACAGGTCTTTGGGATGATTCTGCGGACGAACGATGGGACGATTCGCTGGTATGCCCTGGCCGGTTGTGCGGCAGGGGCCGGCTTTTATCAGATTGGAATTCACCGCCTGCTGGTGTTTCTCCTGACGCCGGTGTGGCAGGGAATTCAAAAGGCGCAAAGTTCCAGACGAAACCGGTTGAAAAGTAAGAAAAAATCAGCTAAAATAAAAGAAAAATTTAAGAAAACAGATGGCAGACAAGAAAGGGAGGTGCACGGTGGCCGGATACGCGAAAAAGAAGAAAAAGAAACAGAACAGAACGGCCATGCTGGGCATTATTCTCGTGATGTGCGCCCTTCTGACGGTGCTGGGATATCAGACCATGCAGCTGCAGGCCAGAAGCGACGAGTACACGGCAAAGCTGGAGGCGATACAGGCGGAGCTGGAGGCCGAAAAGGAACGTTCCGAGGAACTGGAGGCCGAGAAGATTTACACGCAGAGCAAACAGTACGTCGAGCAGGAGGCCAAGGAAAAGCTGGGTCTGGTTAATCCCAACGAGATCATACTAAAGCCGGAGGAATAAAGAGATCCGGAAAAGAATCGTGATGATAAGGAACAGACGGGGAGTCCGAAGAGGGCTCCCTTTTAGTGTATCCGAAAACACCATACAAAATATCATACAAAAATACTATACATAAAGTATTGACACTGTGTCAAAAAGTTGCTATCATTATGTGTGTTAACACAATGTCTTAACAATGTGTTTATACAAGGAGGATAACAAATGAACACAATGAAAAGGTTTATCTCTGTGGTCTGTGCGGCAGGAATGGCTGTCAGTCTGCTGGCAGGCTGCTCTTCGCAGACAGATGGGACAGGCGCTCCCGAAAGTTCAGCGCCGGAGGGGACGAACGGAACGGAAACGGCCTCCGGCACACAGGGAGCTTATATTCCCGGCACCTATACCGGCAGCGGCTCCGGAATGCACGGCCCTGTAACGGCTACAATTACGGTAGATGAGAATGGGATTACCGCTGTGGAGCTGGATGTTTCCGGCGAGGATGCGGACCGGGTAGGCGAAGATGCGGCGCAGACTCTGCAGGAACAGATTCTGGAGGCCCAGTCTGCTGAGATTGATGGAGTTTCCGGCGCTACTGTGACCTCGGATGCCGTCTCGGCGGCCGTGGCAGATGCGCTGAATCAGGCAGGCGGCAATGGAGGCGGCGGACAGATGACGGCAGGGACCTATACGGCTGCGGCTCATGGGGCTAAACATGATCTGACCGTGGAGGTGACGGTGTCGGAGACGGCAATTGAGGCGATTAATGTAGTGGAATCTGATGATTCCCCCTACGTCAGTGAGGCGGCTATCCGTATTTTGCCGCAGAGAATCATCGACAATCAGTCTGTGGCCGTCGATGCTGTGGCGGGAGCGACCATGACCAGCTCTGCCATATTGAGCGCAGTCAGCGACTGCCTGGTGCAGGCCGGAGCAAGTCTTGGAGACTGGTCCGCAGAGACAGAGATTACACCGGGCGAAGACGTCACGGTGGATGTACTGGTGGTGGGCGGAGGAACCTCCGGTTCTACAGCGGCTCTGGCGGCCAAAACCGATTCGGCGCTGTCGGATACGGACAGCGGCCTGGACGTCATGATTGTGGAAGCAAACGGCTATATCGGCGGAAATATGGCAATCTGCGGCGGCTATATCGCCAGCTATTTTGGTACCTCCCTCAACGAGGAGACGGGACATTCCTGGACGGCGGACACATTGGTGGACTCTCTGGAGGAGCTGTATCCGGAGTATAGCGATGTGATCAATGACAGTCTGATGAGAAATCTGGCAGAGCTGACGGACGATACGTTAAACGGACTGATGGCCCGCGGCTTTTATCTGACAGGCACGGACGCTTATCTGGGCTCCTCTTCACGGCTGGTGGCCGGAGAGGCGGCGCCTTATACCACCAGCACGGTGGTGGCGGACCCCGAGACCGGTGAGCGCTCCGGCGATAACGGCTATGATATTTACGGGGGAGGCGCTTTCTTTGGTCAGACCATGACCGATATTCTTGGTGATGCGGGAGTGGAAATCCGTTATGAGACGACGGCTACCAGCCTGATTATGGAGGACGGCGTCTGTATCGGCGTTACGGTACAGGATCATGAACACAGCTACAATATCTATGCAGACAAGATTATTCTGGCCACCGGCTATGCCGGCTTTGATGATGAGACCATCTCCATGTATCTGCCGGAGGTCTACGGCAATGTGATTGGCGCAGAGACGGCAGCCAATCAGAGCTTTGCACAGAAGCAGATCAGCGGACTGGGAGGCGAGGTCAATGACGTCCATGAGGCGATCAGCGACGGACACATTGTTCTGGGCTACAACAGCACGCTGGCGCATTACGGAGAAGAGCATCTGCTCTACAGCAGTATGCCGGGCATGTTTGTGAATACCGAAGGCCAGCGTTTTGCCGACGAGACGGACCGCGGCGCCGGTATGGCGATGACCATTGCCCAGCTGGGCGGAAAGGCCTATATGATCTTTGACAGCAGCCATGAGGGCGTGCGCTTCTATGATTTCCTTGCCTCCAACGGTCTGGCCTGGACTTCCGATACCCTGGAGGGACTGGCGGAGGAGATCGGCGTTTCGGCGGAGAGTCTTACCGCGACGGTGCAGCAATATAATGAGGACTACGAAAACGGCGGAGACACTGTTTTTGGAACGGCGGCAGAGAACATGTCTCCCGTTCTTACGGCTCCCTATTACGCCGTTCAGGTGAACGCTATTTCCACCGGCGGTATTGATATTGCGGTTTATACCGATGAAAATCTGAATGTAACCCTTACCAATGGCGGCGAGGCAATTGAAAACCTGTACGCCTGCGGCGGAGCCGGTTCCGGCAATTGCTTTACCCTGCTCAATATAGGTCTGGGCTCCCATGTGGTGGGCTGCATGACATCGGGCGTATACGCAGGAAATATGGCCAGAGAGGCAATCCTTGGTGAATAAATCCAAATAAATCCGAATAAATCTCCCGGAAACAGCGGGAAAACGGCAAAATAAACGAGGGCGTCATGATCCACGGGCAGCGGTGTGCGATGGGATCATGACGCCCTTTTTATGAACAAGGGAGTTATGGAAAGGTTATGGGGAGCTTCTGATGGAGAATCTTCTATTTGAGAATCTGCACAATCATATTGTAGGCCAGCTCGTAGATGGAGGTCTCCTTGAGAGGCATATCGGCTGCCTGACGCGCTTCGATCTGCACGTCTGACAAATCCACATAGCGGTACATCCCGTGCATGAACGGAAAGAAAATATAGAGCATTTTAGTGATATCTTCTTCGCTCTTGTCAGGGAAAAATTTGGCGAAACAGTCGTGCATCCGGTTGATGGCCTGTGTGAAGGCCAGCTTGTGGGAAAAGACAAATTCCCGGCGGCAGTTGGCCTCCCGTTCATGGAAATCCGCCACGGAGAAGCGAAGCATGCGTTCACGGCGCACCAGGGAGCCGGCTATCTTGTCCGCAAACTCTTCCTGCGTCAGCTTTTCGTTTTTGGTGAGGATCTGCGTAAGATCTTCGGCCCACAGAAGATATTCCTTCTGGTAAGCGCAGATGAAAATCTCGTCAATATTTTTAAAATAGTTGTAGATTGTGGCCCGGGTAAAGCGGGTCTCCTCCGCCAGCGTCTTTATATTGATATCGCCCAGGCTTTTCTTTTCATACAGGGTCAAAAAAACTTCAAGAATTTCATCTCGCCTTTTTTCAATCAATAAATCCGGATTTTTCGCCATGGCTGTAACCCCTTTTGCATTCTGCTGTTATGTTTGTCGGTGAGAACCGGTCAGGCTTTCAGCCTGCATTACTGCCAGTTTATCATATTTTTGCATCCTTGACCATACCCTTATAGGGAGGGAAGGCGAGCCTGGCCGGAATTTGCCCTGCATCGGATTTTGCGGCGTAATTTGCGGGGGCAGGACTGTCCTTCGACAAAACATGCCGCCCTTTTTCACTATAATAGATGTCCAGTGGATGTGGATCAATAGTAAAAGAGGGTGGACAAGCTATGAGAAAAATGAAAAATCTGTGGTTTGCCAAGCTGGTGGTGATCGTGTTTCTGGGGATCGCTCTGGCCGGACTGATGACGGAGAGCGCATCGGCGATCGCAGCCGTGCAGTCGGCCATGTATTACGGAGTGCTGTATTTCAGCTTCCGTCAGGGAGCCGGCAGCGGGGCCTTTGCCGGGGTTGCCTGCGGCGTGGCGGAGACGCTGCGCCAGGAGGATATGGCGCCTCTGGGGCTCTTTTGCCTGATGGGAGTGCTGGCCGGGACATTCCGGCGGCTGGGGAGGGTTCCCACGGTCATCGCTTTTTTCTGCGGCGCTCTGGGAATAGGTTCCCTGTATGCCCTGGAATATATGACGGGATCGGTGCCGCAGATGGTGACGGGGGCGGTTCTTTTTCTGTTGACGCCGGCGGAGCTTTTAGAGTCTGCGGCCGGGGCGGGGAAAATGGATGGAATGGAGAAACTGCAGCGGTTTCGTCTGCTGGAGGCTTCCGCTTCCTATGGAAAGCTGGCGCAGTCTCTGGTGAATGTACGAACGAACCAGAGACGGATTACCCCGGAGCAGGCATCGGAGGCGGTGCGAAGAACCTCGGCTATGGTCTGCGGCGGCTGCCGTCAGTGCAGCCTGGGAAAGGGAGAACGGCCGGGGAAACGGGCGGCGGACAGCTCTGTCCTGCCAGCCTGCGGCGTACAGGAGAGCGCCGGGCCAGAGTCTCCGGAGGAAGGCATTGACGCATTGTGCCGCCGCTGGGAGGAAAAGGGCTGTGTGGAAGCGGAGGATCTGCCGGAGGATTTTCGGAGCGAATGCCGCCGCAGGGAGATGTATCTGGAGACGCTGGGGGACTGTCTGGCAGGGCTCGATTATGACGAGGGCTGGAAGAGCAGGTTTTTTGAGAGCAGGGAGGCGGCGTCCTTACAGTTTCGGGAGATGGAGAGAGTGCTCCGGGAGATGGCGGAAAGGATGGGGCAGGAGGTAAACGTCACCGGCAGCGTGGAGAAAAGAGTGCGCAGGACCCTGCGCCGCATTCATCTGAAGCTCTACGATCTTTTGGTCCTGGAGGGGGACGGGGCCAGGCAGGAAGCCTATGTGACCGTAAGCGCAGGCGGGGAGGGCTGCGTCACAGTGAAGGAGCTATGCGATTCGGTGGGCAGAACCATGGAAAAAAATATGCGGGCGGCGGAGGGCGGCCGTACTGTGGTTGGAAAGGAGCCCTGCACCATACGTCTGGTGGAGGACACCTCTTTTCGTCTGCTGTCCGGCGTGGCCAGGGTCTGCAAGGACGATGAGGAGATCTCCGGCGACAGCTTTTCTGCGCATATGCTCCCCGATGGCCGGATGATGCTCTGTCTTTCCGACGGTATGGGGTCGGGACGCAGGGCTTTTTTGGAGAGCAAGCTTTTGACGGAGCTGATGGAGGAGCTTTTGGAAGCGGGTTTTTCGCCGGAGCGGGCGATCTATATGCTGAATGCTTTGATGCTGGTGCGGGAGGAGGAGCAAAGGCCCGCCACCCTGGATTTGACGCTGGTGGATTTGTACACCGGGAGGGTTCGCTTCTTCAAGCAGGGAGCTGTGAGCACCTTTATCCGCCGGGGAACGGAGGTGGCAGAGATCGAACCGGGTTCCCTTCCCATGGGAATGGACTGCGAAGCGGGGCCTGTCTCCGCCCACGGCCAGCTGCGGGACGGGGACATGATCGTTATGGTCACCGACGGCGTGCTGGACGCCTTAAAGGAGGAGGACAAGGAGGCCGCCATGCGCCGCCTTCTCGCGGAGAGCACCACGCTCAATGCCAGAGAACTGGCCGAACAGGTGCTGCGGGCGGGCTGGTCGGAGGACGAGGAGGCCCGGGATGATATGACGGTGCTGGTGGCCGGCGTATGGAAAAAGTGAGCGGTTGATTTTTTGCCCGAAAGTGGTTATAGTAGAAATAAGCATAGGATGGAGAGAATACAATAAAAAATTGAGGCCAGAGGGAGCTTTGGAGGCGGAGGTACGGCGACCGAGATGGTTGAGCAGATGGCGGGACAGGTCCGCAAATATATAGAGAGATATGGGTTGATACAGACTGGGGATTTGGTCGTCGTGGGATTGTCTGGCGGCGAAGACTCGGTCTGTTTGCTGTCTGTACTGGGAGAGCTTTCGAAGGATATGCACTTTTTTCTGGAGGCGGTCCATGTCAACCATGGAATTCGCGCAGGTCAGGCTGATGAGGATCAGGAATTCTGCCGCCGTCTGTGCGCCGGCTGGGGGATTCCCTTTCAGGCGGTTCGGGTGGATGTGCCCCGGGAAGCGGCCAGACGCGGACAGTCTCTGGAGGAGGCGGCCAGACAGGAGCGATACCGGGTACTGGAGGAGTGCCGGGCGAGCGCGGGGGGCAGCAGTATCGCTGTGGCGCATCACCGCAGGGACCAGGCGGAGACGGTGCTGTGGAATCTGTCCCGCGGCGCAGGCCTGCGGGGAATTGCGGGAATGGAGCCCCGAAGCGGCCGCGTGATCCGCCCTCTTTTGGATGTGGACAAGAAGAGTATTCAGGAATATATGCGGGAGAAGGCTCTTGCCTGGCAGCTGGACGCCACCAATGAGGAGGAGGGCTGTACGCGCAACCGGCTGCGGCTCAGGGTGCTGCCCTATCTGGAGACGGAAATCAATAAAGAGGCCGTGAGCCATATCTGCCGCGCCGCATCCGTGGCCGGCCGCGCCGACCGGTATCTGCGGGGGCAGGCAGGAAGATGGCTAAAGCGGCAGGAAAAACAGGAGAAGCAGAGAGGTCAGGAGGATACGGGAAAGCAGGAACAGATCTGCGTAAGCGCTGCAGCGCTTTTGGAGGAGGAGGATATTCTCCAGGAGTATATCATCCGCCTGGCCTGCGAGAAGGTGAGCGGCCTTACGGATATTTCCGCCCGCCATGTGGCGGCGGTGCAGGCTCTGCTTGCAGATTACAGAGGAGCGGGAGCGGGGCGGCAGACAGAATTAGCGGGCCATATCCGTGTCCGAAGAGCGTATGACCGCCTGATTTTTGAAAAAAGGCCTGCAAACAAAAATGCAGATAAAAATGCAGATAAAAAGGCGGAGGAATCCTCTTCTCATCCTCAGGACTGGTCCGTGCCGGAGCCCCGGGAGTATCCGGCCCTTATCCGGATCGGCGGAAAAATCTGCGAGCTTTGCGTATTTTCCTATGATAAAATGCAGAAAATCCCAACAAACCAGTATACGAAATGGCTGGATTATGATAAAATAGAAAGACCGCTTGTTTTCCGAAACAGACGGCCGGGAGATTACTTCTATCTGGCCGGAGGAGGAAAAAAAACGGTAAAGGCATACATGATTGACCAGAAGATTCCGGCAGGGGAGAGAGGAAAGATTGCCGTGGCGGCCTGCGGCAGCCATGTGATGTGGATTGAGGGCCGGCGTCTGGATGAACAGGTGAAAGTAACAGAGGACACCAAGGTCATACTGCAAATAAAAATACACGGAGGAGAAGAAGATGGAGAAGATTCGCGTATTGATCCCGGAAGCGGATGTGGACAAGAAGATCAGTGAGATCGGAGCGCAGATCAGCAGAGATTATGAGGGAAAGGAAGTCCACTTAATCTGTGTCTTAAAAGGCGGCGTTTTCTTTACCTGCGAGCTGGCCAAGAGAATAACCGTGCCGGTTTCTCTGGACTTTATGTCAGTCTCCAGCTATGGGGACGATACCAAGTCCAGCGGGGTGGTGCGTATTGTGAAGGATCTGGATGAATCCCTCAAGGACAAGGAGGTTCTGATCGTGGAGGACATTGTGGACTCCGGCCGTACCCTGTCCTATCTGGTGGAGATGCTTAAGGACAGAGGACCGAAGAGCATACGGATCTGTACCCTTTTAGACAAACCTTCCCGCAGAGTAAAGCAGGTGAAGGTGGATTACACCTGTTTTGCCATCCCGGATGAATTCGTGGTAGGCTATGGTCTGGATTACGCGCAGAAATACAGAAATCTTCCCTACATCGGCGTAGTGGAAGGCGTTGAATAAGTTTTAGCATCGGAAGGAGATACTTTTTTGGAAAGACAAACGAGGGGCATGGGGAGCTTTTGGGTCCCTTTGCTGATCATAATGATTTTGGTAATGTTTTTTATGCGGGACGCCATGAATCAGACGCCGGTATACACCAACCAGCAGTTTGAACAGGCCCTGGAACAGGAACAGGTTCGTTCGGTAACGGTGGAGCAGTCCGCCACGGTGCCTACGGGTACGCTTTCCATTGTCTTAAACGACGGCAGCGTCGTGGAACTGGCCGTGTCCAACGTCAATACGGCGCAGGAGACGTTAGCCTCTTATAACATTCCGGTAACGGTGGAGCCGGTGCCGGAGCAGGATCTGGGCATGACGGTGGTGCTGCCGATTTTGCTGGGCGTGCTGTTAATCGTCATCGGTATGATCCTGGTCATCAGCCGGATGATGGGAGCCAGCTCCAACAGTAAGATGATGAATTTCGGCAAGAGCCGGGCCAGACTCGCCAAGGACGCAGGCGAGACGGATTTGAGCAAGGTGGCCGGTCTCCAGGAGGAGAAGGAAGAAGTTCGGGAAGTCATCGATTTCCTGAAGGACCCGCAGAAATTCACCCAGATGGGAGCCAGAATTCCCAAGGGAATTCTGTTAGTAGGTCCTCCGGGCACCGGTAAAACTCTCCTGGCCAAGGCGATCGCCGGGGAGGCGGGGGTTCCCTTCTTCAGCATTTCCGGTTCGGATTTTGTGGAGATGTTCGTCGGTGTCGGCGCTTCCCGTGTCCGCGATCTGTTCGAGGAGGCCAAGAGAAACGCTCCCTGTATTGTGTTTATCGACGAGATCGATGCTGTGGCCAGACGCCGCGGCAGCGGCCTGGGCGGCGGTCACGATGAGAGAGAGCAGACGCTCAATCAGTTGCTGGTGGAGATGGACGGTTTTGCCGTTAATGAAGGAATCATTGTGATGGCCGCCACCAACCGGGTGGATATTCTGGACCCCGCTATTCTGCGTCCCGGCCGCTTCGACCGCAAGATTGTGGTGGGCCGGCCCGATGTCAGAGGCAGGGAGGAGATCCTGAAGGTTCATGCGGCCAATAAGCCTCTGGGAGATGATGTGGACCTGGAGAAGGTGGCCCGTACTACGGCGGGCTTTACCGGAGCAGATTTGTCCAATCTTTTAAATGAGGCGGCTATTGTGGCCGTTCAGGCCGGACGGCGCTACATCTGCCAGGCGGATATCGAAAAGGCCTTTGTAAAGGTGGGTATCGGCACGGAGAAGCGGAGCCGTCTGGTGAGCGATGAGGAAAAGAAGATTACGGCCTATCATGAGGTGGGCCACGCCATCCTTTTTGAGTGCCTGCCGGATGTAGGACCGGTGCATACGATTTCCATTATCCCCACCGGAGGAAGCGCTGCGGGTTATACCATGCCGCTGCCGGGCAAGGACGAGATGTTCAACAGCAGGAAAAAGATGCTTCATCATATTATGGTGGCGCTGGGGGGAAGGATTGCCGAGGAGATGGTGTTTGATGATATCACCACCGGAGCTTCTCAGGATATCCGGCAGGCCACGGAGATTGCCCGTTCCATGGTGATGGAGTATGGTATGTCTGAGAAGCTGGGCCTGGTGCATTACGGCAACAACAATGAATTTGTGCTGGGCAACGAGCTGGGGCATACCCGGGATTATGGCGAGACCATTGCCACAGAGATTGACGTCGAAGTAAAACGGATTGTAGACGAGTGCTACACGGAAGCAAAGAAAATCCTGGAGCAGCACAAGGATGTGCTGGAAAAGGGAGCGGAGCTTCTGTTGCAAAAGGAGAAGGTAGGAAGAGAAGAGTTTGCAGCATTATTTACTACTGCAGGCCAGGGAGAAAAGTAAAACTGCACAAAACGGATATGCGATTTTTGTAAAGTTTGTGCACACTTATTT
Source organism: uncultured Lachnospiraceae bacterium (assembly GCA_944381515.1). Classification (GTDB taxonomy): domain Bacteria; phylum Bacillota; class Clostridia; order Lachnospirales; family Lachnospiraceae; genus RGIG7193. Next base: position 49,790 of record CALWLM010000120.1, on the reverse strand, counting down.
GGGGAATAGTGCTATACTAAATAACGTAAAACAACCCCCCCAATACATTAGTTTTACAAACCCCATAAAATGAAATACCTTCTCCTAAATCGGACAGCAATCCATATTGCTGTCCCTTTTACTATGTGTAGGAGAGTTGCTCCCAGCGGCTGCGCCCGGCGCGGATCCCCTGCGAGGACGCTTCAATCAAGAAAGGTGTACGGGAGACTGTAATGAACAGGGAAGCTATCTTTTGTGATGAAACGGAAGACTATCGAATTCCGCTGGAACCCATGCCCGGAGATGTGGTCAGATTCCGGCTGCGGGCGGCCAGAGGAGACAGCCTTACGGTTCGTCTGGCGACGGCTGGCGGTGAACACAGGCTCGAGCTGGCTGAGAGCGCGGGCATGTTTGATTATTATGAGACCTCTTTCGTTGTGGGAGAGGAGCCTTTTTGCTACTGGTTTGTCATCGAGGACGGCAGTGAGAGCGCAGAGTACAACCGGCTGGGCTTTCGGGGCCGCAGGGACGAGTCCTCGCTGTTTCGGGTAATTCCCGGCAAAAAGACGCCGGCCTGGGCGGAGGGAGCGGTCATGTACCAGATTTTTGTGGATCGCTTCTGCGACGGCGACCGGTATAATAACGTGCGGGACCGGGAGTACCGCTATGTAGGCCGGGATGCCGAGGCCGTGGAGGAATGGTACGATATGCCGGAGCCCTTTGATGTACACCGCTTTTACGGCGGAGATCTTCAGGGAATTCTTGACAAGCTGGATTATCTGAGCAAGCTGGGCGTAGAGGTTTTGTACCTGAATCCCATATTTGTATCCCCCTCTAACCATAAATATGACTGTCAGGACTACGACGCGGTGGACCCCCATTACACCCTGATTGCCAAGGAGGGAGACTATACGACCCGCGTCACGGACCCGGCCAATCTGGAGGCCTCCAACGCCTTCTTTGCCGCCTTTGTGAAGGAGGTTCACCGCAGGGGGATGCGGGTGATTATCGACGGCGTTCTGAACCACTGCGGGTCCTTCCACAAATGGATGAACCGGGAAAAGATATACCGCAGGCAGGAGGGCTATCCTGCCGGGGCCTATGAGTCGGCGAACAGTCCATACCGCAGCTATTTCAGCTTTTCCCGGGACGAGTGGCCGGATAATGACAGCTATGAGGGCTGGTGGGGCTATGAGACACTGCCCAAGCTCAACTATGAGGGGAGCGAGGAGCTGTGGCGGGAGGTGCTGCGCATTGGCCGCAAATGGGTCTCCGCGCCCTATGGCGTGGATGGCTGGCGGCTGGATGTGGCGGCGGATCTGGGTCACAGCCCGGAGACAAACCATCGTTTCTGGAAGGAATTCCGCACTCAGGTGCGGGAGGCCAATCCCGACGCCATCGTGCTGGCGGAGCACTACAGCGACCCTTATCCCTGGATAAACGGCGATGAATGGGACACGGTGATGAACTATGGAGCTTTTATGGAGCCGGTGACCTGGTATCTGACCGGAATGGAGAAGCACAGCGACAGCTTCCGGGAGGATCTTTTGGGCAATGCCGAAGCCTTCTGGGCGACCATGCGGGAAAATATGCCCAGACTGGGAAGCGGCCTGCGCATTGCCATGAACCAGCTGTCCAATCACGATCACTCCCGTTTCCTGACACGCACCAACCGTACCGTGGGAAGGCTGGCCACGGCGGGAGGAGACAGAGCGGCCATGGGCGTGCGATACAGCTCTATGTACCAGGCGGTGGTGATCCAGATGACCTGGCCCGGCGCTCCGACTCTCTATTATGGGGATGAAGCCGGATTGTGCGGGTGGACGGACCCGGACAGCCGCAGGCCCTATCCCTGGGGATATGAGAATACGGGACTGATTTCCTTTCACAGGGCGGCTATCGCCCTCCACAGAGAGCGCCGCAGCCTGCGGGCCGGTTCCCTTCATGAGCTGGTCTCGGACGGACCGGTGATCGCCTATGGGCGCAGTCTGGGAAAGGACCGGGTGGTGGTCATTGTCAACGTGGCCGATGAAGCCCGCTATGTATCGGTTCCCGTCTGGAAGACCGGGGCGAACCCGGACGGCAGATTTGAGAATCTTCTCAAGACCTCCCCTCTGGGCTTTGACCAGATCCCGGATGAGCTGGCGGCCTCCGGCGGCTATCTGGAGATTACAATGGTGGGACAGTCCTCCATTGTACTGGGAGAGATAAACGAATAAAGAGTGAAATTCCATAAAAGAGCCGGATTGCCGCTGCGGCCGTCCGGCATGTCATAGGGAAAGGAGGGGCAGTATGGGTAAGTGGAATTATCCGGAGACCAGGAAGACAGATTACTGCGAGGTGTACCATGGGGAGACGGTGGCAGATCCCTACGCCTGGCTGGAGAGGGGCAGAGATGAAGAGGTCCTTGACTGGGTCAGGCGGGAGCATGAATGCACGGACCGCTTCTTTGCCGGGTTTGGAAACGAGCTGGAAGAAAAGATGGATGAGCTGCGCCGGGAGAAGAGAAAACCGTCCTATGGCAGCTTTTCCATGTCCGGAGAATATTTTGCCGCCCTTAAGCGGGATGGCAGCGGGCAGGAGAGCTTTGTACTGCTGGATGAGAGCTTCGCAGAGAGGGAGACTATCATGGCTGCCGCAGATTTCGACCCGGCGGCCCATGTCTATGGGATTGACTTAAATCCTTCCGATTCTCATATGGCTGCCTTTGAAGTCCTCTATCCGGGAGCGGACCGGCCGGCCAGCGTCGTATGCAGATGGGATACGAAGGAGATCTTATACCGGCTGGATGGAATTTTCAGCCATGCCTGGAATAAAAAAGGCGATATTCTGTACTATGCCGACGCCTGGATTGACCGCGAAAAACAGGTGGCCCATAACCGGGTGTGTTCTCTGAACATTGAAACGGGACAAAAGCAGGTTCTCTATGAGTATCCGGAGCCTTCGGTTCTGATTATGCTGACCCTGTCGGATACGGGGGAGGAGCTGTTTGCCCAGGTCTGGGTGGATTACCATGATAAGGAGCTTGTCTGCATTGCCGCAGAGAGCGGAGAGTTTCACTTATACCGGCATCGTGAGCCGGCGGACTGCCACTATATCGGCACGGAAGGGGACCGTCATTATTTCCTGACCGATGAAGCGGCTCCCTACGGCAAGATTATTGCGGTAAAGAAGTCGGAATACTCCATGGAGGAGGCGCAGGTCATTCTTCCAGAGAGCAGCCGGATTTTAAAGACGGCCGCCGTCGCTGCGGGAAAGCTGGCGGTGGTGTCTCTGGAGGATGTCAATGCGGTGCTGTGCCTGTACGATGCAGCCGGCCGCTTCCTTGGCCGGCCGGAGACGCCCTGCCGTTACGGAGATTTCGGCGCTTCCAGCATGGGAAAGATGGGGAGTATCTGGAGAGAGAAGAAGCGGATCTATCTGAATTACCAGTCCTTTACGGTGCCGCCTTCGGTGGTGTACCTGGATATGGAGAAAGAGAACCTGGTCACCGTATATCGGGAGGCCGACGAGACAATCGATGATATCGAGGTGGAGCAGAAATTCGTGACGGCTCCCGATGGCAGCCGGGCTGCTGCGTATCTGGTCTATCCGAAGGGGACGAAATTTTCCGGAGATACAAGGACGCTGATGTATGGATACGGCGGCTACAATGTCTGCGAGCTGCCCTCCTATCAGTGTTATTATTACGGCGATATTGCCCGGTGGGTGCGTCAGGGAAATCTGTATGTGCTGTGTACCATCCGCGGAGGAGGAGAATACGGTTCCCGGTGGCATGAGGCCGGATACCGCATGAACAAGACGAAGGGCTACGATGATTTCATCGCCATCACTGAAATGCTGATCCGCGAGGGATATACAAATCCCTCCCGCATTGCCCTGATTGGCGGAAGCAACGGAGGCCTCCTGGTGACGGCCCTTATGACCAGACGGCCGGATCTCTATCAGGCGGTCATCGCCTCGGTGCCCCATACGGACATGCTTCATTTTGCCAGGGACGACAGGGGAGCCATGTATATGACCGAATATGGAGATCCTTCGGACGAGGCCATGTACCATTATCTGAGGAGCTATTCCCCCTATCACAATGTCAGGGAAGGGGTTCATTATCCGGCCGTGTATATTCAGACCGGAGAGAACGACAACAATGTGCCTCCCTATCATGGCAAAAAGATGGCGGCCAGACTTCAGGAGTGCCAGGGCGGCGAGCTGCCCATTCTGCTGCGGGTGCTGCCCCACGGCAGCCATGACACCGGAACCGGCGAGGATCACTACCGGACGATGGCGGAGAGAAGGATATTCCTGGACTGGGCTTTGAGCCAGGAAGGCAAATAGGCCGGCTGAACCTCACTTTTTTCGGGGGATAGGGCATAAACGAATATAAAAAAAGAGCGTTTGCATTAAAAAGTCGTAAAAAAAGAGGAAAATCGCGGAAAAATTGTTGACATTTTTTTCTTAGACTGTTAGAATGTAAACAAGAGGCAAGGATGGTTCTCCTTGCCTCTTTTGCACCACAGGGATGTCACAAAACCTGTTAATCTAATACCCGCGGCAGAGTATACGGCGGGCATTCTCCACCCAGGATAAGGGGGAAAAATTATGAAAAAAATGCATATCAAATTTACGTCCAGCGAACAGGTGCTGAGCTTTATCGATTGTGTTCAGGACCTGCCGGGAGAGTACGATCTGGTGGAGGGGCAGAATGATATCGACGCCAAGTCGATGCTAGGCGTTCTGTCTCTGGATTTTTCCAAAGTACTGACACTGATCGTATACGCAGACGAGGAGTATCCGTGGGTAATGGATAAGCTCTCCAAGTTTGCGGTAAAGACGCCAGTGCTGCAGCAGATCGGCTGAGCGTCGGAAGGCAGCTGCACGGGAGATAAGAAGACAGCTGCCGCATAAACAAGAAGAGTAACTATGTAAATAATAGAGAATAATATAGAAGAATAATCAAGAAGAATAATTGCACAGAAATATTCGGGGACAAGCCCGCTGCGGAGGGGATAACAAACGCAGCGGGCTCTCTTTTTGGGCCGCACGGACTAAGCAAGGTCATTGACTTGCAGGCTTTATCTGACATATAATCAAGATAACGGCAGAATTTTTGCAGACGGATGAAAGGCCGGATGGCTGAAAGAGCAGACGACAAAATCGGGCGGCGGAAAATCAGACAACGGAAGATTGGACGGGTCCGAAAGAACACGAGGAGGAATATCATGAAAAAAACAGAAGAAATCATTTATCGCAACAGAAAAGGTACCGACTGCAATAAATGGGATGCTCTGAAGGAGCGTTTTGGCGCGGAGGACTTAATGCCTTTGTGGGTGGCGGATATGGATTTTGAAGCGCCGGCCTGTGTGCGGGAGGCTCTTGCCGCCTGCGCAGCAGATGGACTGTATGGATATTATAAGGTACCGGAGAGCTATTATGAGGCGTTTATGAGCTGGGAGAAGAAATACCATGGCTATGAGACGCAGCGGCAGTGGCTGCGTTATTCTCCCGGCGTGGTTCCGGCCATCAACTGGCTGGTGCAGATTCTGACGGAGCCGGGCGATGGAATCGGAGTGATGACGCCGGTATATTATCCCTTTATGAATGCGGTCAAGGACAATGGACGGACCCTGGTGGACTGCCCTCTTAAGGAGGACAACGGCCGCTACACCATGGACTTGGAGCGCTTCCGGGAGTTAGCCGGACAGATGAAGCTCTTTATCCTGTGCTCTCCCCACAACCCGGTGGGACGGGTCTGGAGCTATGAGGAATTAAAGGAACTGCTGGACTGCTGCAAAGAAAATGGGATTTTTGTGCTGGCCGATGAGATTCATCACGATTTGATTGCCGGCGATAAGGAGCATGTGGCGGCGGCCACTGTGGGCGATTACAGCCATATGCTGGTGACCATGACCGCGGCCAGCAAGACCTTTAATCTGGCTGCAATGAAAAATTCCACGGTAATTATTCCTGACGAGACGGTACGGGAAAAATGGGACGCCTTTACCGGGCGGCTTCACGTGGGAGACGGCGGAATGATGGGTTATGTGGCGGTGCGGGCGGCCTATGAGGGCGGCCGGGAATGGCTGGACGGCGTTCTTTCTATAATAAAAGACAACGCATCCTGCCTGCGGGAGGCGCTGGCGGCAGAGCTTCCCGAAGCGGTGATGTCTCCCCTTGAGGGGACCTATCTGGCCTGGGTGAATCTGGCTGCCTATGTAAAGCCGGAAGACATGAAGCTGGTGGTGCAGGATATGGCCGGACTGGCGGTGGACTTCGGCGAGTGGTTCGGCGGCAGCGCTTACGCTCCGTTTATCCGCGTCAATCTGGCTACCAGCACAGAGAATGTAAAGCTGGCCGCAGAGCGGCTGTGCGCTGCCGTAAAAAGCTATGGCGGACGCTGAGAAGAGGTTTTTTTCCAGGATAAAGGAGCAGGAGCGGAATCGATGAAATTTTTGCTGGCAGCTGTGGGAAGCAAATATATTCACAGCAATCTGGCTGTCCGAAGCCTTGGAGCCTATGCCGCAGAAAACGGCCTGGGCTCTATGGTGGAGACAGTGGAATATACGATCAATCAAAACACGGGAGACATTCTGGCGGATATCTACAGACGTCGTCCGGACGCAGTGGGGTTTTCCTGCTATATCTGGAATATTCGTACGGTGCGGCAGCTGGCGGCGGATCTTCACCGGCTGCTGCCGGAGGCAGAGCTGTGGCTGGGCGGGCCGGAGGCCTCCTATGACGGGGAAGGGCTTTTGAGGGCCCTTCCCTTTGTGCGGGGCGTTATGATGGGGGAAGGGGAGGAAACCTTTCTCCGTCTGCTTCGTTTTTATGGGCGGAGAGAAAATTCCGGGGAAGAGGAGACGGAAGCGGGACTGGCGCAGATTCCCGGCCTTCTCTATCGAAGCGGCCGGGCCGAAGACGAAAAAGAAGGCGGAAGCGGCGGCTTTCGGCGGACGAAGGAGCAGCCCTGCCTCGACCTTTCCGCTCTTCCTTTTGTGTACGAGCATAGGGAGGAGGGGGAGGAGCATAAGATATTGTATTATGAGAGCAGCAGAGGATGTCCCTTTTCATGCAGTTACTGTCTGTCCTCTCTGGAAAAGAAACTCCGCTTCCGGGACTGGAGGCTGGTGCAGCGCGAGCTGGATATTTTTCTGGCGCGGCGGGTCCCTCAGGTGAAATTTGTGGACCGCACCTTCAATGTGGACCGCGCTCATACCAAACGGATCTGGAGCTATCTGGCCGGGCATGACAACGGCGTCACCAATTTCCATTTTGAAATATCCGCCGACCTGCTGGATGAGGAGGAACTCTCCATTCTGGCCGGGATGCGGCCGGGGCTGGTGCAGCTGGAAATCGGCGTTCAGTCCACCAATCCGGATACGCTGCGGGCCATCCGCAGAAATACCAACCTGGAGAGACTGGCGGAAAATGTGCGCCGGATTGTAGCCGGAGAGAATGTTCATGTGCATCTGGATCTGATCGCAGGTCTTCCCTGGGAGGACTACGAAAGCTTTGGCCGTTCCTTTGACTGGGTGTATGCCCTGCGGCCCCATCAGCTGCAGTTGGGCTTTTTGAAGGTGCTGGCAGGGTCGGCCATCCATGAGCAGGCGCAGGAGTATAGTCTTATCTGGGGCAGCGAGCCGCCCTATGAGGTCCTTGGCACGGCCTGGCTGTCCTATGAGGATATCTGCCGGTTGAAGCAGATTGAGAAGGTGTTTGACATCTACTATAACAGCGGACAGTTCCCGACGACGATCGAGAGACTGGCGGGATATTTCTCCTCGCCCTTTGCCCTCTATGAGTCTTTGGCGTCTTACTATGAGGAGAGGAGGCTGTTTGACCGGCAGCTGGGCAGGAGAGAACGGTTTGAGGTACTTTGGGAATTTATAGAGCGGTCTCCGGGAAAATTCCAGCAATCGGAGGTTGCGTGGCGGGAGCTTTTGGTATATGATTATTACCTGCGGGAAAACGCCAAGGTAAGGCCGGATTTTGCGCCGGATGCAGACCGGTATCGCCAGGCGGTGACGGACTGGTACGCCGCTTCTGTGGCGGAGGGGAAGGAATTTGCCGATTACCAGGGCCTTGGATACCGGCAGATTCTTCATATGACCCATGCGGAGGTTATTTCTGAGGGATTTTCACAGAATGGACAAAAAAAGCTGATACTATTTGACTACAATAAGCGGAGTCTGCTCACCGGCAACGCCCTGGTACGCGAGGCGGAGGGCTTTGTCTTGCCGGATGACAGGAAGGAGTCTTCCAGGCAGAAAGGAGAAAGATCATCATGATGAATATGCAGAATAAGAAGACCAGAAAGATCGTCACCGGCGTTATTATCGCGGTGCTGGTGGTTTCCATGGTGCTTCCGATGATTCTCAGCTATCTGATGTAGCGGGGGCGGACATTTGCATCGTTATATCGTAATATGCGGGCAGTTATATATCTGGACAGTTATATGTGACCAATTCTATACGATTTTATGACAAGAGTATTACATTTTTTGCAGACGCTTGAAAAATCAAAGATTTCAGGTAAAATGATACTGTGTAACTGTGCATGCTTTTAAAAGAGGAGTTTTTTACTTATGAAAATTCGTAGAGGCGTAAAGCTTTTGACCGCGTGTCTGGCCTGCGCCGTTTTGGTGATTGCCGGAAGGGCCTACGCGGCTTCGGGAACGTCCGGACAGACGGAGAAGGTGATTGCCAATGGCGTATTTATTGGCCAGGTGGACGTAAGCGGAATGACGCAGCAGGAGGCTGAGACTGCGGTGGAGACCTATGTGGACTCCTTAAAGGACAGCGAGCTGGTGCTCTCCTTCAACGGACAAAAGAGCCGGATCAGCTTTTCGGAGCTGGGCTTTACCTGGGATAATCCCGATGTGGTGAGCGAGGCGGCGGCTCTGGGCAACAGCGGCAATCTGCTGGAGCGCTATAAGGCCATCAGCAATCTGCAAAATGAAAACGTGATATTGGAGCTTGCGTATTCCTGGGACGACAGCGCCCTGGAGTCCTATCTGCAGGAGCAGGCTGATGAGATGGAGACCGAGGCTGTGGAGGCAACGATTACCCGCACCAGCTCCAACTCCAATCCCTTTGAGACCACGGAGTCTCAGGAGGGACTTACCGTAGACATTGCTTCTACGGTCAAGGCGATCAAGGAAGCCGTAGCCGGAGACTGGAATGGCGGAGACCTGGAGGTCGACGCTGTGGTGGAAGTGGTGGAGCCCAGGCTCACCACCGAGATTGTGGAGAGCATCCAGGATCTGCTGGGAGAGCACTACACCAATTACAACCCGGCGGAGACGGACCGTTCCCAGAATCTGATCAATGGCACCGGCTTTATCAACGGAGTGGTGATGCTGCCGGGGGAGAGCATGTCCCTGCATGATTATCTCTACCCCTGCACGGTGGAGAATGGATACCGCAGCGCCATCGCCTATGCGGACGGCGGTTATGTGGATTCCATCGGCGGCGGTATCTGTCAGATTTCCACCACGGTGTACAACGCCGTGCTGAAGGCGGAATTTGAGGTGGTCAGCCGTTCCCCTCACTCCATGACGGTAAGCTATGCCGATCCGGGTCTGGATTCTGCGCAGGCGGAGTCCTCCGGCAAGGATCTTTGCTTTACCAACAATACCGAGTATCCGGTCTATGTGGAGGCCTGGGCCAGAAACGGAAGACTGTATGTAGCCTTCTGGGGTACGGAGACCCGTCCCGATAATCGTGAGGTAGAATATTACAGCGAGTACACGGAGACCTATGTTTACAGCGGCCAGGTGCAGACTACTTATGACCCCAACCTCCCCTACGGCACCGTGACCGGTGTGCAGGGCGAGTATCCCAAGGTGACGGCCACAGCTTACAAGCGGGTGATTGTGGACGGCGAGGTGGTCAGCGACGAGGCCATGTATACGGATACATACCGCGCATCTATTGCCAAGCAGACCATTGGTACCGGCGGCCTGACGGAGGAAGAATATCTGGCGGGCGTACAGCCTTCCACGGAGACTCCTTCGGAGACGCAGGGGCAGCAGCCTCAGCAGCCTCCGGCAACGCAGGCTCCTTCAACCGAAGCGCCGACCACGCCGGCTGAGACGACGCCGGCCGAATCAACGCCGGCTGAGACCACGGCTCCTTCAACGGAGGCGCCCACCGAAGCGCCTACACAGCCCCCGGCAACGGAGGCGCCTACGCAGCCACCTGCTGATAACGGCGGGGCCGGCGATGCGGACGGCGCAGCATAAGAGAATAAGATCAGCCGCCGCATTCTGCGCGGAGATACGAAAGGATAAAAGGCTGTCACAATAAGTTTTGCGCTGCGGCCGGGACTTTTATTGTGGCGGCCTTGCTGCATATCGGAGAATGGGCAGGCGACGGCACCCATGTTTAAAGAATAGAGGTACAAAAGAGAAAGGAGAAAGACGAATGTCGGGTAGATATTGGGGAAAGCTGCTGGCAGGATTTGCCCTTGCAGCGGCGATTGCCTCCTTCGGCACCGGGAAAGCATATGCGGCGCAGGAAGGAAGCGATGAAAGGGTAATCACGCAGGGCGTGAGCATTGAAGGAATCGACGTGAGCGGAATGACGGTGCAGGAGGCGCAGAACCAGGTTCAGTCCTATGTGGACAGCCTGGAGAACGCCTGGCTGAATCTGTCCTTCAACGGAGACCAGGACCGGATTCAATTCTCGGAGCTGGGCTTTACCTGGGATAATCCGCAGGTGGTGGAGGAAGCGGCCGCTATTGGCAACACCGGCAATGTGCTGGAGCGCTACAAGGAGATCCGCGATGTGCAGAATGAAAATGTGAATCTCACCGTGGAGTATTCCTGGGACGAGCAGAGCCTGCGCAGTTATCTGAACGAGCAGGCCCAGGAGAGAAATACGGAAGCGGTGGAAGCAACGCTGACCCGGGTGCGGGGCGGCTTTGATGTGACCGAGTCGGTCACCGGACTGACTGTGGACGTAAACGCTACAATAGAGGCGGTAAAGAGCGCCGTGGAGCAGGGACTGAACGGCGAGGATGTGACGCTGGACGCCGTGGTGGAGGTGGTGGAGCCGAAGCTTACCACGGAGATGGCGGAATCGGTGCAGGACGTGCTGGGCGAATACAGCACTCCCTACAATCCGGCGGAAACGGACCGTTCCCAGAATCTGATTGTGGCCTGCGGCTACATCGACGGAGTGGTGCTGATGCCGGGCGAGTCCCTTTCCTTCTTTGACTATCTGTACCCTGTGACGGCGGAGAGAGGCTATCGCGGAGCCGTCGCCTATCAGGGAGGCCGTTATATCGATTCCCTGGGCGGAGGTCTGTGCCAGGTGTCTACCACCTGCTATAATGCGGTGCTTTTGGCGGAGCTGGACGTGGTGTCCCGTTCTCCCCACAGTATGACGGTGTCCTATGTGGAGCCCGGACTGGATTCGGGCCAGGCCTGGTCCTCCGGCAAAAATCTGGAATTTGCAAACAATACGGACTACCCGGTGTATGTGGAGGCCTATGCCTCCGGCGGAACCCTTTACATCGGCCTGTGGGGCAAGGAGACCAGACCCTCCAACCGTACAATCCGTTATGGCAGCGATGTGACGAGGGAGTGGCCCTACGCCGGTCAGGTGGTTTACGAGTACGACCCTTCTCTGCCCTACGGCTATCAGGAGCAGACCCAGGGCGAGTATCCCAGAGCTACCGGCCATGCCTATAAGGAGGTTTACATTGACGGAGAGCTGGTCAGCAAGGAGTATTTAAGCGACGAGGTTGACATTTACCGCGCTACCCCCGCCTATGTGACGGTGGGAACCGGCGGCCTGACGGAAGAGGAATATCTGGCCGGCGTGCTGCCGGAGGGAATGACCCAGGAGCAGCTGCAGGGAGGAGCCGCCCAGGAGACGCAGCCTCAGGGCTGATATGAAACTTAAGAGAAACAGACAGGAAGCAGACGCAGGATAAAATAATCGAGAATAGATAATATTTAATGAAAAAGCATAGGAGTCGATATGATGAAATGGAGAAAATGCGGTTTCATTTTGACTATTTTCGCTGCGCTGTGCCTCATGGGTTTCTCTCGGTTTGGAAGACAGCAGAATGCTGCCTGGACAGGCGAAAGCCAGGCTGAGTCCGGCGGGAGCGCCGCGCAGGAGAGCGCGGGGGCCGGCGAGACGGCCGGTACTGGCGGCGATGAGACAAAAAGTTCTGCGGATACGATTGTTCGCGGCGTAAAGATAGGCGAAGTGGATGTGGGCGGTCTGACCGAAGAGGAAGCCAGAGCGGCTGTGGAGAGCTACTTTGGAGCCTATGAAGAAGGGACGTTTTGCTTAAGCTTTGACGCAGGCGAGGCAAAGACCAGCCTTGAGGAGCTGGGAATCTCCTGGGACAATCCGGAGGTGATCGATGAGGCCGCCGCCTGCGGCCGGTCCGGCAATATGCTGGAGCGGTATAAGGAGGAGAGGCGTATTGAAAGGGAGGAGGAAATCCTGCCCTTTGAATATTCCATAGACGAAGAGCTGCTGCGGTCTTATCTGAGCGGACAGGCGCAGCAGAGAGATACGCCTGCGGTGGATGCAAAGATTACCAGAAGCGGAGACAGCTTTGAGGTGACTCCTTCTTCCGCGGGCCTTTCCGTGGACGTGGAGGCTACGCTGGAGAGGGTGCAGGAGGCCATTGCGGCCGGATATGAGGGCGGACAGCTGGATGTGGAGGCTGTGGTGACGGTAACGGAGCCCAAGTACAGGGAAGAAGAGCTTCTTCTGATTCAGGACTGCCTGGGAGAGCACTCTACCAGCTATAACGCCAACAGCGCGGACCGCAGCCAGAATCTGGTCAACGGAACCGGTTTTATCAACGGAGTTGTTCTGCTGCCTGGGGAGACGCTTTCCCTGTATGACTATCTCTATCCCTGTACGGAGGAGAATGGGTATCGTTCCGCCATTGCCTATGCGGACGGCGGCTATGTGGACTCCATCGGCGGAGGAATCTGCCAGATTTCCACGACCCTCTATAATGCCCTGCTCAAGGCAGAGCTGAAGGTGCTGACCCGTTCGCCTCATTCCATGACGGTCACCTACGCGGAGCCGGGCTTTGATTCGGCTCAGTCGGAGGGCAATAAGGATTTAAGCTTTATGAACTCCACGGACTATCCGGTTTATATAGAGGCCTGGGCATCGGGCGGAGAGCTGCACACAGCTCTGTGGGGGAAGGATGACCGGCCGGACAATCGGGAGGTCGTATATTATAATGAGATTATCAGCCGCGTCAGTCCGGGCGATCCGATTTATACGGAGGACCCTTCTCTTCCCGCCGGAACGACGGTGACGGACCAGGACGCCTACGACGCCATCAAGGCGGCCCTGTATAAGCAGGTGCTGGTTGACGGACAGGTGGTAGAGACTACGCTGCTGCACACGGACCGTTACCGGGCCTCGCCGGCCAAGATCCGCGTGGGGACGGGAGCCGCAGAGGAGCCTGCGCCGGAGCAGGAACCGGAGCAGCAGGAGCCGGAACAGCAGGAACCGGCCCCGCCTCAGGAATAAATTATTTGCCGGTAAATTGTGAGCTGCCGATGTTGATTGCAGGGGCGGTGCAGGACAGGGGAGACCCTGATCTGTGCCGGCCTCTTTGCCATATCATGTAGGAAGATAAAGAGTATGAAGAATTCAGGAAATTTCGGAGGCCGGGAGCTGGTGATGGCCGGCTGTATGGCCCTGGACGGAACGGCTGCGGCTGTTGAGAGGGCGCCGGCCCCGCTGGAACGATTGCCCCGGGAGCTGGGAGAGGACGCTCTGCGTCTCTGGGAGGCGCAAAAAAAGATATATCGCCAGCTCTCTCAGGAGACCGGGACAGAGTCTCTTTTGGTGTACCGGATAGAGGAGGAGAGCCTGTTTCGGGCGCTGTGGCAGGTCGCCCTGGAGTGGCAGACCGGCTTTCAGGTGGATTTGGCCCGTATTCCCCTCCGTCAGGAAACGGTGGAGATCTGCGAATGCCTGGGACTCAATCCCTACTGGTTAAGGAGCGGCTGCTGCCTGCTGCTGGCCGGTGAGAACGGCGGCCGTCTTGCCCGCCGTCTGCGGGAGAGGGGACTGGCGGCTCGGGTGATCGGCCAGCTCACCGCCGGCCGGGATAAGCTTTTGATACACGGACAGACCACAAGCTGTCTGAACCGTCCGCAGGCCGACGAGCTTGAGCGTCTGGCGGCAGGACAGACGAGATGACAACGATGCGATGCCGGAGCAGGTTTTTGACCGCCGGTTCTTCGTGTTTTGACATAGAATCACTACAAGGTCTATAATGAAAGAGGAAAGGATGGGCAGGTATGAGAGAAAAAATTTTGTGGATGCTGGAGAAAAACAGCCGGATTGACTTAAAAGAGCTGGCGGTCATGCTGGGCACCGACGAGGTAACGGTGGCCAACGAGATCGCCCAGATGGAGAAGGAGAATATTATCTGCGGCTATCACACGATGATTAACTGGGAGAACACCTCCGAGGAAAAGGTGATCGCTCTGATCGAGGTGAGAGTGACCCCTCAGCGCGGCATGGGCTTTGACAAGCTGGCCGAACGGATTTACCGCTACGAGGAGGTGGAGACGGTCTATCTGATGAGCGGCGGCTATGATTTTACCGTGATTCTGGATGGAAAGACTCTGCGGGAGGTATCCCGTTTTGTGTCGGAGAAGCTGGCGACCCTGGATTCGGTGCTCAGTACGGCAACCCATTTCGTACTGAAAAAATATAAGGAGCATGGAACGATTCTGGCCGAGAAACCCAAGGATGAAAGGATGCTGGTGACGCCGTGAGAAATTTTCTGTCTGATAAAAGCGTGGGCTTAAAGCCCTCGGGAATCCGCAAGTTTTTTGATATTGTAAGCGAGATGCCGGACGCCATCTCCCTGGGTGTGGGCGAGCCGGATTTTGATACGCCCTGGCATATTCGGGAGGAAGGCATTTATTCTCTGGAAAAGGGACGGACCTTCTATACCTCCAATGCCGGACTTAAGGACCTCAAGGTGGAAATCTGCCGTTATCTGAAGCGCCGCATGGGGCTGGATTACGATGCGGATCAAAACGTGCTGGTGACAGTGGGCGGCAGCGAGGCCATTGACATTGCCATGCGGGCCATCTTAAATCCCGGCGACGAGGTACTGATTCCGCAGCCCAGCTACGTGTCCTATGAACCCTGCTGCATTTTGGCCGACGGGGTGCCGGTGATCGTGGAGCTTAAGGAGGAGAATCAGTTCCGCCTGACGCCGGAGCAGCTTTTGGAGGCTATTACCGATAAGACCAAGATCCTGGTGATGCCCTTCCCCAATAATCCCACCGGGGCCATTATGGAGAGAGAGGATTTGGAGGCCATTGCGAAGGTTCTCATTGAAAAGGATATATTCGTCCTCTCCGATGAGATTTATTCGGAGCTGACCTATGGACAGGAGCATGTGTCCATCGCCTCCATTCCGGGAATGAAGGAGAGAACCCTGGTTATCAACGGCTTTTCCAAGTCCTATGCCATGACCGGCTGGCGTCTGGGGTATGCGGCCGGGCCTGCGGCGCTGATTTCTGAGATGATTAAAATCCACCAGTATGCCATTATGTGCGCTCCCACTACCAGCCAGTATGCGGCGGTGGAGGCTATGCGCTATGGAGACGATGACGTGGCGAAAATGCGGGAGGCCTACGACGGCCGCCGCCGTTTCCTGCTTCATGCCCTTCATGAGATGGGACTGCCCTGTTTTGAAGCCAGAGGAGCCTTTTACGTATTCCCCAATATCAGCCGTTTTGGGATGAGCAGCGAGGATTTCGCCACCAGACTGCTGCAGCAGGAGAAGGTGGCTGTGGTGCCGGGGTCGGCCTTCGGCGACTGCGGCGAAGGCTTTATCCGCATTTCCTACGCCTATTCTCTGGAGAATCTGAAGGAGGCTCTGGGAAGGGTGGCCCGTTTTGTGGAGGGGCTCGGCGGCGGACAGGACGGTGCGTCCCATGCTTAACGTGGTGCTCCATGAGCCGGAAATACCGGCCAATACGGGAAATATCGGCCGCACCTGCGTGGCTACGGGTTCGAGACTGCATTTGATCAAGCCCCTGGGCTTTTCGCTGGATGAAAAGCAGTTAAAGAGAGCGGGCCTGGACTACTGGCCGCATCTGGATGTGACGGTATATGAGAACTTCGAGGATTTTTTGGCCCGCAATCCCGGAGCCAGAATTTATATGGCCAGCACCAAGGGACATCACATGTATACGGAGGTCTCCTATGAGCCGGACTGTTATCTGATGTTCGGCAAGGAGAGCGCCGGTATCCCGGAGGAAATTCTGCTGGACTACGAGGACACGGCGGTGCGGATTCCCATGAATCCGGATATTCGCTCTTTGAATCTGTCCAATTCGGTGGCGATTATGGTTTATGAAGCTCTGCGCCAGCAGAATTTTGCCGGAATGCAGACGCAGGGACAGCTGCACAGACTGCACTGGAGGCAGGACCCTTCTTAAAGGGGTCCTGCCTTTTTTGACGGAGCGCGGGAGACAGTCTCCGTGACCATGAAATGAATCATCTCCTCCAGCGGCATCTGCGGGTCCTGCAGCCACCGGGAGACGACGGCAAGGGTGCCGGAGAGATAAAACTCTGCCAACAGCTTCATTTCGTATTCGCTGTGCCCGGCAGAGGGAACGAAATAACGGTTCAATATGGGCCAGATAATCTCCTTTATCCGCGAGGAAAACTGAGGATCGCCGTGGTCGCCCAGGAGGACTTTGGCGTATTTGGAGTGGGTCTGAAACAGGGTGACAAGAAATTCCATCTGCTGTGACAGATCGAAGGTCTCGTTGTGCTGCATGGTGTCCTGTATGACGAACGTCAGCTTGTCGATCAGGTCGTCTTTGATGGCGTCGAAAATATCGTACACATCCCTGTAATACAGGTAAAAGGTGCCCCGGTTATAGCCGGCCAGGTCGGTGATTTCCCGGATGGAAATCTTCTCAATGGGTTTCTGCGTGTATAAACTCCAAAAGGCTTCCTGTAGATTGGCCTTGGTCTGATTTGTAATCTGCGGCTGCTTGTTCATTTAAGTCTGCTCCATTTCTGCAATAAGTTCTGTTTTTGGATGAGTTCGGACAGAGATTTATAGAATCTGTTCTATACTATAGCACGCGGCAGAGCTTCGGGCCACAGATTGTTCAACAATTTTTCGCAGAATGTCTATTGATAAAGGGACAGCAAAAACTGTATACTGAAAAATATTCAACAAGGTGTTCAGTTATCAGGAGTGTGGAAATATGGCTTACATAGAATTTAATCATATTGTTAAAGCGTACGGAAGCGGAGAGGCGTCCATTCGGGCTCTGGACGACGCCAGCTTTTCTGTGGAGAAGGGAGAGCTTGCAGTTATTCTGGGATCCTCGGGAGCGGGCAAGACGACGGCCCTCAATATCCTGGGAGGTATGGATGTGCCGACCTCCGGCCAGATTCTGGTGGATGGAAACGACATTACGAAGTACAGCAAAAAACAGCTGATCGGGTACCGGCGCACGGATATCGGCTTTGTCTTTCAGTTTTATAATCTGGTGCCCAATCTGACGGCTCTGGAAAATGTGGAATTGGCGGCGCAGGTCTGCAAGGACTCTCTGAATGCGTCGGAGATGCTTGATAAGGTAGGGCTGACAGACCGAAAGGACAATTTTCCGGCGCAGCTGTCCGGCGGGGAGCAGCAGCGCGTATCTATCGCAAGGGCGATCGCCAAGAATCCCAAGATACTTCTGTGCGACGAGCCGACGGGTGCCCTTGATTACAATACGGGGAAACAGATTTTGCAGCTGCTTCAGGATACCTGCAGAAAGGACAAGATTACGGTGCTGATTATTACGCATAATTCCGCCCTTGCGCCCATGGCGGACCGGCTGATCCGGTTTAAGAGCGGAAAGGTGACGGAAATGAAGATCAATGAAAATCCGACTCCGATCGCAGAGATTGAATGGTGACAGCATGAAGAAGACATTGAATAAGGACATCGGGAGAACCATCGCCAGGGGGAAGAAGAGATTTATTTCCATTTCTCTGATTACGGCCCTTGGCGTTACCATATTGGCGGGCCTGAATATTGCCTGTGAGGATCTGCGATACAGCGCGGATCGTTTTTTTGACGAGCAGAGGCTGTATGACATTTCCGTGGTCTCTACCCTGGGGCTGACCGAAGAGGATGTGGAGGCCCTGGCTTCTCTGGAATATGTGGATACGGCGGAAGGAGCCTACAGCGCCACGGTATATGCGGCTGTGGAGAGCGGGCAGCAGGCGGTCCAGGTAAAGACGCTTAGTGAGTCGGGAATGAATGCTCCCTATGTAATTGAGGGCGAACTGCCGCAGAATGCCAATGAGATTGCAGTTACGGAGAATTACATCCATGCATCCGGCATGGAGATCGGGGATACGCTGACCTTTGAGACCGACGAGGAAGAAGAGACCGCGGAAGAGACCGGTGAGGACGGTGAAAATATCGATCTGGGAGAGGAGCTGTCCTTCAGCCTGGAGGAGGAAGAGGAGGAGCCGGTCTTTGAAAATAAGACGTATACCATTACGGCCGTGGTAATCGATCCTGCGGATATCAATAATCCGGAGGGCGCCGTGTCTTTTCGGAATACCACGGGGACGAAGTATACCTTTTTTGTGCTGCCCCAGGCGGTAAACAGTGAAATCTACACGGAGGTTTATCTGAAATTAAAGGGCAGCGACAGTATGTTCTGCTATTCGGAGGAATATGAGGCCTATATCGACCAGGTCGTAAATGTGATAGAGAGCGAGATTCAGCAGCAGCGGGAACAGGCGCGCTATGATTCCGTTACCGGAGAGGCCTATGAGAAGCTGGCCGATGCGCAGCAGGAGGTCAGCGACAAATTTGATGAAATCGATCAGGAGCTGGCCGACGCAAGGGAAGAGATAGAGGACGGCTGGCAGGAGATAGAGGACGGCGAGGAAGAGCTGGACGATGCTGAAAAGGAGGCGGACGAGGCCTTTGCTCAGGCAAGGCAGGAGATAGAGGACGGATATGCGCAGCTTGCGGAGGGCAGCGCCCAGCTCGACAAGGCGGAGAAAACGATTGCCGATGAGGAGGGAAAGCTTGCCCAGGCGCGGACCCAGCTGGAACAGCAGCAGGCCCAGGCTCAGAAGCAGCTTGCAGCGGCGCGCAGCCAGCTGGAGGAGAGCCGGAACCAGGCGGAAAGCACGCAGACAGAGCTGACCAGTCAGGTAAAAGCAGTGTCAGAGCAGTTTGGCGAGGCCTGGCCTCAGGAGGTCTGGGACGCTTATCTGGCAGCTGCCAGAGAGGCCTATCTCCCCGTCAACAGCATACAGTTTGAACAGGCGCAGCTTCAGGCGCAGATGGCTTCCATGGATGAAGCATCCGAGGAGTATGCTCAGGCCGCCGCTCAGTTGGCAGAGCTGCAGGCTCAGGCCGAACAGGCCCTGGCGGCTGTGGAAGAGCTGACGGCGGAAGCGAAGGAGACATTCCTTTCGGCTTTTTCACCATTGCAGAGCGCGGCTCTTGCGCAGGTTGAGCAGCAGATCGAGGCGCTGGACCCGGAGTCGGAGGGATATGAGCAGGAGCTGGCCGCATTGCAGGAGAAACAGCAGCAGCTTTTGGCTCTGCCGGATTCTCTGGTGCAGCTGGCTCTGGGAAGCGGTCAGGCAGGAGCGGCTCTGGAGACGCTGGAGGGGCAGCTTACGGCCCTGGAGGAAGAGGCGGCTGCCGCCCAGGCCCAGTTCGATGCGGCAAAGAAGCAGATTGAAGACGGAGCGGCCCAGCTGGAAGCGGCGAAGAAGGAGATTGAGGAGGGCCGCGCCCAGATAGCGGAAAATACCGCACAGCTGCAGCAGGGGGAGCAGGAGCTTAAAGAGCAGGAGGAGAGCGCCCGGGCAGAGATCGCAGATGGGCGGGCCGAACTGGAAGATGGGAAACAGGAGCTGTTGGACGGAGAGGAGGAGCTGGAGCAAAACGAGGAGGAATACAAGGAGGCAAAGGAGGAGGTCTGCGAACAGCTGGCCGATGCGAGGGCGGAGATAGAAGATATCGATATGACGCAGTGGTATGTGCAGGAGCGCACTTCCCTGAGCGGCTATGCCAATGTGGACAGCGACGCCGGTTCTATTGAGGCCATTGCCGCCGTATTTCCGCTGGTATTCCTTATCGTGGCGATTTTGATCAGCCTTACCACCATGACGCGCATGGTGGAGGAGGACAGAGGGCTGATCGGAACCTACAAGGCGCTGGGCTTTACCAACGGCGAAATTCGCCGGAAATATGTGCTTTATGCCCTGGCGGCCGTCTTAAGCGGAGGAGTTCTTGGAAACATCCTGGGCTTCATTGTGCTGCCCAAGATACTGTTCATCGTATTTGAGACCCTGTATATCCTGCCGTATTATGATCTGCGCTTCAGCGCGCTGTACGGTATTGGCGGCGTGGCGCTGTTTGCGGTGGGAATTGCAGGCGCGGCGGCCCTGGCATGCCGGACAGAGTTAAAGAACGTACCGGCTCAGCTGATGCGCCCCAAGGCGCCGCGCTCCGGTTCCAGAGTATTGCTGGAGCGGATTACGCCCCTGTGGAAGAGGCTGTCTTTCTTAAACAAGGTGACGGCGCGCAATCTGTTCCGCTACAAAAAGAGACTCATTATGACGATTGTAGGAATCGCGGGCTGTACCGGGCTTTTGCTGTTTGGCTTCGCTTTGAAGGATTCCGTGACAGAGCTGATGCCCAAGCAGTATGAGGAGGTCTATCAGTATGACGTGCTGGCGGCTGCGGCCGCGGAGGATAATGACAAGCTTCTCTCCTACATGGAGGATGAGAATGTCCAATCGTATCTGAATGTGGCGGTGGAGACGGTAACGCTTAAAAACGCCGATGGGCAGGAGGAGTCTCTGCAGCTGATTGCAGTACCCCAGGGGGAGTCCCTCGAAGGCTATATTACTCTGGAAAGTACGCAGGGCGTACAGACCGGGCTTTCGGACGACGGTATTCTGGTGACGCAGAATGCGGCGCAGGTGCTCGATTTTGACAGGGGAGATACGGTGTATTTGCAGAATCTGCAGCTGACCCAGGCCGAAGCGGTCGTTTCGGAGCTGGTGAAAAACTACCTTGGAAACAACGTCTATATGACGCAGGCTGTCTATGAGGAGCTCTTTGGAGAGTTTAAGCCCAACGGGGTGCTGGTCAGGCTGTCGGCTTCCTGCGAGGATCAGCTGGCCTTTGCCGACGAGCTTGCCGGCCGGGACGGCGTCGTATCCTGTATGAGCACCGAAGAGATGAAGGAAGACTTTTCCGCGGCCTTTACGCTGATTAATATGGTTGTTTACATCATCATACTGATGGCGGCGGGACTGGCCTTTGCGGTGCTGTTTACGCTGTCCACCACCAATATATCGGAGCGCAGCCGGGAGCTGGCGACGATCAAGGTACTGGGCTTTTATGACCGGGAGGTGCATCTGTACGTCAATAAAGAAACCCTGCTGCTGACGCTCATCGGTATAGTGCTGGGAATGCCTCTGGGTCAGGCCCTGAGCTCCATGCTGACCTATGTGCTGAATATGCCCTCCATCTATCTTGCGGTCACAATTTATACGCAAAGCTATGGATATGCAGCAGCAATATCCTTTGTCTTTGCTCTGGTGATCGATTTGATTACGAACCGGTCGCTGGATGCCATTGATCCGGTAGAGGCGCTGAAAAGTGTGGAATAGTACGGGCAAAATAAAATTTTTGCTAAAATGTACCTTGAAAAACGATATTTAATGTGAAAATATTTTCATTCCGGGGCAAATCTGCTATACTGCTGTCATGGCACGAGACGTGCCGCAATGAGGCGAATGGGAAAGGAAATAGGAAAATGAGCGAAATGATACGGCTGGAACAGGTATGCCTTCGTTTTAAGACGGGCTTTGCCCTGGACGGACTGTCCTTTCAGGTGGAGGCGGGCCAGGTCTTCGGCTTTTTGGGCCCCAGCGGAGCAGGCAAGACCACCACGATCAAGCTGCTGACAAAGCAGCTGCAAAAGGACAGCGGGCAGATTCACCTCCTGGGCAAACCGATAGAGGAGGTGAGCCGGGACGATTTTGAGAAAATCGGCGTGCTGACGGATACCAACGGACTGTATGAGAGAATGAGCATCGAGGAGAATCTGCGGTTTTTCGCCAGACTCAGAAACGTATCCCTGGCGCGGGGAGAAGAGCTTTTAAAGAGGATGGGCCTCTATGAAAGCAGAAAAACGCCGGTAAAAAAGTGCTCCAAGGGAATGCGCCAGAGGGTATCTCTGGCGGTGGTGCTGCTTCACGAGCCCAAACTTTTATTCCTCGACGAGCCCACCAGCGGCCTGGACCCGGCGACAATTCAGGAGGTTCACCGGCTCCTGCTGGAGATGAAGGAGGAGGGAACCACGATCTTTCTGACCACCCACAATATGGAGGAGGCGGATAAGCTCTGCGACTGTGTGGGCATCCTGGATCAGGGAAGGCTTGTGACCTCAGGCTCTCCTCTGGAGCTGAAGCTGCGCTATGCCCATGACCGGATCAATATACGCACGGCCGGGGGAGAAGTGATAACGGTGAATAAGGACGCGGCGGGAGCGGAGAAAATTCTGGAGCTTGCCCGGGCCGGACAGCTGATGACCGTCCACTCTGAGGAGCCGAATCTGGAGGAAATCTTTTTAATGCTGACGGGGAGGAAGTTCTGATGAATCTGAAGAAAACCGGAATATTATATGGCAAGGATCTGAACGACTTTATGAAAAATCCGGGGATCTCGGTGGCGGCCCTGATTCCCGTGCTCTTTGTGGTGCTCTACCGCAGCATCGGCCTGGCCGACGCCATGGGAGATTACGCCTCCTATTTTTTGCTGAATATCGGGACGGTTATGAGTATTGCCATGGTGGCTCTTTTGCTGGTGTCCACATCGGTGGCGGAGGAAAAGGAGAAATTTACCCTGCGCACCCTGATGATGTCCAATGTCAGGGCCTCGGAGTTTTTGCTCTCCAAAATACTGGTGACCTTAACGGTGCTGCTTATCTGCAACACGCTGATCTTTATCCTGTCGGGCTCGGCTCTGTCTGCCCTGCCCTTCTATCTGCTGTGCTGTATTCTGGGCAGCGCGTCGCTGATCATGTTCAGCGCCTGCATCGGAATTATGGCCAGGGACCAGATGAGCACCAGCATCTATCAGATACCGATCATGCTCCTGGTGATGCTGCCGGCCATGCTGTCTGAATTTAACTCCTTTATCGGTACGCTGGCTTCTCTGACGCCGATTGCGGCCATGATGAATTTGTTTGGGAATTTTCAGGCCGGCCAGCTGGCAAGCGCAGCCTCCCTGCAGGCTCTGGCCGTGATGCTTGTCTGGATTGCGGTTCCCAGCCTGCTTTTTGCCTGGCTGTACCGCCGCAAGGGAATCGATAACTGATTCTGACACCCTTCCCGGCTCTTTTTCATAGATTAGTAATGTAATTTTATATTGAAAAAGAGAAGGGGAGGGGTATTTTGAGAGAACGATATCCGTATCCGAATCCATACCGTATACATCCCTGTGAATATGGAAGACCGGGGGCAAGGACCGGAGGCGGCATCTGGATGCCGGACAGCGTCTGGGACAGAGAAGAAAAGAGAGATCTGGAATACTGGGAGCAGCTGTATCCGGCTCAGACCAGAAGGCTGCAGCGGGAGGTGACCCGGCAGTGCGACCAGGTAGATTACAGCGGAAGCTTTATCTACGACGAGTATCCGGACCGGATAGCTCTGGCCCGGCTCTGTGAGGCGGTTTATCGGGCATATCGGGAGGCGGAGGAGAAAAATCAGATGGGCGAGTATCCCGTGGGAATGCCGCAGCAGGACGAGGAGGAGGCCGAAGAGGCTTACGATTTCTCCGGTTCGGGGGCGGCGCAGGCCATGAGTTTGGGGAGAAGAAGGCGGGCAGACCAGGCCGCAGATCAGGGAATACGCAATCTGATAGAGGCGCTGGTATATAGCGAGCTGCATCGCCGCAGGAGCGCAGGAAGACGCAGAGCGGTGAGCTTTCCGATGTGGAGATAAAAATGCGGAGATAAAAATGTGCCTGCCTTCGCCCTTTCGGCGGAAGAAAGGAAGCGAGCGGTATAAGGAGGGCGTCCCAAAGGTCAGGAAACGACCGGAGGGACGTCCTTCTTATGCTGCGGGGACGCAGACCAGGAGGCGAGGGTCTGTTATCATCATTTCACCAAGCTTTCATACTTTATTAAGAAAAAACGGCTTGAGGTTTTTGGGAGGAATTGCTATAGTAGGAAAAGAAAGATCGGGTAATTATGTTTTCAGGAAAGTGAAATGCAGATAGATGAAAAAAAGTGACAAAAAAAGAGGCAGCAACATCAAAGGCGGGCTGATTAAAGCCTTGATACTGGCAGTTTTTTTCGCAGTGGTGGTACTGGCGGTATTTTATTTCACCCGCCGGGAGGAGGAACCGGAGACCGTATATGAAGGGATCAGCGACGCCAGTTTGCCGGTGGTCTATTCTCTGTACGACGGAGAGAGGATCAACCGCCTCTACGGCTATACGGTGGAGATGCAGGAGGAGTATATGCGGGACGACGTGACTCCTCTGAGCGCCAACGGTCAGATGACCATATCGGTGGACTGCTACGATGAGACGCTGACCGGTATTTCCTATGAGGTGCGCGACTCTGACAGCGGGCGGCTGATTGAGTCCACAGAGGTGACAGACTGGACGGAGGGCGGAGAGCCTGGAGCGCAGACGGCCACGGCAGTACTGCCCATTCAGCGGCTGATAGAGGAAGGGCGGGAGTATCTGCTTCGGATCTGTCTGACTACCGAGAATCATCCGGCCGTGTATTATTATACCAGAATCGTCTACAATACGGAGCTTCATGTGTCGGAGATGATTGATTTTGTCACCTATTTCAGTGAGAGAACGCTGATGGAGGAGGAGAAGCAGGAGGGGGCCAGCGAGCTGGGCCTCTATATCGAGCCGGACAGCACCGGGGACAATTCCTCCCTGGCCTATGTGAATATTCACTCCAGCCACAGGATGCTGACCTGGATGAACCTGGCGCCTCGCAGAGTAGGGGAGCCGCTGGTGGAAATCCGCCAGCTTGACGGCTCCATCGGGACGCTGCGCCTGACCTATCAGGTGGAGGCGGAGGGAGATTCGGGGCGTACGGAAACCTACGATGTGGAAGAGCTTTTTGTGGTGCGCTGGTCGGAGCTGCGTTTCTATCTGCTGGCCTATGAGCGCCATGCCAACCAGCAGTTTGTTCCCGATGATACCACCATATCCGGAGGCATCGTGGATCTGGGCGTGACGGAGGATGGAAGCACGCAGCTTATGACCAGTGACTCCGGGGCCTATACGGTGTTCACCGCCGGCGGAGAATTATACAGCTACAACAGCAGTCTCAACGAGGCTGTGAGAATTTTCTCCTTCCGCGGCAGCGGAGAGGACGATGTGCGGGTGCTCCACGATGAGCACGGGTATCAGATCATCGAGGTCCAGGATAGCGGCGATGTCTCCTTTATGACGTACGGCTATATGAACAGCGGCAGCCATGAGGGCGAGGTAGCGATTGTTTTTTACCGGTATGACAGCAGTGAGAGAGCTCTCCAGGAGCTGTTCTATATTCCTTCCCATGCCTCCTACTCCCATTTGAAGCAGGAGATGGGCAAGCTGAGTTATATTTCGGACACCGGCCTTGTCTACGTTATGGTGAGCAACAGTATATATGCCATCGATGTGGCCGGAACGGAGCAGGTGGTGGTAGTGGATAATCTGACGGAAGATTCCTTCGTGATCAACGATGACAATTCCATGATTGCCTGGCAGGAGGGGGATGACCCCTATGCCTGCACCTCCCTGTCCGTAATGCGTCTTTCCGATGGCAATGTCCGCACCATCCAGTCGTCGGAGGGCGAATACCTGCGTCCTCTGGGCTTTATTGGAACGGATTTCATCTATGGAATCGCAAGGGATACGGATATACGCACCGATATCAGCGGACGGACTGCGTTCCCCATGTATGCGCTGGAGATCGTCAGCGAAGCCGGCGAGGTGCTGACCCACTATGAGCCGGACAGCGGCCACATCATGAGCGTGGAGACCGGGAACGGCAGAATTCAGGTGAACTGCGCCTATCTGTCCTCCTCCGGCCAGACTGTCAGTGAATTCAGCGACGTTCTGCTGCAGAATGAACCGGCCGGAACCAATACCTCGTCGGTGCTGACGGAGAGTCAGAGCGAGCTGAAGCGAAAGGTTTATTCCATCAATCTGTCTTCTTCGGCGGATGCGGAGCGCGCGCTGACGGTTCAGACGCCGGCCAGACTTTTGGACCCTTCCGTCAATCGGGTGGAATTGTCCTACAGTGTGGAGAGGGAGACGGACCCCCGGTATTATGCCTATGCTTTTGGCGAGCTTCACGATATCTGCTATAATCTGGCGGATGCGATCAATGCGATCTATGACGATATGGGGATTGTGGTGGACGCCGGCCAGAATCTGGTCTGGGCCAGAGGGGCGCAGAGCAACCAGGCGCGGATCTCGGTCAACAGCGCCTGTGTGACGGACCGAGAGGATATGACGCTGGTGCCCTGCATTCAGGCCCTGCTGTTCCAGCAGGGAGTCACGGCGGATGTTTCGCAGATGCTCTCCCAGGGAATGTCGGTGCGGGAGATCCTGAACGAGGCTCTTTCCGGGAAGGCGGTGGACCTGACCGGCTGCACTTTGCAGCAGGTGCTGTATTTCATCAGCGAGGGCAATCCGGTCATTGTGCTGACCGGGGAAACCACGGCGGAGCTGATGGTGGGATACGACAATTATAATATTACTTTCTATAATCCTCTGGATGGTACCTACTACCTGATGGGCAGGGGAGATACGGCGGAATACCTGGAGGAAAACGGGGGCTATCTGTTCAGCAGCCGCTCTTAAGACAGGGCAGGAGCGGCGCCTGGCTCAAAGATCAGTTTGGCCTGTTTTAAGCTTCGATTTCTCTTGCACAACCTTTCCATTCATATTATAATGAAACAAGATGTTGGTAAAAATATAGAATGGATACTGGATTATGGAGACTAGATTTGTAACAATAGACGAAAGGGAGCCGCAGGCAGATCGAATAGAGGCGGCGGCGAAAATTATAAAGGACGGCGGTTTGGTAGCATTTCCCACGGAGACGGTCTACGGACTGGGCGGCAACGCCCTGGACCCGGAGGCCTCCCGGCGGATTTATGCGGCCAAAGGCCGTCCTTCTGACAATCCGCTGATTGCTCATATTGCGGATTTTGCTCAGCTGGGTCCGCTGGTGGCCGAGATACCGGAGGCGGCGCAGATATTGATGAAGAAATACTGGCCGGGTCCGATGACGCTGATCTTTCGCAAATCACAGCTGGTGCCGGAGAGCACTACCGGAGGCCTGGATACGGTGGCGGTGCGAATGCCCTCCCACCCGGTGGCCAGGGCCTTAATCCGGGCTGCCGGAGTACCCATCGCCGCTCCCAGCGCCAATCTGTCGGGCAGACCCAGCCCGACCCGCGCCTCCCATGTACGGGAGGATATGGACGGCCGTATCGATATGATTCTGGACGGCGGAGAGGTGGGAATCGGGCTGGAGTCCACGATTATTGATGTTACGGGAGAGGAACCGTCTCTGCTTCGGCCGGGCTTTATCTCGGAAGAGATGATTCGGGAGCTTTTTGCCGATATGACTGTGGATGCGGCGAGCATCGGACCGGTCAGCCCCGACATGCATCCCAAGGCGCCGGGAATGAAATATCGCCATTATGCGCCCAGGGCGCAGATGACCATTGTCCGGGGCGGGCAGGAGGCGGTGCGGCAGAAAATCTGCGCTCTGGCCGGAGAGGAACTGCGGGCCGGCCGCAAGACGGGGCTGATCTGTACGACGGAAAGCCGCCCCTTTTATGAAGAGATGCTCAGGCCGCTCCTTGGCGGAAGCGAGAATGCTGGGGAGCGGCTTGATCTGGTGACGGTGGGCTCCCGGCGGGACGGCTCTTCCATTGCTCACAACCTTTACGATGTGCTGCGCTCCTTCGACACGGCGGGAGTGGATGTGATTTACTCGGAGAGCTTTGAGGAGGGACAGCTGGGAGGCGCCATTATGAACCGTTTAAAGAAGGCGGCCGGATACCATATCCTGGATGTTTGAGCCGCCCGAGCTTTTGGGCAAAAAGGGGGAAGGAACAGGGATGAGTTCATGCCGAAAGGTACTTTTTATTTGTAAAGAGAACGTATGCCGCAGCATTATGGCGGAGGCCATACTCAATGCGGTAAAGGGAGACCGGCCGCTTACGGTCGCTTCCCGGGGACTGGTGGTTCTCTTCCCGGAACCGCTGAATCCCAAGGCTGTGGCAGTTTTGAAGGGAAATGAAATGGAACCCTCCAAGGAATACTCCGAAGAGTTTGTCCCGGAGGTGGATGTGACGGAGGGGACGCTGATTCTGACGATGTCGGAGCAGGAGAAAAAGCAGGTGCTAAAGAGCGCCAGACGCTTTGGCGCCCCGGCCGAGGTCTACACGCTGGGCGAGTATGCCGGAGAAAAGACGGACGTAAACAGTCCCTACGGCGGTACATTGGCCGATTACGGGGCATACTACGAGTATATTGACATATTAGTGAAAATGGCAGCAGAAAAACTTTTTAATAAATTAGACAAGGAGGAAGAAGAATGATAGCCATCGGATGTGACCATTCGGCTCTTGAGCTGAAAAAAGCGCTCATGGACCGGCTGGATGAGAGGGGGGAGGAATATCAGGATTTCGGAACCTACACCGAAGAATCCTGTGATTATCCCGACTATGCCAAGAAGGTTTGTCATGCCATTCTGGACGGGCAGTGCGACAAGGGAATCCTGATCTGCGGCACGGGCATCGGCATTTCCATTGCGGCCAACCGCTTTAAGGGAATCCGGGCGGCACTGTGCGGCGACTGCTTCAGCGCAAAGGCCACCAGAGAGCACAACGACGCCAATATTCTGGCTCTGGGAGCCAGAGTAGTGGGTCCCGGCCTGGCCTGCCAGATTCTGGACACCTTTTTGGATACGCCTTTCTCGGAAGGCCCCCGTCACAAGCAGAGGATAGCAAAGATTGACGAAGGAGTGTGAGAGAGTGGCAAAGGAAATGATGGATGAGATCCGTCAGGCGGAAAACCGGGCGGCCCAGACCCTGCGGGCGGCCCGGGAAAAGGCGGCGGATATAGAGAAGGCGGCCGAAAATCAGGCCCGGGAAACGGTCCGCAAAGAGAGGGAGAAGGCCCTTGAGACGGTGCGTCTTGCCCGGGAAGAGGCAGAAGCACAGGGAGAAGCAGAGGCGAGGGAGAGCGCGCTGGAGGGAGCAAAGGATGTGGAGGCTCTCAAGGCTCTGGCCGCTCAGAAAGAGCAGGAAGCGGTGGCTCTGGTCACGAAACTGGTGACGGAAACCGCCGGCTGACGGAGAAAAGAAGGTGATCAAATGGCAGTGCTGGAAATGCAGAAAATCCACATTTGTGCATGGAAGAGCAACCGCAGGAAAATACTGGAGGAACTGCAGAAGAGAGGCGTCGTTCAGATAGAGGACGGCGGCAGCGAGGACGAGGTATTTCGCAAGACGGATACGGCCTCTGTGCGGGCCGAGAGCGAACGGCTGAGTCAGAATGCCGCGGATGCCCTGAGAGTTCTGGAACGCTATGCGCCGGAGAAAAAAGGACTTTTGTCCTCCCTGGAGGGCAAAAGAGAGCTGACACAGGGGCAGTACCAGGAGGGTGAGGAGCGCTGCGAAAAGACAAACGAAGTGATCCGCCGGATACTCAGTCTGGAAAAGGGGATTGCCGAAGAGAACGCCGCCCGTACCCGGGCGCAGACATCTATGGAAACCCTGCGGCCCTGGCTGGGGTTAGACGTTCCGATGAACTATACCGGAACCCGTTCGGCAGCGGCCTTTGTGGGAGCCATGCCGGGACAGTGGAGTGAAGAGAGCATCCTGGAGGCGGTGGCCCGCGAGGCCCCGGAGCTTTCCGCCTTTTCGGTGGAGGTGCTGGGAAGGGACCGGGATCAGACCTGTCTTTTTGCCGTCTGCGCCAGGAATGAGGCGGGACGGCTGGAGGATGTGCTGAGGCAGTGCGGTTTTGTGCGGCCTCAGGTACAGACGGATCAGGTGCCGGCGGAGTATGCGGCCGCCCTGGAAGAAGAGGCGGCAGAGCATGAGAGGGCTGCCCAGGCGGCGGCAAAGGAGCTGGAGAATCTGGCCGGCGAAAGGGAGAACATCCAGTTCGCGGCGGACTATTACTCGATGCAGGCAGAAAAGTACCGAGTGCTGGGGGAGATGCTCCAGTCGGAGCATACTTTCTTGGTGGAGGGCTATACGCCCGGGCAGTCGGCGCAGGCGCTTAAAGAAAGCCTGGAACAAAAGTTTATCTGCCAGGTGGAGCTTAGCGCCGTGCCGGAGGACGAAGAGGCGCCGGTGCTTCTTCACAACAATGCTTTCAGCGCGCCCACGGAGGGAGTAGTGGAGGCCTTCGGCCTTCCGGCCAAGGGCGAGGTGGACCCCACCGGCATCATGGCCTTTTTCTATTATTTCCTCTTCGGACTGATGTTAGGCGATGCGGCTTATGGACTGATTATGGTGATCGGCTGCGCCTTTGCCCTGAAAAAATACCCCAATATGGGCTCAGGAATCAAGAAGATGCTGCAAATGTTTCTGTACTGCGGCATTTCTACCACCTTCTGGGGCGTGATGTTCGGCAGCTACTTCGGCGATGCGGTGACCGTGATATCGCAGACCTTCTTCCACCGGACAGTGACCATACCGGCCCTGTGGTTCGAGCCTCTGGACGACCCGATGAAGCTTTTGATGTTCAGCTTTTTGTTCGGCATCATTCACCTGTTCACCGGATTGGGCGTCAAGGGCTATATGCTTTTGAAGGCCAGGCAGGTAATGGACTTTATATGCAGCGTGGTCCTCTGGTACATGCTTCTGATTGGCCTGATTCTGATGCTTCTGCCCAGCGAGATGTTCGCCTCCATGGCGGGGACGGCCTTTGTTTTCCCCGGCTGGCTGAACACGCTGGCCAAGTGGATGGCCATCATCGGAGCGGTGGGGATCGTCCTTATGTCGGCCAGGGACAAGAAAAACGTGGCGGTGCGTCTGGCTTTGGGAGCCTATGATCTCTACGGCGCTTCCAGCTGGCTGTCCGACGTGCTGTCCTACTCCAGACTTCTGGCCCTGGGACTTGCCACCGGCGTTATCGCCTCGGTTATCAACACCATGGCCTCCATGCTGGGAGACGGGATCATAAGCGCCATCGGTTTTGCTCTGATCTTTATTGTGGGGCATACGCTGAATATAGCGATCAACCTGCTGGGCGCCTATGTCCACACCAACCGTCTGCAGTTTGTGGAATTCTTCGGAAAATTTTATGAAGGCGGTGGAAAAGGCTTTCATCCTTTCTCCGCTGACAACAATAAATACTTTAAGTTTAAGGAGGAAAATTAAATATGGATATGAGTAATCTGGGTCTTCTTCTGGCACTTCTTGGCGCAGTATCGGCAGCTCTGTTTGCAGGCATTGGTTCGGCCTACGGCGTGGGTCTGGCGGGCCGGGCCGGCGCAGGCGCCATCACGGAAAATCCGGAGCTGTTCAGTAAGGTGCTGATTTTGCAGCTGCTGCCCGGCACCCAGGGCATCTACGGCCTGCTGGTGGCCTTCGTGACGCTGGTACAGACCGGCCTTCTGGGCGGAGGGGCGCAGCCTATGGATACGGCCACCGGCCTGATGTATTTTGTATCCTGCCTGCCCATCGCCGTTGTGGGCCTGATCTCCGCTATTTATCAGGGACAGACCTCTGTGGCCGCTATCAACGTGGTCACCAAGAAGCCTGACCAGTTCGGTAAGGCCATGCTGTTCCCGGCCATGGTTGAGACCTACGCCATCCTGGCTCTGCTTATCTCCATCCTGGCCGTGTTCTCCCTGTAAGAAGGGGTGAGCAGACGATGACGGGACTGGAAAAGATTATTAGTCAGATCGAGGAAGAAGCAAGACTTTCTGCCGAGGAGATTATAAAGACGGCCGAAGATCGGGCTGCCGAAATCTGCGCCCAGGCGCAGGAGACCTGCCGGACTCTTTCGCAGGAGGCGGGAGTCCAGGCGGAGGCTATTCGGGAGGATATCCTGAAGAAAAGCCGCAGCGCGGCCCAGATGGAGCGGAAAAAAAAGCTTCTGGCGGCCAAGCAGCAGGTCATCGGACAGATCATCGATCAGGCGAGGGACCGCCTGCTGGCGCTGCCGGACCAGGAGTATTTTGAGCTGATTGTCAAGCTGGCGGGCGAATATGCCCAGAGCGGGGACGGAGAGATCCGTTTCAATGAGAGAGACAAAAACCGCCTGCCGCAGGACTTTGAACAGGCGATCTGTCAGGCGGCGGCCCGCAGGGGCGGCAGCCTGGCGCTGTCCCAAAAGACAAGCGATATCGACGGCGGCTTTGTGCTGGTTTACGGCGGAATAGAAGAAAACTGCTCCTTTGAGGCCATGTTTGCCGCGCAGAGGGAAAAGCTGCAGGATCAGGTTCACGCATTCCTTTTTGCGTGACGGACCCCAGAAAGGAGGAGATCCATGAGCAAAGATTATACCTATGCGGTGGCACGAATCCGGGCAAAGGAGATGTCGCTTCTGGGAAACGCCGCCATGGAGCAGCTGCTGGCTGCCAGATCCTGCGACGAGGCTCTGCGGCTTTTGGCAGACCGGGGCTGGGGCAATCCTGATGAGGAGCTGACGGCGGACAATATGCTGGCGGCGGAGACGAAGAAGACCTGGAGTCTGATCGGCGAAATGGTGAAGGACATGTCGGTTTTCGACGTTTTTCGGATCACCGACGACTATCACAATCTGAAGGCGGCCGTGAAGCTTGCCTGTACCGGGGCAAAGGTAGACGCCTCCCGTGTGTTTGTGGACGGAGGCACCATTGATCCGGAGAAAATGCGTCAGGCAGCGCAGCAGAAGGATTTTTCCGCTCTGCCTCCTGAGATGGCCCGCGCCGGCGAGGAAGCCAGGAATGTGCTTTTGCACACCGGCGACGGCCAGCTGTGCGATATTATACTGGATCGGGCCGGGCTCACGGCCATGTACCAGGCGGGGAAAAAGGCGGAAAACGAGGTGATCCGGGAGTACGCCGTGCTGACGGTGGTGGCCGCCGATATCAAGATCGCGGTGCGCTGCGGTCAGCTGGGCAAGCCGTTGGATTTTGTCGAAAGAGCTCTGGTTCCGGTGGAGGAGCTGGATCTGGCGGCCCTTGCGCGGGCGGCTCTTGCAGGCGGAGACAGCGTGGCCGAGTATCTGATGAATACGGATTATGCGCCTGCTGCCGCGGCGCTTAAGGAATCCTTTACTGCCTTTGAGCGGTGGTGCGACAATCTGATCATCGAGCATATAAAGCCCCAGAAGGTTAATCCCTTTACGGCCGGGCCGCTGGCGGCCTATATTCTGGCCAGGAAAAACGAGATCAAGTGCGTCCGCATGGTGCTGTCGGGAAAGCAGAGCGGCCTTCCCGATGAGATTATCCGGGAAAGGCTGAGGGAGATGTATGTATAAAGTAGCGGTTATAGGTGATTACGACAGTATTTACGGCTTTGCCGCCGTGGGCTTTCACACCGTGCCGGTGACAGAGGCCGGCGAAGGGGCGCAAAAGCTCAAGGAGCTGTCCGACGGCGGATATGCGGTGATCTATATCACGGAGGCTTTGGCCGCCCAGATACCGGATGCGATTGATCTTTACCGGGAAAAACAGATTCCCGCGGTGATTCTGATACCCGGTGTGGCGGGCAATACCGGGGCGGGCATCGCCCAGGTAAAGAAATCCGTGGAGCGAGCGGTGGGCTCGGATATTATATTCGGAACAGAATAGAGAAAGGCGGTGATGGACTAAAATGAGCAAAGGCATTATCAAAAAAGTAGCGGGACCTCTGGTCATCGCCGAGGGGATGCGGGACGCCAACATGTACGATGTGGTGCGCGTAGCCGGAGAACGCCTCATCGGCGAAATCATCGAGATGCACGGCGACCAGGCGTCCATTCAGGTATATGAGGAGACGGCAGGACTGGGACCCGGCGAGCCGGTGGAATCCACCGGTATGCCGCTGTCGGTGGAGCTGGGGCCGGGTCTGATCGGCAGCATCTACGACGGCATTCAGAGACCCCTGGACGATATTATGAAGGCCACCGGCAGCAATCTCCTGAAGCGGGGCGTGGAAGTGCCTTCTTTAAAGAGAGAGAATGTCTGGCATTTTGTTCCGGCAGTGGAGGCCGGAGATGAGGTAGAGGGCGGCGATGTGATCGGTACGGTGCAGGAGACCCATATTGTCTCCCATAAGATCATGGTGCCTCCCGGCGTAAAGGGAAAGGTTCTCTCCGTAAGCGAGGGAGATTACACCGTGGAGGATACGGTGGCCGTCCTGCAGACAGACAGCGGGGAGAGAAAGCTCACCCTGATGCAGAAGTGGCCGGTGCGTTCCGGCCGCCCCTACAAGGAAAAGCTGCCTCCGGATATGCCTCTGGTCACCGGTCAGAGAGTTATCGATGCCATGTTCCCCATTGCAAAGGGCGGCGTGGCGGCCGTACCCGGTCCCTTCGGCTCCGGCAAGACCGTGATTCAGCATCAGCTGGCCAAGTGGGCCGAGGCGGATATCGTGGTCTATATCGGCTGCGGAGAGCGCGGCAACGAGATGACCGACGTGCTCAACGAATTCCCGGAGCTTAAGGACCCCAAGAGCGGCTATTCTCTGATGGAGCGGACGGTACTGATTGCCAATACCTCCGATATGCCGGTGGCGGCCCGTGAGGCTTCGATTTATACCGGTATTACCATCGCCGAATATTTCCGCGACATGGGCTATTCGGTAGCCCTGATGGCCGATTCCACCTCCCGCTGGGCCGAGGCCCTGCGCGAGATGAGCGGCCGTCTCCAGGAGATGCCCGGCGAGGAGGGTTATCCTGCCTACCTGGGAAGCCGTCTGGCTCAGTTCTATGAGCGGGCCGGCCGCGTGGTCTCCCTGGGCCATGAGAGCCGGGAGGGCGCCCTGTCCGTTATCGGAGCCGTTTCCCCTCCCGGCGGCGATATTTCCGAGCCTGTATCCCAGGCTACCCTGCGTATCGTCAAAGTGTTCTGGGGGCTGGATTCCTCTCTGGCCTATCAGAGACATTTCCCGGCCATCAACTGGCTGACCAGCTATTCCCTGTATGTGGACAGCATGGGAAGCTGGTTTGACAGCCATGTCCATGAGGACTGGATGAACTGCCGCAGCCGGATGATGCGTCTTTTGCAGGATGAGGCGGAGTTACAGGAGATTGTGCAGTTAGTAGGTATGGACGCCCTGTCCGCTCCGGACCGGCTGAAGCTGGAGGCCGCCCGCTCTATCCGCGAGGACTTCCTGCATCAGAACTCCTTCCACGAGGTGGATACCTACACCCCTCTGGAGAAGCAGTACCGGATGATGAAGCTGGTGCTGGCCTACTATGACAAGTGCCAGGAAGCGCTGGATCAGGGAGCCGACGTGAACAAGCTGGTAAGCCTGGCGGTCCGCGAGCAGATCGGCCGCTTCAAATATATTCACGACACGGATCTGGAAGAGGCCTACGATAAGGTAATAGATGAGCTTGTTTCGGAGCTTGCCGATTTGACGTCAAAGGAGGACAGATAACATGCCTAAGGAATATAGAACCATACAGGAAGTGGCAGGCCCTCTGATGATGGTGAAGGGCGTGGAAAATGTCACCTACGACGAGCTGGGCGAAATCGAGCTGGCAAACGGCGAGACCCGCCGCTGCCGTGTGCTGGAGATAAACGGCGATACCGCCATGGTGCAGCTTTTCGAGAGCTCCACCGGCATCAACTTGGAGAGCAGCAAGGTGCGTTTCCTGGGACGAACCATGGAGCTGGGCGTATCGGAGGATATGCTGGGCCGCGTCTTCGACGGTCTGGGCCGTCCCATCGACGGAGGCCCAGAGATCCTGCCGGAGGCCCGCCGCGATATCAACGGCCTGCCGATGAATCCGGCCGCCCGCAGCTATCCCCAGGAGTTTATTCAGACCGGCATCTCGGCCATCGATGGTCTGAACACCCTGGTCCGCGGTCAGAAGCTGCCGATTTTCTCGGCCAGCGGTCTGCCCCATGCCAATCTGGCGGCACAGATTGCCCGCCAGGCCAAGGTGCGCGGTACATCGGAGCCCTTCGCGGTGGTATTTGCCGCCATGGGCATTACCTTTGAAGAGTCCAACTTCTTTGTTCAGAGCTTTAAGGACACCGGAGCCATCGACCGTACGGTCATGTTCGTCAATCTGGCCAACGACCCGGCTGTCGAGCGTATCTCTACGCCCCGTATGGCCCTGACGGCCGCCGAGTATCTGGCCTTTGACAAGGATATGCATGTACTGGTCATTCTGACCGACATTACCAACTATGCTGACGCCCTGCGTGAAATCTCGGCAGCCCGCAAGGAGGTGCCGGGACGGCGCGGTTATCCCGGATATATGTACACAGACCTGGCCTCCATGTACGAGAGAGCCGGAAGACAGAAGGGCAAGAAGGGCTCCATCACCATGATTCCGATCCTGACCATGCCTGAGGATGACAAGACCCACCCGATCCCCGATCTGACCGGCTATATCACCGAGGGACAGATCATCCTGAGCCGTGATCTCTATCGCAAGGGCGTGACTCCGCCCATCGATGTGCTGCCCAGCCTCTCCCGTCTGAAAGACAAGGGCATCGGCGAGGGCAAGACCCGGGCCGACCACTCCAATACCTTAAACCAGCTGTTCGCCGCCTATGCCAGAGGCAAGGAGGCCAAGGAGCTGATGGTGGTGCTGGGAGAAGCGGCTCTGACCGATATTGATAAGATCTATGCCCAGTTTGCCGACGCTTTTGAGCAGGAGTATGTGTCCCAGGGCTATGATACGGACCGGGATATTGAGGAGACCCTTAATATCGGCTGGAAGCTTCTGTCCATGCTTCCCCGGGCGGAGCTTAAGCGTATCGATGATAAGTATCTGGATATGTATTACGGCAAGTAAGGGAGGGATGATTAGATGGCATCAACCCAGGTAAATCCCACCCGGATGGAGCTGTCACGCCAGAAAAAGAAGCTGATCACGGCTACGAGAGGCCACAAGCTTCTAAAAGACAAGCGGGACGAGCTGATGCGCCAGTTTCTCGACCTGGTGCGGGAAAATAAGGCTCTGCGGGAGAAGGTGGAGGCGGGGCTGGCCGCCGCCAACAAAAACTTCGTCCTGGCCAGGGCTGTCTCCTCCGACCAGATATTGAACACGGCTCTCCTGGCTCCCAAGCAGGAGGTCTATCTGGAGGTGGGGACGAAAAATGTGATGAGCGTGGACATCCCGGCCTTTGCCTGCAAGTTTCGCAGCGCCGACGAGGGCGATATTTACTCCTATGGTTTCGCTTTCACCT
Organism: uncultured Lachnospiraceae bacterium; assembly: GCA_944381515.1. GTDB lineage: Bacteria > Bacillota > Clostridia > Lachnospirales > Lachnospiraceae > RGIG7193. Next base: position 12,391 of record CALWLM010000120.1, on the reverse strand, counting down.
CCGGCGATCTGGACCAGGCGGTCAAATCCCTGTCCGATCTTTTGCCGGATATGCTGCGGCTGGCCGAGGTGGAGAAATCCTGTCAGCTGATGGCGGCCGAAATCGAGAAGACCCGCCGCCGCGTCAACGCTCTGGAGCATGTGATGATCCCTGACGCGCAGGAGAAAATAAAGTATATTACAATGAAATTGGATGAAAACGAGAGAAGCACGCAGGTGAGGCTGATGAAGGTGCAGGATATGATTGCTGCCTCCCAGAGGCCTCCGGTTCCCTCGTCTTGAAACACTATCTGGCCCCGGCCCTTCCGCTAAAAGCGAAACAAAAAAGAAGAACTCGCGCAGGCTGCGCCCGCGCTCAGACATGCTTCTTTTTTGTTTCAACGCGGAAAGACCGGGGCCAGGTGTTTCTAAGACGCGGGAAAGTCGGCCGCAGGGAGGCGGGCGACGGAGAGGGGCTCCGCGCAGAGCAGTGGACAATGGCGAAGGGTTTCGTGTATGGCGCGACAGCGAGGGGCTCTGCGCAGGGCAGTGGACAATGGCGAAGGGTTTCGTGTATGGCTGCGACGGAGAGGGGCTCCGCGCAGGACGGGGGAATGTTATAATAGTAGAGGGAAGAAGGAAGGGGGAGGATGGATGAAGCGCAGAGGATTAGTGGTTTTGTGTCTGGCTGCGATGCTGCTGATTGCAGGAAGTGCTGCTGGATGTGAAGCAGCGTCTGATTTTGACGGCGGACTTTCCCAGGAGGGGATTGCCCCGTTTGAATTGACGGAGAGAGAGGAGTATATATTGGAGTCTCTGGGTTTGTCCGACACAGCTCGGATTTTCTCGTTTCGTGGGCCTGACCAGGCGGCCAGTCTAAAGCTGCATGTTTATCAGCTGCAGGAGGATGGCGTCTGGGAGGAGATAAGAGAGGGCGGTATTTACCTGGATGAACAGCAGAGGCGAGAGGAAGCGCTGGCCGGCGTATTTGCAATGCGGTTAAATGAAGATTACAGTATGGAGCTGTATCTGAATACAAAGGGGCTGGTGGCTTATCAGACGGAAGCAGCAGCGCCTCGGGAAGACATTATGGTTTCGAGCCGGACTTTTCTGTCGGACTTTACGGAGATTCCTTTGAATGAAGAGATTCCCGTGGCCCTTTTGGCATATGATAACGGAACGAGTCTGCCCAGTGTTTCGCTGCAGTATTATTTTGAACCGTCCAGGCTTGAGGGAATGACGCTGGTGCAGGCGGTGACGTTGGAGTTTGGTGAAGAAGGGTAAAGAAAAGAGAAGAGAGTTGTCAGATTTATATTGAGAGGCCGCCGACGGGCGGCCTCAGGTAGTGTGGGGCCAGAATTTTTGCAGGGCGAAGCTTACGCCGGCCTCATCGCAGGAACGGGTCACAAATTCGGCGACGGCTTTCAGTTCGGGGACGGCGTTGGCCATGGCGATTGGATGACCGACGCTTTTCAGGAGGCTGAGGTCGTTGTGGTTGTCGCCGAAGGCCATGGCATGGGCCGGATCGAAGCCGATGAAATGAGCCAGAGCGCGGACGCCGTCGGCCTTGGTGGAGTCGGGGCGGGTGATATCTAACAGACAGCTTTCGGAATAGTCGGTCTGGAGACCGGTTTGATCCAGAATGGGAGAGAGAAGGACCTTGACATCCTGCCCTTCCTGGTTGTAGGCGGAAATTTTAAAGACGTTCTCATAGGAGAAGGAGTCCGGCTCCAGAATTTCCGGCATAAAATAGTCTGCGGGATCATCCAGATGGCTGTTGAAGTCCCGGAAAACCTGCAGCCTGGGGTTGCCTGCAGTGGCGTAGATGCCGGAGACGGCGTGAACTGACATGGGAATACCCAGGGAAATTCCATAAGAAACTACCCGGCGGCAGAGCGCCGGGTCTAGGGTGTTGATTTTCAGTGCTTTTCCCGCGGCCGGGTCCCAGATCAGAGCTCCGTTGGAGCTGGAAAAAGGGAGACGCAGACCGGTGAGGCGGACGAATTTCCGGGCAAACATATAGTGACGGCCGGTGACGAAGGTAAAAGGGATTCCTCTTTCGCGCAGGCGGCAGAGAGCGGCCAGATCATCGGGATGTATCTCGCGCTGTGAATTGAGCAGCGTATAGTCCAGATCAGTGATGACGCATTGAATCGATTCGCCCATAAAGCACCCCCCGTTCTATTTATCCTGGCCGTAGGTGGCCCAGCCGGCGGCTTCGTGGGCAATATCCTCGGGGGAGAGCTCCGGCACAGGTCCCATAACGCGGGCCATCACATAGGTTTTGGATGCCTCCTCCAGATATACGGCGGCAAAAAGAGCCTGCTCCAGGGAGTCCCCGTAGGTGATAACTCCGTGGTGCTTCATGATGACGGCCAGAGAATCTCCGGCGTATTGGGTGGCCAGAATTCCCATGCCGATATCCGAGGAGGGAGTCCAAGGAGCCACCTGCACTTCGGCGCGGCAGGCGTCGATAATGGTAACCATGCAGGCCGGCAGACGGTCGTTGGTCATGCCGATGGCTGTGGCATAGGGCTGATGGGTGTGTATGATGGCGTTGATCTGAGGCATATGTTCAAACATATACAAAAGAGCCGGCGTATCAGAGGAAGGCTTGCGGCAGCCCTCCACCACATTGCCTTTGCCGTCGATAACGACAATATCATCGGGAACCATCTTTTCATAATACATGCCGGAGGGAGTCACAAGGAACAGGCCGTCCGGCATACGCATACTGACATTGCCCCCGGTGAGGGAGATCAGCTGATATTCCTTCATCTGCAGGGCGCACTCAAGCATCTCTTTTTTCTCTTTTTCAAACATGGCAATAATAACCTCCGTTCCTGACAGTTGCTGTCCTGCGGCCGTGCAGCCGCGGGCAGTTATTTTTTGTCTGCGTCCGGATTGTGCTTCCGATAAAAAAGCTCATGGGCATACCAGTAAATCAGGCCGATGGCAATGCAGATTACGACGGCCCACCAGTCAACGCTGAAGCCGGAGAACTTTTTCGTGTAGAAAATGTAACACACTTTGAGGAAAAGATATATCAGAAAGGCATACACTGTGGTGGTCAGCACATAGTAAAGCATACCCGCCTTGCGGCGCAGTCCCCACAGCTGCCAGTAGGACATCTGCTTGATTTCCTCCTCCGTGTACTGGTGCTCGCCCTTTTCCTCCTGGGAGGCGGCGCCTGCGGCCTTGGAGTCCTCGGCGGCAGCGTTATTTTTCCTGGTCTGTTCTCTTTGTGTGTCTTTGGTTGCGGAATCCTTGCTCATCTGCAAAAGTCCTTTCCGGCGGCTGCGCCCTTTGATGAAAGGGCTGCCGTTCTTTCTGCCTGCTTGTATTGCCTTGCCTTACTGCCCCCCAAAAAGGTGTAGGAGATGGGGAGGACAGCTCAGATATCATTAATTTGATGATATCATGGAACAAAAGTATTGTCAACGAGAGGGCATGGGTTGACTTCTCATTTTAATTAATTTATAATCATTATATGAATTTTTTATCATAATCCCCGGCAACTTTTTTGAAAAACTAGCTTAAAAATGAGAAAGTCAGAGAGGAATTCCCATGAAGAAAAGATACCAGATTTCCTATCAGCTGAAGGTAATTTTGAATGTAGTTGTCTATGTTGTGTTTTTTGCCTATATCGTCTATTCAGCAGTGACGGCGGCGGATACGGGTACGCGTCTGGTGTTTATTGTTGTGGGTGTGTTCTTTGGCGGGGGAGCTCTCTTGTATGAATATCTGCGCTTCAATTTTGACCAGGCGACGAAGAACCTGGTTTTTATGGGAGATCCCCAGAAAGCTCTGAATCTGGCGGATCGCGTGAAGAAAGCGGATCTTTTGAAGACCTTTGATTCTTCTTTGGACATTATGCGCATGCTTGCATATGTGGACCTGCGGGATTACGACAGGCTGAAAACTTACATAGAAGGCCTTAGCTATGAGAAGCTGCGCAATTATGATGTGGCTATTGTTGCCCGGCACAGTCAGATGATTATGTATGGCGAGCTGGGAGACGGAGAAAAGATGGAGACGGCTCACAAGCAGCTGACCGGTCTGCGCAGCCGCACCAGCTCCAAGGGCAAGCATATGAAGGGAGCCTATTTTTATAATTGGGACGTGGTGGCCGCCGCCTGCAGTTTTTACAGAGGCAGCGGCATGGAGGCATGGAATCGGATTTCCAAAGTGGATGTGCGCAATATGAATAAGCGGGAGCTGATGCACTGTTATGCCCTGCAGGCGCGCATCGCAGCCAAGATCGGCCGCAGCGGCGACATGGAAGAGTATAGGGAGAGAGCCAAGAAGGCAGCGGGAAAGAATGAAGTGATGACAGCCTTTTTGGACAGTCTGCAAATGGGTTAATGGGCAGTCTGCAAGTGGATTAATGGGCAGTCTGGAAGTGGAGTAATGGACTGCCTGGAAGAGGTGTAATAGACAGCCTGTAAGTGGAATAATGTGGGGAGAGAAGAAATTGGGAGGAGAGAAGGAGAAAAGGGAAGGGCAAAAGGGGCAGGCGCCGGTTTACCGGCCCCGATGTGTGCTGCCTCGGGAGTTAAATCCCAGCTGGGGGAGCCTGCGTGAGGGAATCGCGCGGGAGGTGGAAGAACCTGCATTTGGCATCGACTGGGAGCATATGCAGAGATTCTGCGAGTGGAAGAGCACCCGCAAAGAGGATCGTGTCTATCGGGGAGAAGAGGCGCATCGGGAAATTACCGCATATAAGGAGCAAAACCTTCATAACCGGGAGGAAAAGGGAGTCCCTGGCTACGAAGCAAAGGATGTGGCCGTCAATGAATGTTTTTCCAATACCATTCCTCCTCTGGCCTTTATGGGGCCGGGCAGAGCGCGGACTCCGCAGGAGCGCGGAACAAAGCCCCATGAAGGGACGCCGGAAGAGAATTCCGCTATGGTGGCCCGGGCGCTGCGGCTGATGGGAGCGGCGGCGGTGGGTTTTGTGGAGCTTTACGATGAGACGACGCGCAAGCTTATCTATCTGGAGGAGGTAAAGGGAGGCCCGCAGACCGTTTTTGAGGATGTGGAGGTGGGATACGAGACGCCGGAAAAGAGGGTGATTCCGCGCAAGGCTGCCTGGGTCATTGTCTATAGTATTCCCATGTCGGGGCTGGGATTGGGGCAGGCGCCCTCTCAGCTGTCCCGGGGAACGACAATGCAGGCCTATGTACGGCTGTATACCATATATAATCAGCTCCATGAATTTATTCGGGCGTTGGGTTATCACTCTTATGGAGCTGCGATTATGAACGGATTCGGGATTTATCCCGCCTTTGCCGTTCTGGGAGGGATCGGAGAGCAATGCCGCATTGATACGGTTATCAGCCCGGAATATGGTTCCATGATGCGGCTGGCGGCTATGGCGACGGATCTGCCGTTGGCTGCGACCTTGCCGATATCTATGGGAGTGCGGGAGTATTGCGCCAAATGTCGGATTTGTTCACGGTACTGCCTGTCCGGAGCCATTTCCGGAGCGGACGGACCGGGATGGGAGCCGGAGGGGCCCTGGAGCAATCCTGGTCATGAGGCCTATTTCCGTCGGACGATGCGCTGTCGGGATATGTTTTATCGCACCGGTTCCAACTGCGGCGTCTGCATTTCCCGCTGCCCTTTCAGCGAGCCGGATCCGGTGAAGTACCGGGAATTTTTGCGTAAGCTGCCGGATATGACGGCTGGCCGGATTCCTCTGGCGGAGGCCTTGCCTCCTGTCCGCGATCCGCAGAAATGGTGGAGCAGAAAGGACGGGCCGGAGCTTGATATCGTCACCCGCTACGACGGAAAGTGGAGCGGCTAGAACGACTGGAAGAATATAAAAGTATAATAAAAGAGCGCCGCAGCTGCGGCGCTCTAATTGTGTCAGCAAGGGGCCGTATCCGCTTCTTACAGGAAGCTGGGATAAGGCAGGTTGATGGGATTGGTGAAGCAATCGTCGAAGCCGCGGGGATAATGATATTCAATCTTATCCTTGTCATCGGGCCATACGAACTTGCCGCCCACATCCCAGATGAAGGGTTTGAACTTGTAGTTCAGACGGTTCTTTCTCATATTCCACAGCACCAGGATCTCATTGGTATCCGCCTTGAAGTTGGTCCAGATATCATGGTGATAAGGAATGATCACGTCGCACTTCAGATTCTCAGCCATTCTCAGAATGTCGCTGGAGGTCATCTTGTCGGTTACGCCGCGGGGGTTCTCGCCGAAGGAACCGAAAGCGACATTGATGTCGAACTCATTGCCGTGTTTGGCAAAGCCGTTGCCAAAATGGGAATCGCCGCTGTGATAGATGGTACCGGCGGGAGTTTCGATTACATAGCTTACTGCGCGGTCGTCCATGTCATCCGGAACCACACCCTTAAAATCGGTGATGGCAGGCTCGCCCACCGGCGGATCGGTAATCAGGATTGTCCTGTCGTAGGATTCTACTGCGGTGATCTTGATGTCGCCCACTTGAACTACGGAACCAGGTCTCACAGTGATCAGTCTGTCTTCCGGCACGCCCCAGCTTCTCCACATATCGGTGGCATACTTGGAACCGATGAAGGGAACCTCTCTCTGCTCGCCGTTGACGGTGACCATTCTGCCCTTTAAATTGTTCAGAACAGCGGCAGCCAGGTTGATGTCAATGTGGTCGGTGTGGGTATGGGAAGCCAGCACCGCGTCCAGTTTCGTGATAGCAAAAGGATCAATAACAGCGGGAACGGCGCGCAGATTAGGCTGCATCTTTACGCCGCCGCACATTCTGGCCATCTGATGATTGGGAGCAATCTTTCCATCGTTCTTCTTGTGGGTTCTCTTTCCGGAACCGCACCAGTAGTCGACGGTGATGTTGGTGTCACCTTCACTCTTTATCCAGAGGCCGGTGCAGCCGAGCCACCACATAGCAAACTTGCCGGGCTCTACGACGGTTTCATCAATCTCTTCATTCAGCCAGGTTCCCCACTCAGGGAAGGTGCTGAGAATCCAACCATCTCTTGTAACGTCTTTTACGTTAGGCATAGTTTATCTCCTTTTCTTTTTATTTTTACCGGGCGCGTCCCGGCAGCTAACTTTATTATATACAAGCCATAAAATTATTGCAAGAGACAAAACGCAAAAACATCACATTATTTGAACGATTTATCATTATCTATATGAAAAGGTGCGTATAATCGATTAAACAAGAACAAATCCTGCATTTAAACGACCATGGACGGTCATGAATCAGTTAAAAATAGTATCGGGATCTACCAGGATTACTTTGACGCCGGCAGCCTGAATCCGGGCGATTTCCTCCGGATCAGCCTTGGTATCGGTGACCAGATAGGATACTTTTTCAATGTCGCCAAAATGGAAATTCAGCCGCTTGCCGATTTTGCTGGAATCCGCCAGCACGATAATAGGACCGTTGCAGCACTCGATCATGGTGCGGGCTACAACCACGGTCTGAATTGTAGAAGTAGTCAGGCCTCCGGCAGCGCTGATTCCGTTCACGCCCAAAAAGGTCTTGGAAGCGATGACCGTGCGCAGGGAGGGAACGGTAAATTCTCCCACAAGAGCGTTGTGGGTGGGCAAAAGCTCTCCGCCGGTGATCATTATGTGCACGTTGGAGGGCACATTGGCAGAGATGGCCAGCAGATTATTGGTAATAAAAGTTACATCAGTCTCTGTGTCAATGTAATCCAGAACCTTGCTGACCGTTTGACCGGCGTTCAGAAAGATGGTGTCGCCGTTATTGATCATATTTTTGGCCACATAGAGGGCGATGGCCTGCATCTCCCGGATGTGGGAGGAGTTGGTCAGATGGCCGGTGGACTGCAAAGGATCGGCGATCTTTACTTTGCCATAGAGCCGCTTGACCAGGCCGCGGGATTCCAACAGCTGCAGATCCCGGCGAATGGTGATGGAGGAGACGCCCAGAAGCTCTGCCAGGCCGTCCACCTTCATATGGGGGTTTTCGTGTAGTGTGCTGAGAATTTGCGCACGGCGCATTTCTACCACGGACTTTTTGTTTTTCATGATAAGTACCTCTCGATGCAAACATTCTTTATTTGAAAGCTTGTATCCATTTATTTATAGAATATACGAATTTGTGATAATTTTCAAGGAGAATTACAGATCTTTAAGAAAAGGAACAGCGGCAAGCAAAAAAATGGATGTAAAAAATGATTAAAAAAAAGATAATCATCCATAAAAAAGACATAAAACGGGAAAGGAGGAAGAAATAAAACGAATATATGGGGAATGAAATTGAATTATGAAAAATGAAATTAAATAAAAATGATAAAGTATCAATTAACCCCTTGACAAACGCTCATTAAATACGTTATAGTTGAAGAAAATAAACGTATAAAACTATCCATAATCCTATTAATGATAAAAGAGGTGATAATATAACATAAAACAGAAAAAGAAAAAATGAGGGTTTGGGGAACTGATTAATATGGTGTTAAAGGGTGCATATGGTGTGCAGGCGCCCGAAAGAATGAGGAGGATCTTATTTTATGGAGTTTTTGATGGGGCTATGGAATTTCTTCAATTATAATATTTTTGCCAAGCCGGCTTTTTTCATCGGTATTATTGTTTTTATTGGCTATTTGCTGTTAAAGAGACCGTTTTATATAGCTTTTGCCGGCTTTATCAAAGCAACGGTAGGGTATTTGATTCTCAGCGAAGGCTCTGGCGGGCTGGTAAACAATTTCCGGCCCATATTAGTAGGGCTCAATGAGCGTTTTCACATGTCGGCGGCAGTGATTGATCCGTATTATGGTCAGATTGCAGCGGAAAATCTGATTGTAGAAGTGGGAAGAAGCGTATCGCTGGGAATGTCCGTACTGATTTTGGGATTCTTTATTAATATTCTTTTAGTTGCACTTAAGCGTTTTACCAAGATACGTTCCCTGATGATTACCGGACATACGATGGTATGTCAATGTTCTTTGGTTGTATGGCTGGTGCTGTTTGCTTTCCCGGAGGCGTCCGATCTCACCATCATTATCTGCACAGGCATTTTGATGGGGGTGTATTGGGGAGCAACGACAAATTTGACGGTAGAAGCATGTCAGGAGCTGACGGACGGAGCCGGTTTTGTGGTGGGGCATAACCAAATGTTTGGCGTATGGGCGGCCTATCGGCTGTCTGGGAAGATAGGCAAGGGAAGTAAATCGGTAGATGAATTGAAGCTGCCTGGCTGGCTGTCGATATTCAGCGACAATGTGGTATCCAGCGGAGTGCTGATGATTCTGTTTTTCGGAATTTTAATGAGTATATTGGGACCAGATTTGCTCCATGAGATTGATCCTAGTTTTGCTGAAACGCAAAATTTTGCTTTTTATGTGGTGGAAAAATCTTTGAAGTTCTCCGTATACATGAGCATTCTTCTTTTGGGTGTCCGAATGTTTGTGGCGGAATTGTCTGAATCGTTCCATGGTATATCGGAAAAGCTTCTTCCTGGTTCCATGGCGGGAATCGACTGTGCGGCAACCTATGGCTTTGCGCCGGAAAACACGATGATGTTTGGCTTCCTGTTTGGAGTGCTGGGACAGTTTTTGGCTATTCTGGGATTGGTGGTATTCCGCAGTCCGGTTTTGGTTATCACAGGTTTTGTGCCGGTATTTTTTGATAATGCGACGATTGCCTGTTTTGCCAACAAAAGAGGGGGAATTCGAGCGGTGGCTATTTTAACTTTTGTGTCCGGGGTGATTCAGGTCCTGGGAGGAGCCTTTGCCGCCGGCTTTTTCCGAACGGCCTCTTATGGCGGTTGGTATGGTAATTTTGATTTTGAAGTGTTTTGGCCATGGGCGGGAGTGCTGTTTAAATATGCCGGCTATATTGGGCTGGCGGCAGTGATTTTGTTTTTGCTGGCAATTCCCCAGCTTCAGTACCGGAGAAACAAGGACGGTTATTTTGAAATCGCCACAGATTATGAGGCAGTAAAGGCAAGAAAGGAGAGCAGCAAAGTGAAAGGAAGTGCAGGCAATGAATGAGCGGGTAATGTATGATACGATGACCTGGCCGGAGGCGAAGGAGAGAATACCCAAAGCCAGAGCGATAATTGTTTCGCTTGGCTCAGTGGAAGAGCACGGCTACCATCTTCCTCTGTGTACGGATAATATATTGGGCAGTACTCTGGCGGCGGGAATCGCTGAAAAGACAGACAGTTTGGTGCTGCCGGTAATGCCTTTTGGACAAGTTTGGTCGACCAGAGACTTTCCTGGCAGTATCAGCCTGAGCGAGGAGACAATTGTGCGGGTGCTGGTAGATGTGGCGCTGAGTCTTCGGCGGCATGGCGCGAGAAACGTAATCTTTCATTCCGGTCATATGGGAAATCAGCCGGCCATGAAGGCGGCGGCTCGGCGGCTGTACGATCAATATGGAATGAAAAATGTCTGGTATTTTTGTTATACGGATTATGTGAAGCTGGCAGAGGGAATTATGGAAGCCCCTTTGTGGAGAGGAACGGGTATGCATGCGGCGGAAATTGAAACATCTATGATGCTGGCTGCGGCTCCGGAGCTTTGCCATATGGAAAGAGCAGTTCCTGATTATCCGGAAGGAAGCGATGCGATGGATTATCGCTGCATGCCATGGACAGAATTTACGGAGACAGGAGCTTTGGGTGATCCTACAGTGGCGACAGCAGAAAAGGGAAGGGTTTATACGGAAAAATTGATTGCACATATGGCGGATATAATTAACCGTTTGTTGGGCTAAACCCTTCCGTCATTACAAAGCACGGCTAGCAAAAGCGCTCTGTGAAAAACGCGGCACGGGGCGCTTTTGTTATGGGCGCATAAAGGAAACCTTGAAAAAACTCTCAAATAATACAAAATATCACTCAAAAAAGCGGCGATTTATACAAAAAATGAATCAAATTATTTAAAAAAAGCACTTCACATAGAGGCGGGATTATGTTATATTGACAGATGTAAAGCGATATCGCAGACGTTCAGGAGTCAAAAAGGCCTTTTGATTCCCCACATATGACAAAGGAGAAGCGTATGAAAAAAAGAAATGGAGCAATGCGTTTCGGACGCCTGACCGCTTTGGCGCTGGCGATGATTGTGGCCCTTGGTCTGACGGCGTGCAGCAGCGATTCTTCCGCTACTACGGCGGCGGAAAATGCAACGGAGGCACAGGAGGAGACGACGGCTCCTGCCGTTTTGGAGACGGAGACCGCAGAAGGGCAGAATGAAGAGCCGGGGGCGGTGGAGCCTGCCTATTCCTTGATTCAGAATGTGTATAACTGGGGAAGCAATTACAGCCGTATCATTATTCCGGTTTCCGATGCGGCCTCTCTGGATTATCTGGATGCCGATGCCTACAGCGTGTCTGTGGAGCGCTTTGATGGGGAGAATAATTCCCTTGGAGCCGGCGAGCGTACGGTGCAGGCGGTTTACCGCTCGGACGAAGCGGGAAATGAATCTCTGGAAGGTAACTACGTGACGCTGGTGATGGGGGTGGGGGCCTCTTCTACGCTTGCATCGCCTTATTATAATCTGGAGACCGGACTGAAAGCCTGGGCCGTCTGCGATTACACGGTGGAAAATGCAGTGACCGGAGAGACCTGGAATCAGCTGGATACGGTGTATCATCCCGACGAGGAGGGCTTTGATACGGCCTCCTTTACCGATGAGGCTTCCGGCATTACCATGTCCTATGCCTCCTATGAGCCGGAAGGAGGAGCAGAGGGAAGACCTTTGATTGTCTGGCTTCATGGATTTGGCAGCGGCGGCACGGACATCGGTTTTGTGACCGGCGGCATGATGGTGACCAATTTTATCACCGATGAGATACAGGACATCTTTGGCGGAGCCTATATTTTGCTGCCTCAGGCCGAGACCATGTGGATGGATGCCGGGGACAATACCTACAGCACGGATGGCTCCAGCATCTATGCGGAACCGGTTATGGCTCTGATTGCAGATTTTGTGGAGAACAATCCCGGAATTGATCCCAATCGGATTTACGTGGGCGGCTGTTCCAACGGCGGCTATCTGACGATGAAGCTGGTGCTGGACAATCCAGATTATTTTGCGGCGGCCTTCCCCGTGTGCGAGTATTATCTGGATGAGTGGATTACCGATGAGCAGATTGCAGAAATTGCGGATCTTCCGCTCTGGTTCGTACACTGTCAGGCAGATCCGTCGGTAGACCCGACGATTACCTCGGTGCCTACCTATGAACGGCTGCTGGCGGCAGGAGCAGAAAATTTGCATTTCTCCTATTACGAGTCCATCGTAGATCCGGAGTATGGCAATACCTATAATGGGCACAACAGCTGGGTGTACTCCCTGCTGAATCTGTGCAGCACGGACTTTGACGGAAGCCCTGTGACAGTTGACGGAAACGAGGTTACGCTCTATGAGTGGCTGAACCTTCAGTCCAAATAAGAGAAAACAGCTTTATGGGGCCCGAACTCT
>CALWLM010000119.1 GCA_944381515.1 uncultured Lachnospiraceae bacterium | reverse complement strand
TTCCGTTCCTGGGACAACCCCCGCGCCATCGTGTACCGCAGAATGAATGATATCCCCGGCGACTGGGGCACCGCGGTCAACGTACAGGCCATGGTGTTCGGCAACATGGGCAACACCTCCGGCACCGGCGTGGCCTTCACCCGCAATCCTGCCACCGGTGCAAAGGGCATTTTCGGCGAGTATCTGATCAATGCCCAGGGCGAAGACGTGGTGGCCGGCGTGCGTACTCCTCAGCCCATTACCAAGCTGGCCGAGGATATGCCTGAGTGCTACAAGGAATTCATGGATCTGGCTATGAAGCTGGAGGACCATTATCGCGATATGCAGGATATGGAGTTCACGATCCAGGAGGGCAAGCTCTACTTCCTGCAGACCAGAAGCGGCAAGAGAACGGCACCGGCCGCCATCAAGATTGCCTGCGATCTGGTAGATGAAGGAAAGATTACCCCTGAGGAGGCGGTATGCCGCATTGAGGCCAAGAGCCTGGATCAGCTGCTGCATCCCACCTTTGATCCGGAGGCTCTCAAGGCCGGACAGGTTATCGGCAGCGCTCTGCCCGCCTCTCCCGGCGCGGCTGCCGGACAGGTGTATTTCTCCGCTGAGGATGCCAAGGCTGCCCATGAGAAGGGCGCCAGAGTTATCCTGGTTCGTCTGGAGACCTCCCCTGAGGACATCGAGGGTATGCATGCTGCCGAGGGCGTGCTGACGGTGCGCGGCGGCATGACCTCTCATGCGGCTGTTGTGGCCCGCGGTATGGGCACCTGCTGCGTATCCGGCTGCGGCGATATCAAGATCGACGAGGAGGCCAAGGTATTCGAGCTGGGCGGCGAGACCTTCCATGAGGGAGATTACATTTCTCTGGACGGCACCACCGGCAAGATCTACAAGGGCGATATCAAGACAGTAGAAGCTTCCGTGGGCGGCGACTTTGGCCGGATTATGGCCTGGGCCGACCAGTTCCGCAAGCTGAGCGTACGCACCAACGCGGATAATCCCAGAGATACCCGCAACGCTGTGCGTCTGGGCGCAGAGGGCATCGGTCTGTGCCGCACGGAGCATATGTTCTTTGAGCCGGAGAGAATTCCGAAGATCCGCAAGATGATCCTGTCTGAGACGGTAGAGGCCAGAGAGGCCGCCCTGGCGGAGCTGCTTCCTTTCCAGAAGGCTGACTTTAAGGCCATGTACGAGGCTCTGGAAGGCAGACCGATGACGGTTCGTTATCTGGACCCGCCGCTGCATGAGTTTGTGCCTACCACCGATGAGGAGATTGCAGCCCTGGCTGCCGATATGGGCCTGACGGTGGAGCGTGTCAAGGCTACCTGCGACGCTCTGCATGAGTTCAACCCGATGATGGGTCACAGAGGCTGCCGTCTGGCCGTCACCTATCCGGAGATTGCCAAGATGCAGACCCGCGCCGTCATGGAAGCCGCCATCGAGGTAAAGAATGAGAAGGGCTACGATATCGTTCCCGAGATCATGATCCCTCTGGTAGGCGAGAAGAAGGAGCTGAAATTTGTCAAGGATATCGTAGTGGAAGTGGCTGAGCAGGTGAAGAAGGAGTATGGCTCCGACATGCAGTACCACATCGGTACGATGATTGAGATCCCCCGCGCCGCCCTGATGGCCGACGAGATTGCCGAGGAGGCTGAGTTCTTCTCCTTTGGCACCAATGATCTGACGCAGATGACCTTTGGCTTCTCCCGCGATGACGCAGGCAAGTTCCTGGATGCTTATTACAAGGTCAAGATTTATGAGTCTGATCCTTTCGCCAGACTGGATCAGGCAGGCGTAGGTCAGCTGGTTAAGCTGGCTGCCGAGAAGGGCCGGGCTACCCGTCCGGATCTGAAGCTGGGCATCTGCGGCGAGCATGGCGGAGATCCTTCCACCATCGAGTTCTGCCATAAGATCGGCCTGAATTATGTATCCTGCTCGCCTTTCCGCGTACCCATCGCAAGACTGGCCGCTGCCCAGGCAGCTCTCAATCAGAAATAAGCTGTCCTTTCGGCAGGAGTTTCGGCAGGAGAATGTGAAATAAACGGATGATATGTACGGTGAGAATGCTCGTCATTCTCACCGTATTTTTATCGGACAGAACCTGCCCTCCCATGAAATTAAACGCTCCATCTTACAAAACCGCGGGAAACCGATTAATATGCCGTTGCTCTCCTGAGAAATCTGGCTTATAATGAAAGCACTGTTACAGACAGATGCTATGCAGATAAAGGAGAGTACAGAGGATGAGACTGTTGGAGGAGCGGATACAGAGAGATGGAATAGTCCGGGCCGGCAATGTGCTGAAAGTGGACAGCTTTATCAATCATCAGATGGATATCGGCCTTTTTGAGGAGATGGCCAAGGAATGGAAAAGGCGGTTTTCGGAAAAGCCGATCAACAAGATTCTGACCATCGAGGCCAGCGGCATCGGCATTGCGGCCATTGTGGCCAGGGAATTTCAGGTGCCGGTGGTTTTTGCCAAAAAGTCTCAGAGCATTAACCTGGACGCGGATAACTTTGTGACCAAGATCCGTTCCTTCACCCATGGCCGGGAGTATGAGGTGATCGTATCCCGCAAGTTTTTGGGTTCGGAGGATCATGTGCTGATTATTGATGATTTTCTGGCCAATGGCTGCGCCCTCATGGGACTTTTGGAGATCACCCAGATGGCGGGGGCAGCGGTGGAGGGAATCGGAATCGCTGTGGAAAAAGGCTTTCAGGAAGGCGGCCGGCTGATCCGGGAGAGAGGGATACAGCTGGAGTCTTTGGCCATTGTGGAGTCTATGGATGACGAGACCGGAGAGATCCATTTCCGCGCCCAGGAGTAGGACGATGCAGCAGTCAAAAGGCGGCTGGCCGGGAGAGAATATAAGAAAAGCGGGAAGCGGCGGCAGAACCGATGAGAAGCACCGGCTGCTGCGGCAGTATTTTGGCTACGACGAATTTCGTACAGGCCAGGAGGAGCTGATCGACAGTCTGCTTGCCGGAAGAGACGTTCTCGGCATTATGCCTACGGGGGCCGGCAAGTCGCTCTGCTATCAGATCCCCGCATTAATAAAAGAAGGGATTACGCTGGTGATCTCCCCGCTGATTTCTCTGATGAAGGATCAGGTGGGGGCCCTCAACGAGGCGGGTATCCATGCCGCCTATCTTAACAGCTCCCTGACGCCGGGGCAGTATCAGAAGGCCCTGGCCTATGCGGCGGCCGGCCGCTACAAGCTGATTTACGTGGCGCCGGAGCGTTTGCTGACTGAGGAATTTCTGCGTTTTGCCTGCGGAGCAAGGATTGCGATGGTGGCGGTGGATGAGGCCCACTGTGTGTCCCAGTGGGGGCAGGATTTTCGCCCCAGCTATCTGAAAATTCCGGATTTTATCCGCCGCCTGCCGGTGCGGCCGGTGGTGGGAGCCTTTACGGCGACGGCTACGGCGGAGGTGCGGGATGACATTGTGCGCCTGCTGGCGTTAATTCGGCCCGGTGTGCTTACCACAGGTTTTGACCGGCCCAACCTTTATTTTGCAGTCCAGAGCCCGGCGGACCCATACCGGGCGGCGGTGGAGTTTCTGGAGAATCATCCGAAAGACAGCGGCATCATTTATTGCCTGACCCGCAAGGGAGTGGAGGAGGTCTGCGCAAATCTGATCCGGGACGGTTTTTCGGCTACCCGCTATCATGCCGGCCTGTCCGATGAGGAGCGGCGCAGAAATCAGGATGATTTTATCTATGACCGCTGCCGGATCATGGTGGCGACCAATGCTTTCGGCATGGGGATTGACAAGTCCGATGTGCGCTTTGTGCTGCACTATAATATGCCTAAAAATATCGAGAGCTATTATCAGGAGGCCGGCCGCGCCGGGCGGGACGGAGAGCCGGCGGACTGCCTGCTGTTTTACCGTCCTCAGGATGTGGTGACCAACCGTCTGTTTATAGAGAACAACCGGGACAATGAGGAGTTGGACCCGGCGGCCAGGCAAGAGGTCATGGAGCGGGATCAGCAGAGACTGCGCCGGATGGTGGGCTATTGTTATACAGAGGGCTGCCTGCGGGAATATTTGCTGGCCTATTTCGGGGAAGAGGCGGCGGGACCCTGCCATAACTGCTCGGGCTGCGACAGCGGCATGGAGCCGGCAGACGTGACCAGGGAGGCGCAGGCTGTCCTGACGGCGGCAGCTTACTGCGGGGGACGGTATGGGGCCGGCGTGCTGGCAGATACGGTGCGGGGCGCCCGTACGGAGAAGATACGCCGTTTTGGCATGGATCAGTGTCCCAGCTACGGCGCGCTGTCGTCCCTTACGGCGGACCGGATTCGGCGAATCATTACCGGCCTGCAAAGCAGAGAATATCTGATGGTGACAAACGACCGCTACAGTCTGATCGGGCCGGGACCAAAAGCGTCCGCCGTCTTGAGCGGCCAGGAAAAGGTATCCATGCGGCTTCCCAGAGAGGAGACGCGGCCCAGAAAGGCAAAGACGAAAAAGGCGTCCGGCGCATTGGGCGAGGCGGATTCGTCTATGTTTGAACGGCTGCGCGCTCTGCGGATGGAGATTGCCCGGGAGGAAGGGGTGCCGCCCTATATTGTTTTTTCCGACAAGACCCTGGCCCACATGTGCATTGTCCGGCCCCGGAACGAGGAGGAAATGCTTTCGGTATCGGGCGTAGGCGCTTATAAATATGAGAAATACGGAGAGCAGTTCTTGGCCTGCATACGGCAGGCGCAGGAAAGGGCAGATGAAAAATGAGCCGGAGGAGTGGGAAATGAAGGAAGAGACCAGACAGATACGGGAAAAGCTTATGGCGCTGCGGGACGTAAAGTACAGAGATTTTCAGAGCGCCCTGATTCCCGGCATAGACCCTCAGACTGTAATCGGGGTGCGGATGCCTGAGCTGCGCCGGCTGGCAGGCTCTCTTGCCGGCAGCCGGGAAGCGGAGGAGTTTTTAAAGGACCTGCCCCACGACTACTACGACGAGAATGTGCTGCATGGCAAGCTGATCGAGAAGATCCAGGATTATGACCAGTGCGTGGCGGCGGTGGAAGCGTTTCTTCCCTATGTGGACAACTGGGCCGTCTGCGACACCATGTCGCCCCGCGTCTTTGGCCGGCATCATCGGGAGCTTCTGGTAAAGATCCGTCAGTGGATGGACAGCTCCCATCCCTATACGGTGCGCTTTGGCATCGGGATGCTGATGAGTCATTTCCTGGAGGAGGACTTTGCCCCTCAGCAGATGGAATGGGTCGTCCGGATAAGCTCCGGGGAGTATTATGTCAATATGATGCGGGCCTGGTATTTTGCCACGGCTCTGGCCAAGCAGTATGAGGAGGCGCTGGCGGTAATCCGGGATGGACGGCTGGATCTGTGGACCCACAACAAGGCCATCCAGAAGGCGGTGGAGAGCCGGCGCATCACCGATGAACAGAAGGAAGAGCTTAAGGCTCTGCGCAGGAAATGACCGGTTGCGCTCTGCCATTCTTTATGTTATAATGGGCAATAATGAAGCCTCATGCTGCAGGGCGGGGCTTTTACAGTAATGGTCCTGTCCCTGGCAGGACGCATAAGAGGAAGGAGAACAGAAAATGAAGAAGATCAAGACCCTGACGGCTAACACGCTGAAGAACACGATGAAGAAGGGCGGCTGCGGCGAGTGCCAGACTTCCTGCCAGTCTGCCTGCAAGACTTCCTGCACGGTGGGCAACCAGAGCTGCGAGAACGCAAACAGATAAGTCTGCCTGGCATCCGTCCAGAGAAGGATCGATAAGAAACGGATATGTCTGCTGGCGCAGAAACCAGCTAAGTAGGGGACACGGTGCTACCAGCCCGTGTCCCTGAACTTTGAAAGGGGTACGTAAGTGATTCACCAGTATAAAAACAACGGCTATAATATCGTTATGGATATAGCCAGCGGTTCGGTCCATGTAGTGGACGATGTGGTCTACGACGCCATCGCCATGTACGAGGACCATACGAAAGAGGAAATAATGAGCGCTCTGTCTCCTGTCTATGGCGGAGAGGAGACGCAGGAGGCTCTCAATGAGATACAGCAGCTGATCGATCAGGAGATGCTCTTTACCGAGGATGAATACCAGCAGTATGTAGTGGATTTCAAGAAGCGCAAGACGGTGGTAAAGGCTCTCTGTCTCCATGTGGCCCACGACTGCAATCTGGCCTGCCAGTACTGCTTTGCCGAGGAGGGCGAGTACCATGGACGCCGGGCTCTGATGAGCCTGGAGGTGGGAAAGAAGGCTCTGGATTTTCTGATTGAGAATTCGGGCAGCCGGGTTAATTTGGAGGTGGATTTCTTCGGCGGAGAGCCGCTGATGAACTGGGATGTGGTAAAGGAGCTGGTCCGTTACGGCCGCTCGCGGGAGGCAGAATGCAATAAGAAATTCCGCTTTACCATTACCACCAACGGCGTTTTGCTGAACGATGAGATCATGGAGTTCTGCAACCGGGAGATGAGCAATGTGGTGCTGTCTCTGGACGGACGGCCTGAGGTCAATGACCGGATGCGCCCCTTCCGAAACGGCAAGGGCAGCTATGAGCTGATCGTCCCGAAATTCCAAAAGTTTGCCGAGAGCCGCCGGGGCCAGTATTATGTCCGTGGGACCTTTACCCACTACAATCTGGATTTTGCCTCCGATGTGCTTCATTTTGCCGATCTGGGCTTTGACCAGATTTCCGTGGAGCCGGTGGTATCGCCGCCTTCTGAACCCTATGCTATCCGGGAGGAGGATCTGCCGCAGATCCTGGAGGAATATGACAGGCTGGCAGTGGAGTATATTAAGAGAAAGAAGGAAGGCCGGGGCTTTAACTTCTTCCATTTTATGATTGATTTAAGCCAGGGCCCCTGCGTGGCCAAGCGTCTGGCCGGCTGCGGTTCGGGTACGGAGTATCTGGCCGTAACGCCCTGGGGTGATTTTTATCCCTGCCATCAGTTTGTGGGCGAGGAGAAGTTTTTGCTGGGAAATGTCTACGACGGCATCACCAA
Source organism: uncultured Lachnospiraceae bacterium (assembly GCA_944381515.1). Lineage (GTDB taxonomy): Bacteria > Bacillota > Clostridia > Lachnospirales > Lachnospiraceae > RGIG7193. The sequence goes on along the minus strand of CALWLM010000119.1, from coordinate 16,365 downwards.
TACGGAGATCCGCGATGAATTTAAGCTGTGCAACGTCTATGCCAAGGATAAGTGCAGGAACTGCTTTGCCAGGTTCTATTGCTCCGGCGGCTGCGCGGCCAACTCGTACCATTTCCATGGAACGATCACCGATGCTTACGATATCGGCTGCGAGATGCAGAAAAAAAGAATTGAATGCGCGATCATGATCAAGGCGGCGCTGGCGGAAGAGGAAGAGGCAGAGGCAGGCGGGAACGCTTGATTCCGGCCTGGCACAAAATCTAAGAAAAGGGTTGAATTTGGTACCGTTTATGTATAGAATAATAAATATCGACGGAAGGGCGAAGAGGGCGGAGTTTACCACAGTCCATGGCACGGTACAGACGCCGGTGTTCATGAATGTGGGAACGGCGGCAGCCATCAAGGGAGCCGTCTCCACCGAGGATCTGGAGGGGATCGGCACGCAGATTGAGCTGTCCAATACCTACCATCTTCATGTCCGTCCAGGCGATGAGGTTGTTAAAAAAATGGGCGGCCTGCACCGCTTCATGTCCTGGAACCGGCCGATTCTCACCGATTCCGGCGGCTTTCAGGTATTTTCTCTGGCCTCCCTCAGAAAGATCAAAGAGGAGGGCGTCACCTTCAATTCCCACGTGGATGGACGGCGCATTTTCATGGGACCGGAGGAGAGTATGCAGATTCAGTCCAATCTGGGCTCTACCATCGCCATGGCTTTCGACGAGTGCCCTCCCTATCCGGCTACCCGCGAATATATGCAAAACAGTGTGGACCGGACTTACCGCTGGCTGGAGCGCTGCAAGCGGGAGATGGCCAGACTCAACAGTCTGCCGGATACGGTCAATCCCCACCAGATGCTCTTTGGCATCAACCAGGGCGGCACCTATGTGGACATACGGATTGAACATGCGAAGAAGATTCGGGAGCTGGATCTGGACGGATACGCGGTGGGCGGTCTGGCAGTGGGCGAGACCCATGAGCAGATGTATCATATTCTGGATGAAGTGGTGCCCTATCTTCCCCAGGATAAACCTGTGTATCTGATGGGAGTCGGTACGCCCGCCAATATTCTGGAGGCAGTGGAGCGGGGCGTGGACTTTTTCGACTGCGTCTATCCGTCGCGCAATGGCCGCCACGGTCATGTATATACCAATCAGGGCAAAAAGAATCTGTTTAATGCCAAATATCAGCTGGACGACAGACCCATAGAGGAGGGCTGTCAGTGTCCTGCCTGCCGGCGTTACAGCCGGGCCTATATTCGTCACCTGCTGAAGGCAGGGGAGATGCTGGGGATGCGGTTGTGCGTTCTGCACAATCTGTACTTCTACAACACGATGATGGCGGAGATCCGCGAAGCGATCGAGGAGAACCGCTATCACGAATATAAAAAACAAAAGCTTGCTGGAATGCAGCAGGAAAAGTAAAAACAGGAGGAGAAACAACATGAATGCGATTCTAATGGAAAGCGCTGGAATGAGCTGGACGATTATCCTCGTCTACGTGGTCTTCATCGTCGGTTTGTTCTGGCTGATGGGCCGTCCGCAGAAGAAGGAGAGAAAGCGTCTGGAGGCGCTGCTGGCTACTTTGGCTGTAGGCGACACGATCCGGACCACCAGCGGCTTCTATGGCGTGGTAATTGATATCACCGACGACATGGTCATTGTAGAATTCGGCAACAATAAAAACTGCAGAATTCCCATGGACAAGGCTGCCATCGTGGATGTGGAAAAGCCCGAGGAAGAATAACCTTGACAAGATAGCCGCTTACCTTTTTTACGTAAGCGGCTGTTTTATAACCGGAACGCATTCGTGAGGTATCACTTTAATGTGTGAAGCATGAAGGGGATATGGCGAAAAGCGGCCGGCGTCACAATGAGGCATGCATGAAAGAGGGGAGAGTGTAAGGATGCCCAGAGTCTACAATTTTTCAGCGGGACCGGCAGTGCTGCCGGAGGAAGTGCTGCGGGAGGCAGCAGAAGAGATGCTCGACTATCGCGGCTGCGGAATGTCGGTGATGGAGATCAGTCACAGGTCCTCGGTGTTTGACGAGATCATCGGGGAGGCGGAGGCGGACCTGCGGGAACTGTTAGGCGTTCCTTCCAATTATAAGGTTTTGTTTTTGCAGGGAGGAGCCTATACCCAGTTTGCGGCGGTACCGATGAATCTGATGCGAAATCGTGTGGCCGATTATATTGTTACCGGTCAGTGGGCCAAGAAGGCCTGGAAGGAGGCGGCCCGCTACGGCAGGGCCAACTGCATTGCCTCCAGCGAGGACAGAACCTTTTCCTATATTCCGGACTGCTCCGATCTGCCGGTGAGCCCCGATGCCGATTATGTTTACATCTGTGAGAACAACACCATCTACGGCACGAAGTTCAAGACTCTGCCGGACACCAAGGGGAAGGATCTGGTGGCCGACGTATCCTCCTGCTTTTTGTCGGAGCCGGCGGACGTGAGCCGGTACGGCGTAATGTTTGGGGGAGCCCAGAAAAATATCGGACCTGCCGGGGTGGTCATTGCGATCATTCGAGAGGACCTGATCCGGGAGGATGTGCTGCCGGGGACGCCGACTATGCTGACCTACAAGACGCAGGCCGATGCCGGTTCGCTGTTTAATACGCCGCCGGTCTACGGCATCTATATCTGCGGCAAGGTCTTTAAATGGCTGAAGGCTCAGGGGGCCTGGCCGCCATGAAAAAACGCAATGAAGAGAAGGCGGGGCTGTTGTACGACTTCCTGGATCAGAGCCGTTTGTTCCAGGGCACCGTGGAAAAGAAGGACCGCTCTCTGATGAACGTACCCTTTGTAACCGGCGACAAGGAGCTGGACGCTCTCTTTGTCCGGGAGGCGGAGAGCGCAGGCCTGGTCAATTTAAAGGGACATCGAAGCGTCGGCGGCATGAGGGCCAGCATCTACAACGCCATGCCCAGAGCGGGCGTGGAGGCCCTGGTTGACTTTATGAGAGATTTTGAGAGCAGGCATCCAGTTGCTTGAGTGAAAAGGAGGAGTAGACCATGAGAAAAATTCACTGCATGAATCCCATTTCCCCGAAAGGCCTGGCTCTCCTGACCGAGGACTATGAGCTGACGCAGCAGCTGACCGAGGCTGAAGGCATCCTGGTGCGCAGCGCCGATATGCACGGCTGCGAGCTGCCCGAGGGACTGCTGGCGGTGGCCAGAGCCGGCGCCGGCGTTAACAATATTCCCTGCGATGCTCTGGCAAAGAAGGGGATTCCCGTGTTCAATACCCCCGGAGCCAATGCCAACGGAGTCAAGGAGCTGGTGGTAGCGGCTCTGATCCTGGCCTCCCGCGATATCGTCGGCGGCATAGCCTGGGCGAAGGGACTTGGCGGCGGCAATATTGCAGCGCAGGTGGAGAAGGGCAAGAAGAAGTTTGCCGGTCAGGAGATCCGCGGCAAGTCTCTGGGAGTCATCGGTCTGGGAGCTATCGGTGTGGAGGTGGCCAATGCGGCGGCCGATCTGGGAATGAAGGTGACCGGCTATGATCCCTTCCTGTCGGTGGCAGGAGCTTTGCATCTGTCCACCTATATTCATTACACCCAGAGCCTGGATGAGGTGCTGGCCCAGTGCGATTATCTGACGATCCATGTGCCTTTGACGGACAGCACCCGGGGCTTCTTTGGAGAAGAGGCCATCGGAAAGATGAAGGACGGCGTGCGGGTGCTGAATTTTGCCAGAAATGAGCTGGTGGACAATGAGGCCATGGCCCGCGCTCTGGAAGCCGGCAAGGTCAGCTGCTACGCCTGCGATTTTGCCAACGAGCAGACTTTGGCTATGCCCCGCTGCATTGCCATGCCCCATCTGGGAGCTTCCACCGAGGAGTCGGAGGACAACTGTGCGGTAATGGCGGTAAATGAATTGATGGACTACCTGGAAAACGGCAACATCCGCAATTCGGTCAATCTGCCGGACTGCGATCTGGGTATAAAGACGCCGGGACAGAAGCGGGTGGCCATTTTTCATCGCAATATTCCCAATATGATCGGACAGGTCACTTCGGCGGTGGCCTCCTGCGGAATCAATATTTCCCATATGGCCAATAAGAGCCGGGGAGAAATGGCCTATACGATGCTGGATGTGGAGACGGAGGACGCCTCTGCCGTCCGGACTCTGCTGGGCGGGATTTCCGATGTAATCAAAATTCGTATTCTGGGCTGAGAAAATTTGTATTCTATGGTAAAATTCGTATTCTGGACTGAGGAGAACTGACATGGCGAATGTAAGACCTTTTTTCTGCGTCAGACCTGCACAGGCAGCGGCCGCCCGCGTGGCGGCCCTGCCTTATGACGTATACAGCGAAGATGAGGCGCGAAAGGAGACGGAGAGGGAACCGTTGTCGTTTCTTCGCATTGACCGGGCGGAGACCCAGCTTTCCGGGGAAACTGCGCCCGGGGACCCGCAGATCTACGAGAAGGCGGCTGCTCTTCTTAAGGAGGCGGTAGACGGAGGCGTATTTGTGGAGGAGACGGAGGCCTGCTATTATCTGTATGAGCTCACATGGGAGGGGAGAAGCCAGACCGGCGTGGTCGGCTGCGTGTCGGTGGACGATTATCTGGATGGAACGGTGCGCCGCCATGAGAGCACCCGGACCGACAAGGAGGAGGATCGGGTCTCCCATGTGAGAGAATGCCGGGCCCAGACGGGGCCGATCTTTATGGCCTGCGATAGCTCTCCGGCTCTTGGTGAAATAATGGAGCAGCTGAAGGAGGATGAGCCTCTCTATGATTTCACGGCGCCGGATGGAGTGCGCCACCGTGTTTGGAGAGTGGATGGAGAGGAGAGGACGAAGCAGCTGCGAGAGGTCCTTGGCAGTCTCCCGGCTCTGTACATAGCGGACGGCCATCACCGGGCCGCCTCGGCGGTGCGGGTGGCGCAGGAACTGCGCGCAGAGCACCCGGATTATACCGGGCAAGAGGAGTTTAATTATTTTCTGTCTGTGATCTTTTGCCGCGACGAACTGCAGATCCTCCCCTACAATCGGGTGGTGCGGGATCTGAACGGACTGACTCCGGGGGAATTCCTCTGCCGGCTGGAGGCCAAATTTCAGATTACCGGCTGCGGGGCCATGGCGGTCAGTCCTCAGCACAGAGGCGAAATGGGCCTGTATCTGCAGGGGAACTGGTATCATCTGCGGGTGCGGGAGGAGCTTCGCAGTGCCGATCCGGTGGATGGTCTGGATGTCTCCTATTTGCAGCAGGAAGTGCTGACGCCGATTCTCGGCATCGGAGATCCCCGCACCGATCATCGAATTGATTTCGTCGGCGGGATTCGGGGGCTTGCGGAACTGGAGCGGCGCTGCCGGACCGATATGGCGGCTGCTTTCAGCCTCTATGCCACCTCCATGGAGGAGCTTTTTGCAGTGGCGGATGCGGGGCGAATGATGCCGCCCAAGTCCACCTGGTTTGAGCCGAAGCTTCGCAGCGGCCTGTTTATCCACCGGATTTAACTGGATAGCTGTTTTGCCTGCGCCCTACTATTAATAGGAAGAAACTCGTAACATGGATGGGACGCGGCAGGAGAATCAGGGCGGGATAAACGGAGAGAAAAAAGATGTATAACAATACATATGGAGGCATAAGAGTGAAAACGAGTGAAGAAAAATGGCTCCTACAGAATAAAAAAGCAGATTTCAGAGGGCTGGCCCAGCGGATCGGAGTCAGCCCTCTGCTTGTGAAGCTGGCGGTGAACCGGGGCTACGGCACGGAGGAAGAAATTCGCCGCTATTTCTTTGGGAGCAGAAGAGATATGTATGAGCCGGAGCTGCTGCGGGACGCCTCTGCGGCGGCCGATGAAGTCCTTTCCTGTATTCGGGGCGGCGGTCTGATCGGTATTGCATCCGACTTTGATGTGGACGGAATTTTTTCGGCCCTGATTCTCTATAAGGGCATCCTGCGGCTGGGAGGCCGGGCCAGGATTTATACGCCGGACCGGGTGGCGGAGGGATATGGGCTGAATCTGCGCATTGTCTCGGAGGCGGCAGACGATGGGGTCAGACTTCTTATCACCTGTGACAATGGCATTGCTGCTCCCGAGCCGGTGGCCAGGGCCTCTGAACTGGGGATTGCGGTGGTGGTGACCGACCACCATGAGGTGCCCTTTACAGAGAAGGAGGATGGCAGCCGGGCGTATCATCTGCCTCCGGCCCGGGCGGTGGTCAATCCCAAGAGGGCCGATTGTCCCTATCCCTTTAAGGGGCTGTGCGGAGCGGGCGTGACCTACAAGCTGATGGAGATCCTTTATCGACGCGCGGCAATACCGGAGGGCGAGCTGGATGAATTTCTCTCTTACGCAGCTGTGGCCACCGTGGCCGATGTAATGGATTTAAACGACGAGAATCGTATTATCGTCAAATACGGGCTGGAAATATTGAGGCGAACGGACAACCAGGGACTGCGGGCGCTGATGGCTGTCACCGGCGTGGACCCGGAGGCTTTGTCCGCTTATCACATCGGCTTTATTCTGGGGCCCTGCTTTAATGCGGCGGGCCGCCTCGCCACCGTGCGGATGGCCTTTGAACTGCTGCTGGCAGAGACGATGGAGGAAGCATTGCCGGCGGCCCTGGAATTAAAGACCCTGAACGACAGCCGCAAGGAGATGACGGCCAAAGGCGTGGAACAGGCCAGGGAAAAGATTGAGAGGGAGGAGCTCTGGAAGAATCCGGTGATTGTGGTCTATCTGCCGGACTGCCATGAGAGTCTGGCGGGGATTATTGCGGGACGGATTCGGGAGCTGTACCACCATCCCGTCTATGTGATTGTGGACGCCCAGACCGGCCTGAAGGGTTCCGGCCGGTCCATCGAGGCCTACTCCATGTTTGAGCGCCTGCAGCAGTGCGGCGACTTGCTGGACCGTTTCGGCGGACATCCCATGGCGGCAGGACTTTCTCTTCCGGAGAAAAACCTGGAGGAATTTAACCGGAGGCTTAATGAGAACGCCGGCCTTAAGGAGGAGGATTTCCGGCCGGTTGTGCGAATCGACGCCGCCGTGCCTGTGGAATATCTGACCGAGGAGGGGATTCGGGAGATGGAGCTTTTGGCCCCCTTTGGCAAGGGCAATACCCGGCCCCTGTTTGCCGAGCAGCATTTTCACATCCTGTCCGGCAGAATCCTGGGGAAAAACCGAAACGTATTGAAGATGCAGGTGGAAAACCGGACGGGTCACCGGATCGACGCCATGTACTTCGGCGATATTGAAGCCTTTGAGGACTGCGTCAGCAGGGCCTATGGGCCGGAGGCTCTGACGGCGATGTATCAGGGCCGGCCTAATCCTTCTGGAAAGCCTCTGGATCTGGGATTTGTCTATTATCCGTCGGTCAACGAATTTCGGGGCAGAAAAACGCTGCAGATTGTGGTGGAGCACTATTGCCGTATCGAAAGATGAAAATCCTGCTAAAGCTGGAGGGTTTGCCTCTCTTTATGCTTGCGGGAGAGGGAAAATCCGTTTATAATAAAACTGTGTGCGCTGCGGGACAGGCAGTTCCCAGACGGCGCTGGAATGGAGGTTTCGTTGATGAAAAAATTAGAGGAGTATGTCAGAAGTATCCCGGATTTTCCGGAGGAGGGGATTATCTTTCGCGATGTGACCAGCGTTTTGCAGGATGCGGAGGGCCTGAAGCTGGCCATCGACGGTATTCAGGCGCAGCTGGAGGACGCCGACTTTGACGTGGTGGTGGGACCGGAGTCCCGCGGCTTTATCTTTGGCGTGCCGGTGGCTTACAATCTGCACAAGGCCTTTGTGCCGGTGCGCAAAAAGGGCAAGCTTCCCTGTGAGACCGTATCCATGGAATATGATCTGGAGTATGGCAGCGCGGTGATCGAGATGCACAAGGACTCCATCAAGCCGGGACAGAAGGTGGTCATCATCGATGATCTGATCGCCACCGGCGGCACCATCGAGGCCATCACAAAGCTGGTGGAGAGCCTGGGCGGCGAAGTGGTTCGGATCTGCTTCCTGATGGAGCTTGCCGGACTGAACGGCCGTGAGAAACTGAAAAAATACGACGTCAGAAGCGTCATCTGCTACGAGGGACACTAAAGAACATGATCAGCAGCGTCTCCAACGAGCGGGTAAAAAATGTAATACTGCTGCAAAAAAAGGCCAGGGCCAGAAGAGAGCAGGACTGCTTTGTGGTGGAGGGAGTCAGGATGGCGGGCGAGGTGGAGACAGACCGCCTCCTTGAGGCCTTCGTCTCGGAGAGCTTCCTGGGCAGGCCGGAGAACGAATCCCTCTGCGCCAGGCTCCATGCCGAAGTGGTATCGGAGCGGGTGATGGCGGCTATGTCCGACACCCAGACTCCTCAGGGGATTATCGCTGTGGTGCGCCGCCGTGAGGCGGACCCGGCAAAGATGGTCTCCGGTCCCGCCCCTCTGATCCTTATGCTGGAGCGGCTGCAGGACCCGGGCAATCTGGGGACGATCCTGCGCACCGGCGAGGGGGCCGGTGTGACCGGGGTGCTGATGTCGGAGGACACCGTGGACATCTACAATCCCAAGGTGATCCGTTCTACCATGGGCTCCATTTACCGCGTGCCCTTTGCCTATGTGCCGGATCTGCGTCAGACGGCCCGGGAGCTGAAGGAGCGGGGAGTCTGCCTGTATGCGGCCCATCTGGCGGGAGAGAACAGTTACGACCAGGAGAACTACCGTGGAGCAACCGCTTTTATGATCGGCAACGAGGGAGCGGGGCTGAGCGATGAGCTGACCGGGCTGGCGGATCGCCTGATACGTATCCCCATGGAGGGACAGGTGGAGTCCTTAAACGCCGCCGTTTCCGCCGCCATTTTGATGTATGAGGCGGGCCGGCAGAGAAGAAAAAAGAACGGCCGTACCGGCTGAGAAAGAGCTTTATGTGTGCGCTTTTTGGCGCACACTTTTTTCTTCGTAAAATTTCCGGCTAAAAGGGGTAAAAAAAGCGGAAAAAGTGGTGGGGGAGGACCTAAATCACCTCCAAAATTCGGGGAAAGTGGGGCAAATATGGTTTTCTGCTTCCACGGGGGTTGACAAGGGCGGAAATATCTGCTACACTAAAAGCCGTAATAAACGCGTAATAATTTTGTAATAAGTGGAATAAAGTGTTAACATCTCTCATATTGAGGTTGCAAAATATAGAAACGAAATAAGGAGATTATGATGAAAGCTAAGAAAAAAGTTGCAGTCGTCTGCCTGAGCATTGGCGCTGTACTGCTGCTTCTGACAGCCTTCTCAGGTGTTAATGCTTGGAACCAGGAAGGAGACGCGGCCAGTACCAGTCAGACCGGTGAGGACCTGACGGAAGGAATGATATGGTCGGAGACGAAAATTCCCGAGGCAGGGTCCTCGGAAGGTACCGTTTCCGGCGATGCTGCATCTGGAGCCGGCGTGTCTGTGGCGGTGCAGTCCGTGACGGAAGAGTCTGACGGCGCGGAGGAATCTTCGCCGGAGACGGCTGCCGTGCCGGAGAGTTCTGCGCCGGAGACGCAGGAGCAGGAGACGCAGACGGACGAAAGCGGAACGGAAGCTCAGACAGAGGGCGAGACGCAGGAAGCTGCCGATGAGGAGACTTCTGCTTCGGAGACCGCTGCTTCAGAGTCTTCTGCCGCCGAGGAAGAAAATGCGCTGGAGCAGGCCGAAATTGATTATTTTGAAGGCCAGTTCATGGTAACCGTGACCGGCAACACGGCGCTGAATGTGCGTGAGGAGCCCGATGCGGAGAGCGCATGGGTCGGCAAGATGTATGCCGGCAGCGGCGGACACATCCTCGAGGAGGGCGACGGCTGGACAAAGATTGAGTCCGGCTCTGTGGTAGGCTGGGTCAGCAATGACTATATTCTGACCGGAGATGCCGGCCGGGAGAAAGCCCTGGAGGACAGCGAGCTGGTCATAGAGGTTCAGTCGGATGCGCTGAAGGTTCGTTCGGCCCCTTCCACCGCCGAGGACAATAAGCTGCGCGCCATCTACGGAGGAGAGACCTATCCCGTGGTATCCGTTGAGGGAGACTGGGTGGAGATCGAGTACTCCGAGGAAAAGACCGGCTGGGTGGCGGCGGACTATGTAGAGATCCGCTACAGCTATGAGCACGCCATGTCCCGGAAGGAGATTGAGGAGGCCGAGGAGGCCAGAAAGCGCAAGGATGTGGAGACGACGACTCGCTCCAGCCATTCAGCCTCCTATGACGAGACTACTCTTCTCGCCTGCCTGATTCAGTGCGAATCCGGCAGTTATGAAGGACAGCTGGCTGTCGCCAATGTTATCCTGAACCGGGTCAACAGTTCCAAGTTCCCCAACAGCATCACCGAAGTCATCTATGCGGCCGGACAGTTCAGCCCCGTGCGAAGCGGAAGTTTGGACGCCCGTCTGGCGAAGGGACCTTCGTCCACCGCCCTGCAGGCGGCCACGGATGCCTTAAACGGGGTTAACAACATCGGAGATTATCTGTATTTCCGTTCGGCCAGCTCGGCCGACACTTCCAGTTACTCGTCCTACACCGTTGTGGCGGGCAACTGCTTCTACAACAAGTGATAAAGCGCCAGGCGCAGATACGGATGCGGGCCGGCAGAGGAGAGATCTTCTGTCCGGCCCGTTTGACATGTGATTGACGTGTGAATATTTACATTTTTATGACGAGAAGAAAAGCATCTTGTATTATAGGGGGAAATGGGTTAGAATAAATGAAAAGAAGGGAGGCTTGCGGGAATGGATTCAATTTACTGGCTGCTGCTGTTTATTATCCTGTTGGTCATCGAAGTGCTGACCCTGGGGCTTACCACGATCTGGTTTGCCGGAGGCGCTCTGGCCGCGTTTGTGGTCTCTTTGATTCTGGGAAACATGCTGGAGGTGGAGGTGGCGGTTTTCATTGTTGTCTCCGTCATCCTCTTACTGTTTACCCGGCCCTGGGCAATGCGCTATCTGAACCGGAGGACGGTTCGTACCAACGCGGACAGTCTCATCGGAACGACGGTGCGGGTCACCCAGCCGGTGGACAATATTTTAGAAAAAGGGGCTGCGCAGGCCGCCGGCAAGGAATGGACGGCGCGGTCTAAAGAGGACGGCGTTACCTTTGAGGAAGGGGAGCTGGCTGTGGTCAGCGAGATCCGAGGAGTAAAGCTGATCCTGGAGAAAAAGAAGGAGGACTGAACTATGATTTCAGCAATTAGTGTGGGCGGAGCTATCGGTATTTTGATCCTGTGCATTGTGATCCTCTTGGTTGCCGCGTCCTGCGTCAAGATTGTGCCTCAGGCTTCCGCCATGGTGGTGGAGCGTCTGGGCGGCTATCTGGCTACCTGGCCGGTGGGACTGCATTTCAAGGTGCCCTTCATCGACCGCATTGCGCGCCGGGTGAATTTAAAGGAGCAGGTCATAGATTTCAAGCCGCAGCCGGTGATTACCAAGGATAACGTAACGATGCAGATCGATACGGTAGTGTTTTTCCAGATCACCGATCCCAAGCTTTATGCCTATGGTGTGGAAAATCCTCTGATGGCTATTGAGAATCTGACGGCTACCACTCTGCGAAATATTATCGGCGATCTGGAGCTGGACGAGACGCTGACCTCCCGTGAGCTGATCAATTCCAAGATGCGCATCAATCTGGACGAGGCCACGGACCCCTGGGGCATCAAGGTCAACCGCGTGGAGCTGAAGAATATCATTCCCCCGGCTGAGATCCAGGATTCCATGGAAAAGCAGATGAAGGCTGAGCGTGAGCGCCGCGAAAAGATTCTGGTGGCCGAAGGTGAGAAGAAGTCTTCGATTCTGGTAGCCGAAGGTAAGAAGGAGGCCGCTATCCTGGAGGCTGAGGCCGAGAAGGAGGCCGCAATCCTGCGGGCCGAGGCGCAGAAGGAAGCTACGATCAAGGAAGCCGAAGGTCAGGCGGAGGCTATTTTGAAGATTCAGCAGGCCAACGCCGACGGTATCCGCGCCATCAAGGAGGCGGGAGCCGACTCCGCCGTTTTGCAGCTTAAGAGTCTGGAGGCATTTGCCAAGGCTGCCGACGGCAAGGCTACGAAGATCATTATTCCTTCGGAGATCCAGGGACTGGCCGGAGCGGTTACAGCCATCGGCGAACTGGTCAAGTCGGACGGCGCAGAGTAAGGGGCGGCTGCATGCGTACCAAGAGAAAAAACAGAAATCCCCATCTGACCGGGGTGGTGATGGATCTGGCTCATGTGGTTCTCTGCGGGGGAATCGTTGTGTGTGCCGTGATGATATTTTTGAATCCGGTTTTTTATCAGAGATTATTTCCTGTTGTTTTTGCGCTGGCCTCTCTGATTCAGTTCCTCCATGGAGTGCCCAAGCTGGCCGGTTACCGGCACAGCCATGGCGCGGAGGGAGGACTTTTGGCGGCGGGACTTGTCCTGTGCGTGCTGGGAGCGGTGCTGGCGGCGCTGGCTGTAATCAGCGCAGTGACCGTCTGGTGAGGGCAGATACGACAGATATAGGGATAACCAGGAGATATTATAGGTGAGGGTGCCGCCTGCGGCACCCTCATTGCTGCGAATACAGGAGGGTAAAAGATGGTTCTGTGCGGAGCCAATTCATATACACAGAAATATTATCTGGGAGAGCAGTTCGAGATGCTTCCAGAGAGAGTGAAGGAAGAGTTAAAGATCATGTGCGTGATCTACGTGGAGGACGTAGGGGGCATTCTCACCCTGGAGTATGACGAGGAGGGCAATCTGGATTTTTGCGTGGAGGCTGACGAGGGGGACTATCTCTTTGATGAAATCGGCAGCGTCCTGAAGATCAAGCAGCTGCGGGGAGAGAAGCAGGAGCTTTTGGAGTCTCTGGAGCTGTTCTATCGCACGTTCTTTCTGGGAATGGATGGAGAGACCGGCGCGGAGGGCGGAGAATGATGGGGCTGGAAACTTTGCAGATCGGAAATTGCCAGATCCAGATGCCGGTAATGCTGGCGCCCATGGCCGGCGTGTCGGATCTGGCTTTTCGTCTGTTATGCCGACAGATGGGAGCGGGACTGGTGTGCAGCGAGATGGTAAGCGCCAAGGCGATCCACTATGGCAATCGGGGAACAAAGGAACTGATGGAATCCCGCCCGGAGGAGAGACCGCTGATGCTGCAGCTTTTTGGTTCAGATCCGGAGCTGATGGGACAGATTGCAGCTCAGGTGGAGGATGGACCCTGGGATATTCTGGACGTCAATATGGGCTGTCCGGTGCCCAAGGTGGTCAAAAACGGAGACGGCTCCGCCCTGCTTAAAGACCCGAAGCGAATTGAGAATATTGTGGCGGCCATGACGAGGGCGGTCAAAAAGCCGGTGACGGTGAAGATTCGCAAGGGTTTTGAGCTGGAGAATGAGTGCGCCGCAGAGGCGGCGCTGGCGGCGGAGGCCGGCGGGGCGGCTGCGGTGACGGTCCATGGACGCACCAGGGAGCAGTATTACAGCGGCCGGGCTGACTGGGCTGCGATCCGCCGCGTGCGGGAAGCCGTGCATATTCCGGTTATCGGCAATGGAGATGTGACAAGCGGAGCGGATGCCGTTCGGATGCTGGAAGAGACCGGCGCCGCGGGAATCGCCGTGGGCCGGGCTGCCAAGGGCAATCCCTGGATATTTCGGGAAATCCGGGCGGCTCTTCTGGACGAGGAGATTCCGCCGCGGCCGGATGCAGTAGAGATCGGCGAAATGATTCTGCGCCATCTGGAGCTGGAGCTTTCTTATAAACCGGAGCATGTGGCTGTGCGGGAGATGCGCAAGCATGTGGCCTGGTATACAGCTGGCCTGCCGGGCAGCTCCGCTCTCAGACGCAGGGTCAATGAAATAGAGACTGCCGGAGCTTTGGAGGAACTGGTGCGTACGAAGATCATGAGCCGGCAGACGGGGCATAATCCCGATTGACGGGCATATACTATAACTGCAAAAGCCGCAGAGCGGCCGTGGGCGGCAAGAGGCGTTTGCCGGTCTGACAAGCTGAGACTTGACATTGACAGGCGTCTGTGATATTATACTGCTCATGTTAAAAGGTCCAAGGACCAATTAAGGAAGGTGTTAAGTATGGCAGAGAAGAAAAATATCCTGACATATGCAGGGTTGAAGAAACTGGAGGACGAGCTTCAGGACTTGAAGGTGGTACGCCGCCAGGAGGTGGCTCAGAAGATCAAAGAGGCCAGGGAGCAGGGGGATTTATCTGAGAATGCGGAGTATGATGCAGCCAAAGATGAGCAGAGAGATATCGAGGCCCGCATTGAGAAGCTGGAAAAGATCCTGAAGAATGTGGAAGTCGTGGTAGAAGACGAGATCGATTTGGACAAGATCAATGTGGGCTGCCGCGTAAAGGTCTACGACGTGGAATTTGACGAGGAGATGGAGTTTGCCATCGTAGGTTCCACAGAGGCCAACAGTCTGGAGAATAAGATTTCCAACGAGTCGCCGGTGGGCAAGGCTCTGATCGGCAAAAAGGTGGGAGACACCGTTACGGTGGAAACCCAGGCCGGCGATGTGGAATACAAAGTTTTGGAGATACAGAGAGTTTCCTAAAGAAGAGAGGGAGAAAAGGTGGAACAGGAGAATCGAGGTCAGGCCGTTAAGGGCCAGGATGTGAATCAGCTTTTGAAGGTGCGCCGGGAGAAGCTGGCGGCTTTGCAGCAGGAGGGGCAGGACCCCTTCCAGATCACCCGCTTTGATGTGACGAATCACACATCGGATATTCTGGAGAATTTCGAGGAGTACGAGGGCAAAGAGGTGATCATTGCCGGCCGCATGATGGCCAAGAGAGTTATGGGCAAAGCTTCCTTCGGCAATCTGGCGGATTTGAAGGGGAATATTCAGTTTTATGCCGCCCGCGACAATCTGGGCGAGGAGCCCTATAAGGCCTTTAAAAAGCTGGACATCGGCGATATTATCGGCATCCGCGGCGAGGTGTTTCGTACCCATGCGGGAGAAATCTCCGTCAAGGCGGAGGAGATTACCCTGCTGACCAAGAGTTTGCAGGTGCTGCCGGAGAAATATCATGGACTGACCGATACCGATACCCGTTACCGCCAGCGCTATGTGGATCTGATTATGAACCCCGAGGTGCGGGAGACCTTTGTCAAGCGCTCCGCCATCCTGCGGGAGATTCGCAATTTCCTGGACGGCCGCGGTTTTATGGAGGTGGAGACGCCGATGCTGGTGTCCAATGCCGGCGGTGCGGCGGCCCGTCCCTTCGAGACCCATTACAATGCTCTGGACGAGGATGTGAAGCTGCGCATCTCTCTGGAGCTGTATCTGAAGCGCCTGATTGTAGGCGGCATGGAGCGGGTCTATGAGATCGGCCGTGTTTTCCGCAACGAGGGCGTGGATACCCGGCATAATCCGGAATTTACCCTGATGGAGCTGTATCAGGCTTATACCGATTACAACGGCATGATGGAGCTGACGGAGAGCATGTTCCGCTATGTGGCGGAGAAGGTGTGCGGCACCACGCTGATTCCTTACGGCGACGCGATGATCGATCTGGGCAAGCCTTTCGAGAGGATGACCATGGTGGAGGCCGTAAAGAAATATGCCGGCGTGGACTTCGATCAGGTGGAGGATACGGCTCAGGCAAAGCGTCTGGCCGATGAAAGAGGAATCCAGTATGAGGAGCGCCATACAAAGGGCGATATTCTGAATCTGTTCTTTGAGGAATATGTGGAAGAGCATTTAATTCAGCCGGTCTTTATCATGGATCATCCGGTGGAGATTTCCCCGCTGACCAAGAGAAAGCCGGACAAGCCGGATTATGTGGAGCGCTTCGAGCTTTTCATCTATGGCCGAGAAATGTGCAACGCTTATTCGGAGCTCAACGATCCCATCGATCAGCGCCGGCGTTTTGAGGAGCAGGAGAAGCAGTTTGCCCAGGGCAACGAGGAGGCAAATCATACCGACGAGGACTTCCTGAATGCTCTGGAGATCGGTATGCCCCCCACAGGCGGCATCGGCTACGGCATTGACCGTCTGGTAATGCTGCTGACCAATTCGCCTGCTATTCGGGACGTGCTGCTGTTCCCCACCATGAAGTCTCTTGACAAGAAGGACAGCGCCAAAAAGGACGGGGCTGCAAAGGCCGAGACGGAGCAGGCCGGGGCAGGTGCTTGCCAGGCTGCGGCGCCTCAGGTGCATATCGATCTGTCCAAGGTAAAGATTGAGCCGCTGTTTGCGGATATGGTGGATTTTGACACCTTCTCGAAGTCTGACTTCCGGGTGGTGAAGATTGAGGCCTGCGAGGCGGTGCCCAAGTCCAAGAAGCTTCTCAAGTTTACTCTGAACGACGGGACTGAGCGCAGACGTACCATTTTGAGCGGAATTCACGAGTATTATGAACCGGAGGAGCTGGTGGGAAAGACCGCCGTTGCCATTTGCAATCTGCCGCCCAGAAAGATGATGGGCATTGATTCCG
>CALWLM010000118.1 GCA_944381515.1 uncultured Lachnospiraceae bacterium | reverse complement strand
CATGGTCACTGCCCTTTGCATCCGATCTGTCCTCCCCTGCCAGGATTTCATCCACTGTGACCTTATAAAGAGCAGCCAGGACCGGCAGCATCGTCACCTCAGGCAGCCCCTTGCCTGACTCCCACTTGCTGATCGCCTTATTAGAAATATGAAGCTTTTCTGCGGCCTCCGTCTGGGTAAAACCAAACCTCTTTCTGAGACCGGCCAGGTATGCTCCCGTTTTCCTGCTGTCCACCGATATATTCCATTGCCTCTCCTTCTGTTCCGCCATTTCCAGTCCTCCCCTCTGTATCCCGCCCTTTCCCATTGGAGCAGGCCGATCGCTTCCCCTTTTCTCATGTATCTGTTTTTTGCAAAACCTGCGCAGAGTCCGTACATGGAACCATATCCGCTCAGATCCTTCACCCCTATTATAACTGGCAGACGGGCCGATGGGCAACTTACGGGAAATGGAATTTGTCTACGTTTCGTGGAAATGACGCAAAAGCTGCCGTCTCAGAAATTTCTGAAACGGCAGCCCTGTCCGCTAAAAGCTTATTCCAGCTTCTTTTTTAAAAAAGCAATTTTATTTCAGCTTCAAACCGTCTTTAAAGGCGTTTCCTACCTTCTCTCCCAGCTTCAGATAAGCATTGTTCACCGGATCAAAAGTAATCGGAGCAAGCTTGGCCGGGTCGATCTTCCCATCGGGACTCAGCACGCTCTCATCAGCGCTGACATTGACGATCTCTCCCACCAGACGGCAGGTTTTCTCATCATAGCTCAAAAGGCGGCACTCCACAGCCATCGGCAGCTCATCGATCACAGGAGCGTCCACAAATTCGCTCCTGGTGGTGTGAAAGCCGGCCCGTTCCAGCTTATCCGGTACCTGATTGGCCGAGACAACGCCCACATAATCGCACTCTGCCACATGGGCTGCATCGGCCATGCTGACGGTAAAGGCTTTCCTGGCCAGGATATTCTTCACAGTCTTATGGCCCGCGCTCAGACACATGGAAATCTCATTCGCCTCGCTGATACCGCCCCAGGCGGCGTTCATAGCGTCGGGCGTTCCATCCTCGCCATAGGTAGCGATGATGAATACCGGCTGCGGATACAGATAGGGCTTTGCGCCAAAATTCTTTCTCATGGTTTATTTACCTCCATTTTCCTTGCTGCAGTTCTGTCCCCAGGTAAGCTCCCCGTTCTCCACCGCTTCCTCATAGATATGGATCTTATGATCCAGCCTCTCCAGAGCGTGGTCGATTCGCTCTCTTCTCTCTACGATGGCCTGACGCTGCTTCTGCAAAAGCTCCAGCCTGGCCCGCATGGTAGAATCGCCCTGCCGGTGCAGTCTGACATATTCCACCATAGCTTCCACCGACATCCCGGCGTTGCGCAGGCAGATCGCCAGCTCCACCCAGCCCAGATCGCTCTCCTGATAATCCCGGATGCCGCCGGCGGTCCTTGTCACCGGCGGGATCATTCCCATTTTTTCATAGTAACGGAGCGTATCCTGGGAAATGCCGTATTTCTCACTCACTTGTCTGATCGTCATTTCTATCCCTCCGACTCGCAGGCTATCCAATCGATTCCTCTCGGACTCTCTCCGGGATCTCTGCGCTTTTTCGTTTTGATACGCCCTTATTATACTTCTTTAAGTCCACTCCAAGTCAAGGTCTCCGCCTGCGCCGGCTGTGAAATAACCGTGAAAAATCCCGCGCGCTTCTCAGGCTCACCGGCTCACCGGCCTGGTGGCCTCCTTCAGCCAGGCTCTTTCCGCTGCGGGCAGA
Source organism: uncultured Lachnospiraceae bacterium (assembly GCA_944381515.1). GTDB lineage: Bacteria > Bacillota > Clostridia > Lachnospirales > Lachnospiraceae > RGIG7193. The sequence continues at coordinate 101,127 of CALWLM010000118.1, read as the reverse complement.
TAAGGAGCAATCTTTTCATTCACCATAGCGTGATAGTCATTCAAAAGCTTTATCTCCTCCTCATTCAGCAGGGATATATCGATTCCGTCCAGGTCAAAGGGCACTAACGTCAGCGTTTCAAAGTACATGAACTGGCCGTAGGGCGTCTTTTCTCCCTTGCGGCACAGCAGCAGATTCTCATGACGGATACCGAATTTGCCCTCCAGATACAGGCCCGGCTCATCGGAGGTGACCATACCCTCCTCCAGCACGCAGCTGTCGTTGCGCTCCGGCACGATTCTCCAGCGGAAGCCATTGGGTCCCTCATGGACATTGAGGAAATACCCCACGCCATGACCCGTTCCATGATTGTAATCCAGACCCAGATCCCACAGAGGCCTGCGGCAGATGTAGTCCAGATTTATGCCCCGGCAGCCGTAGAGAAAACGGGCGGCGGCCAGATTCAGATTCCCCTTCAGCACCAGAGTGAAATATTTTCTGTGCTCTTCATCAACATCCCCCAGAGCAAAGGTGCGGGTGATGTCCGTAGTTCCCTCCAGATACTGTCCGCCGGAATCCACCAGCAGAAAATCATCCATTTTCAGCCGGCAGTCCGTCTCCGGCGTAGCCGAATAGTGGACAATAGCCCCGTGAGGGCCAAATCCGGCGATCGTGTCAAAGCTGGGGCCCATATAGTGCTCCTGCTCCCGGCGGAAGGAGGAGAGCTTCTCTGCGGCACCAATCTCCGTAACCGGCGTTCCTTCTTCATCGGTAATCACCTGACTGCCGGCCTGCCGGGCAGCCTCCGCCCTCTTTTTCAGCCAGTACATAAAGCGAGTCACCGCTACGCCGTCCTTCAAATGGGCCTTGCGGATATTTTCCATCTCCACCGGATTTTTGACCGCCTTGGCCATCAGGGTGGGACTTACGGTATCCACCACCTTTACCCCCTCGGGAATACCGGCCCGCAGAGCATAGTTGACCTTGCCTCCATCCAGCATCACCGTGCTGCCTGCGCCGATCCGCCCGATCCAAAGATAAATATTGTTGTAGGGCAAAAGCTTTACACCGTCGGCTTCCAGGGCGCTGCGGCACTCCTCGTCAAAGGCCGCCTCATTGGCAAAAAGCAGCACCTTCTCCGCAGTCACCACCACATAGGAGAGCACTACCGGGTTGCACTTTACATCATCTCCGCGGATATTCAGCAGCCAGGCAATATCATCCAGAGAAGCCAAAACAAAATAATCCGCCTGACTGCGGGCCATGGCCTCCCGCACGCCGGCAAGCTTGTCCCTGCGGCTCCTGCCTGCATACTCCTCTCCCAGGAGCATTACCGGGCGGGCAGACAGGGCGGGCCGGTCCGTCCACACCTCGCCGGAGAGGTCATGGGTGTAATCAAGTCTTACTCCCTTTGCCTTCAGACGCTCCGACAGCTTGGCCGCCTCACGGGCCGAAACCGTCCGGCCGTCAAAACCGAGGCACTGTCCCTCCCGCAGCGCATCCACGAGGAAGTCCTCCACCGTGGGAACCCCCTCCTGTCCCATTTTATACAGGTCGATGCCGCTGCCTGCAAGCTGAGCCTCCGCCTGGAGAAAATACCGTCCGTCCGTCCACAGGCCGGCCGTATCCTTCATCACCACCAGGGTGCCTGCCGAGCCGGTAAAGCCCGACAGATATTGACGGCATTTGAAATAGTCTCCCACATATTCCGAGCTGTGGAAATCGTCGGTGGGCACCAGCCAGGCGTCGATTCCGTGCTCCTTCATTTTCCCGCGCAGAGCGGCGATTCTCTCGGTCACTGTCATTTCTGTCATCATTTTTATTACCTCTTTTCTTTATAGCGGTTATCTTATCAGTCTGACCCCCGGCGGAAATCATTAATCAGATCCGCCAGCTCCTTTACGGCCGAAATCAGACCGTCAAAAGCTCCATATTTATAAAATTCAATTACGATAAGTCCCACGGGCACCGCCAGAATCATTCCGCCGATTCCGCTGAAACGAAAGCCCAGATATAAAAGGAACAGCGTCAGCAGAGGATTGACTCCCATGCTGTCTCCCACCACCTTGGGCTGAATCATCTGGCGAACCGCCTGCGTAATCAGCCAGCAGGCCACCAAACCGATACCCATATAAATTTTTCCGCCGACGAACTGCAAAAGCGCCCAGGGAATCAGCACGGTCCCTGTCCCAAACACCGGCAGGAAATCGAGAAAGGAAATCAGCACAGCCCAAATCACGGCGTAGGGCACCTGAAGAACCAGAAGGCCGGCCACCAAAAGCACCGCCACCACGGCCATGATCTTAAACTGCGCCAGGAAATAGCCGCCTACCAGCCGCCCCGTATTGCGGCGCATCAGATTCAGGTATTCCTGCACCTTGGCGGGCATCGCCTTCCGGTACAAAACACTCAGCGTCTCCTTTTCTGCCAGGAAAAAATAGGAGGACAGGATGGCAAAAAAGATTCCCACCACCACCGATGGAATGCTCATGGCCAGATTGCCGGCCGCCTCCATAGTAGGGGCTCCCAGACTCCCGGCAAATTCCTTGATGGCTTCCACCAGACCGTCTCCCAGATCGTTGAGAGTCTGCTCCAGATCCCCCGGCAGACCGGGAATCAGCTCGCCCAGACGGGTAAAAGCCAGCTCCAGCTGATCTCCCACCGATTCAAGCACGGAGGGCAGATCGCTGATAAAGCCAGCCAGCTCACGCACCAGGCGGCTGATAACGGCATAACCGCCGATGATTACCAGGGCCAGCGCGCCTCCAATGATTAACACCGTGCCAAATTTACGGCGCAGCCGCACCTTCCGCTCCAGGAAACGGACCATGGGATTGGCAATCAGCGCAATAATCCCGCCCACTACAAAAGGGGCAAAAAATCCCAGCACTCTGGGCAGCAGGCAGATGATCAGTCCGATCACCACGAGCGGTATCAGAATATTCAAAAGTATCCTGGTAAGTCTGCGTAACGTATCCATCCTCACTTACCCCTTATATCCGGCCAGAAAATCATAGAGCTTTGACATCTCCTCATCGGTCCCCACGGTTATGCGAAGATAATTGTCAATCCGTGGCTGAGGGAAAAAGCGCACGTAAATATGCTCCCGCTTCAGATCCTCATACAGCTTCCGCGCCGGCCAGACGGGATGGGTCACAAAGAGGAAATTGGTACGGGAATCCTCAAGAATAAAGCCAAATTCCCGCAGACGTTTCTGCGCCAGTTCTCTCGTCTGGCAGATTTTCTCCGCGGTCTCCCTAAAGTATGCCCGGTTTTTAAGCGCCGCCGTACCTGCCTTGATGGTCAGCCGGCTCATGGTATAGGAGTTGAAAGAATACTTTACAGCCTTCAGGGCTCCGATCAGCTCGGGCTGGCCCATGGCAAAGCCGATTCGTACCCCCGCCATGGAGCGAGACTTGGAAAAGGTCTGCACCACCAGCAGATTGTCATATCGGTCTATCAGTTCTGCTGCGCTTCGCGCACCAAAATCCACATAGGCCTCGTCTATAATCACTACCGAACTGGGATTGTGCTGCAAAATCTCTTCGATATCCTCCAGAGACTCCTCGATACCCGTAGGCGCGTTGGGATTCGGGAAGATGATTCCTCCGTTTTCCCGAAAATAATCCTCTTTTCGCAGATGGAACCCCTCGTCTAAGGGCACCTTCTCAAAAGGAATCTGAAACAGGCCGGCCCATACCTCATAAAAGGAATAAGTAATATCCGGGAAAAGCAGGGGCCTGTCCCCATTAAAGAAGGTCAGAAAGCTCATGGCAAGAACGTCATCCGAGCCCACCCCCACAAAAATCCTCTCAGGGGACATCCCGTAAAAGGAAGCCAGCGCCTCCACTAACTCCTGCGCTTCCGGGTCGGGATAGCGCCGCAAAAGACCAGTCTCGCAGGCTGCCTCCCGCAGCGCCTCCTCCACCTCAGGAGCCGGCGGATAGGGATTTTCATTGGTATTAAGCTTTACAACGTCCGTCTCCGCCGGCTGCTCTCCCGGCGTATAGGGCGTCACGCGGCGAATATTATCTCTCCAGTTTTGCATCGCTTCTCCTCTCCCACTACAACACATACCCTATCTTGCGAGGCTGGCTGGCTTTCGCAAAATAGGGTATGACACCGGTAAAGAGTATATTCAGGACCGTCCGCAAGGAATGGCCCCTGGTCTCTTTACCTTACAGGGTATCCTTGCCTTACAGGGTTACATGTCCCTTGCGGGCCAGGGTATCCACCACCAGACCCACATATTTTATGCAGAGTTCATCGGTGGATGCCTCCACCATAACCCGCAGCACCGGCTCCGTACCGCTCTGACGCACCAGAATACGTCCCTCGTCGCCCAGCTCCCTCTCAGCCTTTTCCACAGCCGCCTGAACGTCCGGGTCGTTAAGAGCCTCCGGCTTGCTGACCACCTTTACGTTCTTTAAAAGCTGCGGATAGATTTTCAGAGGCTTCACCAGCTTGCCCAGGGTCTCCTTTCTCTCCAGCATTACCTCCATTATCTTTAAGGAGGTCAAAATGCCGTCGCCTGTGGAGGCATATTTGCTGAAAATAATATGGCCGGACTGCTCGCCGCCCAGGCGGTGTCCGTTCTGCGCCATATTCTCATATACATAGCGGTCGCCTACCGCCGTCTTAACATAGCCGATTCCCAGCTTATCCAGAGCCTTATAAAGCCCCATGTTGGACATGATGGTGGTAACTACCGTATTGGTCTCCAGCATTCCTCTGTCTCGCATGTATTCTGCACAGATATACATAATGCCGTCTCCGTCCACCACATTTCCGTTTTCATCCACGGCAATGCACCGGTCAGCGTCTCCATCGTAGGCAAAACCCACATCCAGGTTATTGTCCTTTACAAACTGCTGCAGCACCTCGATATGGGTGGAACCGGCGTTGCGGTTGATATTGGTGCCGTCGGGACTGTGATTGATCACATAAGTCTTGGCCCCCAGAGCGTCGAAGACATTTTTCGCAATGGCAAAGGCGCTGCCGTTGGCGCAGTCCAGACCCACGCGCATGTTTTTGAAGGAACGGGTGGCCAGACTGATCAGATAGCCGATATAGCGGTTGCGGCCCATGGCATAATCGGAGGCGCAGCCCACGTCCTCCCGGACTGCCAGCGGGATTTCTCCCATTTCTCCGTCCAGATATGCCTCGACCTTTTCAATCACATCGTCGGTCAGCTTCTCGCCCTGGCCGTTTAACACCTTGATGCCATTGTCATAGAAAACGTTATGACTGGCGCTGATCATAATACCGCAGTCAAAATCCTCGGTGCGCACCACATAGGCTACGCTGGGCGTCGTGGTGACATGCAGCAGATAGGCGTCGGCTCCCGATGCGGTAAGGCCGGCCACCAGCGCATACTCGAACATATAGCTGCTGCGGCGGGTATCCTTGCCGATGACCACCTTGCAGCGGTGCTCCTGGCCGTAATACCAGCCAAGAAAACGCCCCACCTTAAAAGCGTGCTCCACCGTCAGGACACGATTGGCCTCCCCGCGAAATCCGTCTGTTCCAAAATATTTTCCCATTGGCTTTTTGCTCTCCTTAATTATGTCTCTAACCTCTTGCTTGCGGCATTCATTCTATTATATGCAGAGGGGGGATATTCATATCCGTTTTCCCGCCCTCTGCCGCCGTCTGTTCTGAGAACCCTTCCTCATTAATCGTGCAGGCGGTCGCCGTACATCTTTTCAAAATACTGGCTGTACTCGCCGCTCAAAATATGCTTCCACCAGTCCTGGTTGTCCAGATACCACTGAATCGTCTGGGCAATACCCGTATCAAAATTATACTCCGGCTCCCAGCCAAGCTCCGTCTCCAGCTTAGTAGGGTCGATGGCATAGCGGCGGTCATGGCCGGGGCGGTCCGTCACAAATTCGATCAGGCTCTCCGGCTTATTAAGGGCCTTTAAGATGGTCTTTACCACCTCCAGATTGGTGCGCTCGTTATGGCCGCCCACATTGTAGATTTCTCCCTCGCGGCCCTTGCGGATAATCAGGTCGATGGCCACGCAGTGATCGTGAACATGGAGCCAGTCTCTGACATTATCCCCTTTGCCGTAGACCGGCAGCTTCTCATCGGCCAGCGCCCGGCTGATCATCAGAGGAATCAGCTTCTCCGGAAAATGGTAGGGGCCGTAGTTGTTGGAGCAGCGGGAAATCGTCACCGGCAGCCCGTAAGTCCTGTGGTAGGCCAGAACAAACAAATCCGCGCTGGCCTTGCTGGAGGAATAGGGGCTGGAGGTGTGCAGCGGCGTCTCCTCCGTGAAAAACAGATCCGGCCGGTCCAGAGGCAGATCCCCGTAGACCTCGTCGGTGGATACCTGATGATAACGCTTTACGCCATAGGCGCGGGCCGCATCCAAAAGAACCGTGGTGCCCATTACGTTGGTGCGCACAAAGATCCCGGGATCGGTAATGGACCGGTCCACATGGGATTCGGCAGCAAAGTTTACCACCACATCGAATTTCTCTTTCTCAAAGAGATCCATCACAAAGGGACGATCCGCAATATCGCCGCGCACAAACTTGTAATTGGGCTTGTCCTCCACAGGCTTTAGGGTCTCCAGATTGCCCGCATAGGTCAGAAGATCCAGATTGACGATCTGATCCTCGGGATACTTGTTTACCATGTAGTGGACGAAGTTGCCGCCGATAAAGCCGGCTCCGCCTGTTACCAGAATTTTCATTTCTACCTCCGCCGCGTTTGCCGCCGGGACAAAACGCCTTTCATCTTTATTGATCGAAACCTTTCTATTTCTGAATGGTTCTTATTGATCGAATTCTTATTTGTATATTGGATTCTTATTTATCGATATATTTCCCGTCCAGCACGTCCTTTAAATAGGCTCCGTACTGATTTTTCTTAAATACCTCGTAGGTCTTAAGAAGCTCCTCCCTGGAAATCCAGCCGTTTAAGTAAGCGATCTCCTCCAGGCAGGCAATCTTGCGATGCTGATGGGTCTCTACCGTCTTGACAAAATTGGTGGCGTCCACTAAGGACTCATGGGTGCCTGTATCCAGCCAGGTAAAGCCCTGTCCCAGCAGAGTCACCTCCAGCTCCCCGTTCTCCAGATAAATCCGATTCAAGTCGGTGATCTCCAGCTCTCCTCTGGCCGAGGGCTTTAAATTTTTCGCATATTCCACCACCCGGTTGTCATAGAAATACAAACCGGTAACACAGTAATTGGACTTAGGCTTCTCCGGCTTTTCCTCAATGGAAATGGCGCGCCCCTCCTTGTCAAACTCCACAATGCCAAAGCGCTCCGGGTCATCCACATAATAGCCGAAAATCGTAGCGCCATGCTCCTTGGCCGCCGCAGCCTTCAGCCTCTTGGTCAGTCCATGGCCATGGAAAATATTGTCTCCCAAAACCATGGCCACCGAATCCTCTCCGATAAAGTCCGCCCCGATAATAAAGGCCTGGGCCAGTCCATCGGGACTGGGCTGCACCGCATAGGACAGATGCAGGCCAAACTGGCTGCCATCGCCTAAGAGATCCTCGAACCTGGGCGTATCGGCAGGCGTAGAAATGATCAAAATATCTCGAATGCCTGCGCTCATGAGCACGGAAAGAGGATAATAGATCATCGGCTTGTCATAGATGGGAAGCAGCTGCTTCGATGTCACCTTGGTCAGCGGATACAGCCGCGTACCGCTGCCGCCCGCAAGAATAATGCCTTTCATGGTTTCTCCTCCTACTTGCAAACGCCCGTAGGGGCGCAATTTTTCTTCTATAATATACCATAGAGGAACGTGTTTTGCAATGCAAAGTAAAGGCCCGGCCGGCTCCGAAAATATTCCTTCAGCATCATAAGATTATTGTAAACTTTTTGTAAGCATTTTTCCGTAACCTTTTCCGCCGCCATTCCGTCTTATATATACCATCGCACAAAACGCGTTCGTTCGCGCTTATATGACAATAAACGACAAGAGAGGAACATCCATGGTTTTCAGCAGTCTTCCGTTTTTATTTGGTTTTATGCCGCTGTATTTTATCGTCTACTTTTTGACACCGGAGAAATACCGCAATACTATTTTGCTGGGCGGCAGTCTGATTTTTTATGCCATCGGGACGAAGGATCAGCCCTTGTACTTTTTTCTGCTGCTTTTGTCCATGATAATCAATATTGTGCTTGCTCAGAAAATTCAGGCAAACCCAGAGCAAAAAAAGCTGTGGCTGATTGTGGGAATTGCATACGACTTCGGTCTGCTCTTCCTGTTTAAATACCTGGGCTTCTTCTGCGACACTCTGGAGCAGCTCCTGTCCATAGATCTGCCGGATATTCACCCGGCGCTGCCTCCCGGAATCAGCTTCTTTACCTTCCAGGTGGTCTCCTATCTGGCTGATGTATACCGGGGCGCCAGCTACGATACCCATGCGGTGGGCAGGGTGGCCACCTATATGTCCATGTACCCGCAGATCATATCCGGCCCCATTACCACCTACGATCAGGTGGAGACTTCTCTGAAGAAGCGCACCCACTCGCCCCGTCTCTTCGACTGCGGCCTGCGGGAATTCTGCATCGGTCTGGGCATGAAGGTTATACTGGCCAACCAGATCGGCAATCTCTGGAACGACGTAACGGCCATCGGTTATGAAAGCATCTCCACTCCCCTGGCCTGGATGGGCATTGCAGCCTTCAGTATGCAGCTTTATCTGGATTTTTACTCCTACTCCCTGATGGCCCGCGGACTTGGTCTGATGATGGGCCTGCACCTGCCTCAGAACTTCCGCTATCCCTACATGTCCCTGTCCATGACGGATTTCTGGAGACGGTGGCATATGAGCCTGGGACAGTGGTTTCGTGACTACATCTACATTCCTCTGGGCGGAAGCCGTGAAGGCAAGCTTCGCACCTACCGCAATATGCTGGTGGTCTGGCTCTTTACCGGACTCTGGCACGGCGCCAGCTGGAATTTCGTCCTGTGGGGACTGCTGCTCTTCGTCCTTTTGTCCATCGAAAGACTGGGGCTTAAGAAAATCCTGGAAAGGATTCCATTGCTGGGCCATTTATACATGCTGTTTGCAATTCCCCTCTCCTGGCTGGTATTTGCCATCTCCGATCTGTCGCAGATCGGGGTTTATCTGGGACGGCTTTTCCCTTTCCTGGGGGGCGAAGCGCAGTATGTATATGCTCAGGACTATATCAAATACGGCAAGACCTACGGCGTCATGCTGATCGTCTGCTTCCTTTTCTGCACGCCCCTGCCCAGGAAGCTCTATCAGAAATATGGCCGCAGTCTGCTTGTAACCGTGGGGTTGGCAGCTGTATTCTGGCTCTCTGTCTATCTTCTGCATCAGGGCCTGAACGATCCCTTTATGTATTTCCGTTTTTGAGAGGAGACAGACATGAAGAAACATTCCGATATTCTTTTTTCTATACTAATCGTGCTCTCTGTCCTGGTACTGATGCCCTTTGTCCTGCGCAACGATCTTTTCAAGCAGGATGCTGACGATACGCAGACCCCCATCGTCCAGGAGCCTCCCACCGTGTCTCAGACGGAACCCCAGGGCAATGAGGACGAAACAGGCGCAGCGCTCCCGGCAGATGAAACAGCTCCGGCAGGCGAGACAGACCCGGCAGGCGAGACGGCCGCCGGAGAAACCGGCGCAGCAGGTAATCCTGCCGATGAAACCACCGCTGCCGGAAACGAGTCCGGCGAAACCAATACAAACGAAACCACCGCCGGCTCCAATACGTCGGGAGAGGCTGCTCCCTCCGAAACGCCTACCAAAGAGGAATTCTTCTCCGACGTGCTCTTTATCGGAGATTCCCGCACCGTGGGCCTGATGGAATACGCCGGTCTTGACACCGCCAACTTCTTTGCCACATCGGGAATGAGCTCCTTTAAGGTCCTCTCCGAAGAAGTTTCCGTGCCGAATGTGGGAAAAGTAACATTGACCACCTTGTTTGAGCAAAAAAGCTATGGTAAAATCTTTTTAATGCTGGGGATCAACGAACTGGGATACAGTTTTTCATCCGTAGTCAGCCAATACAGCGAGGTGGTAGATTTCATCCGCCAGATGCAGCCCCAGGCCACTCTCTACGTGTGCGCCAACCTGCACCTGACCGCCAGCCGATCCGACTCAGACGAGATCTATAACAACGATAATATTAACCGTCTCAATGCGGAAATCGCCGCCCTGGCCGACAATGAAAACATTTTTTATCTCGATGTCAATCCCCTGTTTGACGATGAAAACGGGGCTTTGAATGCAGAATACAGCGCCGATGATACGCACCCTTACGGCAAATATTACGCCCAGTGGGGTCAATGGATCTACGAAACCTGCGTCCAGTCAAAGCCTGCCCAATGACTAAGGACTGAAGCCTGATGACATATATAACCGATAAAAAGAAGTGGTACACCGAACAGATCACTGCCTGCCAGGCGAGCCTTTACAGGCTGGCTGTCAGCCTGCTGCGCGACGAGGAGGATGCCAGAGACGCCCTCCAGGAGGCCTTGTGCGCCGGCTATGAAAAGCTTGGCGCACTCAGGGACCCGGATAAATTTCGTCCCTGGATCATACGTATTCTGCATAACGCGGCCTATGATATTCTTCGCCAACGCAAGCCTTCCGTCTCGCTCTCGGACATCCCGCCCGGTAAAGAGCCTTCCGATACTCCATCCTATTCCGCCGATATGGCCCTGGGAGATGCAATAAAGGCCCTGCCGGTGGAATACCGCACCGTTGTTATCCTTTTCTATTACGAGGAAATGTCCGTGAAACAGATCAGTGAAATAACAGGGCTGTCCGCCGGCGCGGTCAAAACCCGGCTCTCCCGGGCCAGAGGCCGCCTGAAGACGATGCTCGATCTATAAGGAGAAAGGTTATGAACCCTATCGACAAACAAATACGCAGTCTGGCACGGAAGGAAAGACTTACGCTTCCTCCGGAGACAGAGGAGTGCATCCGGCGCACCTTAAGGCGTCTGCCAAGCACGCCCGGCTCCTCCGATGAGGCGGAAGAGCCAGGGCCATTTCCTGCGGCACGCAAGCTGTCCTCCTCCCGGAGGAAACCCCGTTTGCCCCGGCCGGCCGCTGCTGCCGCCGCTGTACTCGCCCTCTTTTTTCTGCTTCCCAATATCAGCGCGTCGGCCGCTGAGACCATGAGCGAGCTGCCAGTCATCGGCGCCATTGTGGAGGTCATCACCATTCGCAACTATTTTTACGATGACGGCTACCACCGCTCCAGCGTGGACGTGCCTCAGGTGGAGCTGGAGACGGAAAGCGAGAACAGCTCTCTGGGCGATTCCGTAGATGCCATCAACGCCGATGTGCAGGCCATGACTGACCGGCTGATCGCAGAGTTTGAGGCCGATCGGGCCGCGCTTGGCGACTCCGGCCACACAGAACTGTCCGTCTCCTATCAGGTCGTTACCAACAACGACGCCTGGTTCACCTTGCAGATTCTGGTTTACTACGGTTCCGGCAGCGGCACGCAGACCTACTACTATTATCATATTGACAAGCAGAGCGGCCAGATCGTACAGCTGTCTGACCTTTTCCTGGAGGGAAGCGATTATCAGACTGTCATCAGTGATGAAATTCTTCGCCAGATGAAGGAACAGATGGCAAAGGACGACAATATAACTTACTGGATCGACACCGAATATGAGGGCATGGATTTTCACTCCATCACTCCGGACCAGAATTTCTTCTTCTCCGAGGACGGCAACCTGGTAATCCAGTTCGACGAATATGAGATCGCTCCCGGCTCCATGGGCTCCCCTCAGTTTGAAATTTCCCGATCTGTCTACCAGGATTTGCTGAAGGAAGGCTACTAACCGCTCCCCGGGACAAAATTGATTACAAATTTCTTACTTTCGTTGCAATATCGGCGGTCCCCGCTTATAATCGTCTCATAAGGCATCACATAAATATATCCGCCGGCGCGGACGTTACTATGTATGAAAACTGCCGCTGCGCAGCCGGTTGCAAAGCTGGCGCAGCAGAAAGGATGCAAAAGATGAAAAAGGGAATCGCCTTTACTGTATTGTCTATTACGTGCGCACTGGTCCTGTCGGCCTGCTCCTGTGCAGCCGATGAGCCTGTTGTCATCACCCAGCCTTCCACGACCCAGGCCCCGTCCACCGAGGCGCCCACGCAGGAGCCTGCGACGGCAGCGCCGGAGACTACCGCCTCCGAGACCACTGCCTCCGAACCGAAATTTGCCGTCTCTCTGGTAAGCTACGAAGCGCCGGAAGGCTCCGACATCAGCTATCCCCAGCTGACAGGGCTGCGCAGTGAGTCGGATGTGACGCGCTGGAACGACTATTTCCGGCAGGACGCCGCCAGCACGGCGGAAGGACTCTCCGAGGGAGACACCGTTACCGTCAGCTGGCGCTTGAGCTCCCAGACCTCCCGTCTGGCAAGCCTTGTAAAAATCACGGAGACCACGGTTCAGGATGCTGCCTATCCTACCGTCACTCTGACCTCCTACAATATCGATCCTTCCACCGGCGACAGCCTTCGCCTGCATCAGCTTTGCAGCACCAATTCCATCGCTGCCGATCTGATTGCCGCCGATAAGGCTGCGGCGGACGGCGAGGCTCAGACCGCCTACACCGTAGCCGCTCCGGACGGCACCGATGTGACCCGTCACATCACCATGGAAGGCCTCCTTGATATGTACGAGGAATTCATCCCCAACCGGGCCGCCAAATCAGACGAGGCCGCCCTGGCGGAGCTTTTTAATCAGATGGACTTTGACGGCAAGAACCCTTCCGCTGTGGGCTGCACCTACTGGCAGGACGGTACTCTTCATCTGGTATTCCCCTACATCCATGCCGTAGGCGACTATATCGACATTGCCGTAAAGGACGCGCACAGATCTTCCAATACGAAATAAGATCTGGTGTTTTAGACTGTCAATACCCTTCTAAAGATACACCTCCAGACTCATTATGGACATAAGCCGGCCGTCGCAGCCTGACTTATAATGGGCCGGAGGTGTATTGTTCGATTCAATTAATTTTTTCTTTCAATATCGAAAAAACCTATGGCCAATATTGTCAAGGTCTTTTCTTTATGCTACACTTACTAAGTTAAAGAAAGGAGGGCTTTCTATACCATGGAATATCAGGATATTGTTTCCAATGTAAAGAACGGCGTCATCCAGACGCCTGCCTATATCTTTGACCTTGACATACTGCGGCGCAAGGTGGCCATGATCTGCGAGCTTCTTGGAGACCGTGCCAAAATGTGCTATGCCGTCAAGGCAAATCCCTTTGTTCTGAACGCAATGGACGATCTGGTCCCCAAGTACGAGGTCTGCTCCCCCGGCGAACTGGAGATCTGCAAAAACTGCGCCATCCCCATGGATAAAGTGGTTTTCTCCGGCATCAATAAGACTGCCGACTCCGTGCGCGTCGCCGCAAATTACCGGGTAGGCGTCATGACCGCGGAGTCCGTCCACCAGTTTGATTTGATATCGGAATGCGCAACCAATCTGCGCCAGGTAATTCCGGTGATTCTGCGTCTGACCAACGGCTCCCAGTTTGGCATGAACGAGGAGGATATCGAACAGATCATAGCCCGCCGGCAGTTAAATCCCTATGTCCACATTCTGGGCATTCAGTATTTCACCGGCACTCAGAAAAAGAAAGTGGCCCATACCATCGAGGAGCTGGAATATGTATTCGGCTTCTGCGACAAGCTGAAAGAAATTTATGATTTCCAGCCGGAACAGATGGAATACGGCACAGGCCTGTGGGTCCCCTATTTCACCAACGATTCCTTTGACAATGAATTCGCCGATCTGACCCGCATCCGCGACTATCTGGAGGAGAAAAAATATCCCTGCCAGATCATTCTGGAAATGGGCCGTTATCCCGTGGCTTCCTGCGGATATTTTGCCACCCGGGCAGAGGACGTTAAATTCAATAAGGAAGCCGGCTACTGCATCATCGACGGCGGCATTCACCATATCAATTACTACGGCCAGAATATGGCCATGAAAACGCCCCGGATCGAGCATGTACCCATGCACCGGATAAAGGACGAGCCTCCCAAAACCTATATGCTGTGCGGCTCCCTGTGTACCTTTAACGACGTGGTGGCCCGCAATTTCCCGGTACAGGATCTGCGCATCGGCGACTATTTCCTGTTCCATAATATCGGCGCCTATTCGGTGACGGAGGGCGGCTACCTCTTTTTGAGCCGCGATCTGCCCAATATCTATTTTGCCGATCATAAAAAGGGTATCCGCCTGGTGCGCAAGGGTATTCCCAGCCATCTGCTCAACACGCCCGAGCTGGGCAGCCCCCGGCTGGACAGTCCCAAGGCTTCCGTTCATATGCAGGAGCAGAGAAGCTCTGACTCCGTATTCCAAAACGGTGCCCACGCCGATACCGTATTTGACGATCCTGCCCTGGGAGATTCTGTCCTGACCGATTCCATGCTGAAGGATTCCGTGCTGGCAGATTCCGTATTCGCCAGCCTGCAAAAGCAGGAGGCGCCAGCTCCCTCTCCCACTGTGCTGGAGGAACTGAAAAAAGACAATGAGGCTCCCCGCCTGACCGTGCCCGGCCGTCCCGACGACGGCATCAATGTGATTCCCCTGACCCGCCAGAGCCGGACTCCGTCCGTCTCCAGCCGTCAGCCGGTCACACGCAGCGCCGGTTCCGGCAGCAGTTCAGGCAGCAGCTCCGCCGGCCGTACTTCCGCTTCCGAGCGAACGGCGGCCCCGGCAGCCAGACCGGCAGCCCATACGCCCAAGCGCTTCGTTCCGGAGACGGACGTTCTCAAAGAATCCGGCCCCAGGCACACCGCCTCTGCCGCATCCAGAACTTCCGCCCCTTCGCCCCGGGACAAGGAGCGAAACGCCCAGGGGACAGACCGTCCCTCCGCGTCAAATCGCCGTCCCCGTCCGGAAGCCGCCGGACGCAGCGGCAGCAGCCGTAACGGAGGAAACGGTGGAAATGGCGGCAGGAATGGGGGAAATGGAACAAACGGAAGCGGAGGCGCATCCCGGCCGCCTCGCCGCCGCAAGAACCAGACGCTGCCCTTTATCATCGGCGCCGCAGCCTTCATCGCCGTTATCTGCCTGGCAGTCGGCCTTTACTTTGGACGCCGCGTGATCGGCACCCTCAATGTGGAAGCGGGCGCCTCCATCACCACTGCGGATCTGATGCGCTATAACGGCGACAAGGCCAAAAATACGCAGCCCCTGAATATCGACACCAGTGTACCAGGAGACTATGAGGTGGAAATCCGCCTGTCGCCCTTTACCTATCATTCCACCATCCATGTACAGGATACTACCAAGCCAGCGGCTACCACCAAAGCTGTAACCACCGCTTACGGTGAAGCTGTGGAGCCCATGGACTTTATCGATCAGCTGCAGGATGCCACCGAAGTAACCGCGGCCTTTGCCTCTGAGCCCGATCTGTATACCGACGGCGATCAGCAGGTGGAGATTATACTCACCGACGCCGCCGGCAACAGCGCTACCGTGACTGCCACCCTGACCGTCAGCGGCGCCAGACCCTCGGTGGAAATCGGTACCGGCGAGGAGATTCCCGCCGCCTCCGCCTTTCTGTCCGATGAATATCTGTCCGTACTGGAAGGCCAGGGCATAACGGCGGACGCCGTCTCCTTTTCCGCGGAGCCCGAGGTGGATACCAGCGTCCCTGGAGAATATCCGGTAACCATACAGGCGGGGGATCAGACCCTCTCCTCCACGCTGGTCGTAAAGGATACGGCGGCTCCCGAGGTCTTTGCCGACGACATTCATGTGACCGTGGGCGGCACCGTTTCCTACAAAAAAGCGATCCGGGCCTATGACAATCTGGACACCGAAGATCAGCTGACCGTAGAAGCGGACAACAGCCAGGTAGATTTAAATACCGTCGGCGATTACACCTATACGGCCACCGTCACCGACTCCTCCGGCAACGCCGCCACTGCCACCGGCACAGTCTATGTGCTGGAGGCGGATGCAGAAGTGGCCGACATCGACGAGGTGAACGCCATGGCAGACGAAATCCTGGCGGAGATCATCACGGATGACATGACCGAAATGGAGAAGCTCCGGGCTATTTACAACTGGATTCGTCAGAATACCAGCTATACCAGCCATGCCCAGGAGGAAGATTACACTCTGGGAGCGTACCAGGGCTTTACCCAGCACAGCGGCGACTGCTTCACCTATGCCGCTCAGGCCAAATTCCTGCTGACCCGCGCCGGTATCGCCAACATCGACGTGGCCAAGGTGGTGCCGGAGGGTTCCACCGATATCCCGACCCATTTCTGGAGTCTGGTCAACATCGGCGAGGGCTGGTATCACTTTGACTGCACGCCCAGAAAGGACGGTTCCACCTTCTTCTATCTGACGGATGCAGAGCTGGAGGCCTACTCCTCCACGCACAACGGCACCCACGTGTACGACAAGAGCCTCTATCCGGAGGTTGAATAATAAACTTTTTACGGCAGCCGGGCTTGTATCTGCCCGCAAATCATGCTATGTTGATGATGGCGGGGAGCTTTCCCCGCCTCGTCAGCCAAGATATTTAAGATCAAGAACATTTTGAAAAGAGGTAATCATGCAAAATCACATTCTGGATTATCTGGATCAGACTGTACGGCGCGTGCCGGACAAACTGGCCTTTGGCGGCGTCAGCCAAGAAGACGGCGTCACCTTCCGGCAGCTGGATGACAGAAGCCGTTCCATCGGCTCTTATCTTGCAGCCCTGGGGATGTTCCGCCAGCCGGTGGTGGTCTTTATGAACCGCCATCCCAATGCGGTCGTCGCCTTCCTGGGCGTATTGCAGGGGGGCTGCTATTATGTCCCCATCGACGAGGAAATGCCCCGGGCCCGCATTGATTTAATCCTTCAAAATCTTCATCCCAGAGCCATTATCTGCGATGAAACCACTCTGGATACGGCCCGCACCTTTGATTTTGACGGCGAACTCTGGCTTTACGGCGACCTGATTCAGACCCCGGCCGATGCAGCCGCTCTGGCGAATGTGCGCAGCCGCACCATTGACACCGATCCGGTCTATGTGTTCTTTACATCCGGTTCCACCGGCATCCCCAAGGGCGTGGCGGCCTGCCACCGTTCTCTGATCAACTACATCGAACAGCTGTCAGAGACCCTGGGCTTTAACGAGGATACGGTTTTTGCCAACCAGACCCCTCTTTACTTCGACGCCAGCTTAAAGGATATCTATCCTACGCTGAAGTGCGGGGCCACGGCCTACATCGTGCCCAAGAGCATGTTCAAATTCCCGATGAAAGTCCTGGAGTTTTTAAATGAACATCAGGTCAACACCCTGTGCTGGGTGGTCTCGGCACTGACCATGCTGTCGGCCTTTGGCGCTCTTACGGAGCTGCCTCCAAAATATCTGCATACCATCGCCTTTGTGGGCGAGGTTTTCCCGGTGAAGCAGTTCAATATCTGGAAACGGGCCCTGCCCAACGCGCGCTTTACCAACCTCTACGGTCCCACCGAGGGCACCGGCGTCTGCTGCTACTACCATGTGGAGAGGGAGTTTGGTCTGGACGAGGCCATCCCCATCGGCCGTCCCTTCAAAAACACGGAAATTCTGCTGTTAAAGGACGACAACACCCTGGCCGCCCCCGGCGAACAGGGAGAAATCTGCATTCGCGGAACGGCGGTTTCTCTGGGCTACATCAACGATCCGGAGCGGACAGCCTCCTCCTTTGTGCAGAATCCGCTGAACAAATCCTGGCCGGAGCTCATCTACCGGACCGGAGATATCGGCCGCTTTAACAAGGACGGCGATCTGGTATTCGTCTCCCGCAAGGATTTTCAGATCAAGCATATGGGCCACCGCATCGAGCTGGGCGAGATCGAGGCCAATGTGAACATGCTGGACGAAATCAAAAGCTCCGGCTGCATCTACGATACGGAAAAGGGCAAGATTGTCCTCTTCTATGTGGGCGGCATCAGCGAAAAAGATCTGATGCAGGCCCTGAAAGAAAAGCTCCAGCGCTACATGCTTCCCAACACCATCCGCCAGCTGGAGACCATGCCTCTGACAGCTACCGGTAAAATCAACCGTGTGCTTCTAAAAGAAAATTATTTAAAGGAAAGGAAAAGATAACTATGGATACCTTATTGGAGATTTTAAACGACCTGCACCCCGATGTGGACTTTGAGACCTGCGATACGCTGATCGACGACGAGATCCTGGACTCCTTCGACATCGTCTCTCTGATCGCGGAAATCAACAATGAGTTTGACGTAAACATTTCCGCCAAGGATATTATCCCGGAGAATTTCAACTCGGCTCAGGCCCTGTGGGCTCTGATCGAGCGCCTGGAAGATGAGGAATAAGCATGTCCATCACCTCCTACAGCTTTCTGCTTTTTGCCGGACTGCTGCTTATTCTCTATTATGTGATTCCGCGCCGGTGGCAGTGGGCCCTGCTGCTTATTGCCAGTTACGCCTTTTACTGCTTTTCCGGAGTCAAATACCTGGGCTATATCCTGTCCACCACGATCTGCGCTTACTTTGTGTCTCTGCGGATCTGGGAGCTTAAGCGCAGGCAGGACGCAAGGCTTAAGCTGCATAAGGATGAGCTCAGCCGCGAGGAAAAGAAAGCCTACAAGGCTGCGGTCAAGAAAAAGCAAAAGGCCTGGCTGATATTCGCCCTGCTGTTCAATTTCGGCATTCTGGGCGTCATCAAATATGGAAACTTTGTTGTCTCCAACATAAGCGGCCTTTTCGGAGCCTCCGGGGAAGATCTGTTCTTTCAGCTGACTCTTCCCCTGGGCATTTCCTTTTACACCTTCCAGACCATGGGGTATCTGATTGATCTGTACCGGGGAGAATACGAGCCGGAGAGAAATTTCTTTAAGTTTTCTCTGTTCGTCTCCTTTTTCCCGCAGCTGATCCAGGGCCCCATCAGCCGTTTTGGCTCTCTGTCAAAGGACCTCTATGCCAGTCATCCCTTCGATGGCAGGCAGGTATCCTTCGGCCTGCAGCGGATGCTCTACGGATACTTCAAAAAGATGGTCATAGCAGACCGGATTATCGCCGGCCTGACCACCATATCCGGCGACCCGTCCGCCTATACCGGAGCTTACGTTTTCGTCGGCATGATCTTTTATGCCATCGATCTGTATATGGATTTTTCCGGCGGTATCGATATCGTCATCGGTCTTTCCCAGGCCCTGGGCATCACCCTGCCGGAAAACTTCAAGCGGCCCTATTTCTCCAAGAGTCTGAAGGACTACTGGCACCGCTGGCATATATCTCTGTGCAACTGGTTTAAGGACTATCTGTTCTATCCGATTTCCACCAGTCCTGCCATGCTGGCCCGGGCCAAGAAGATGAAGGCCGCCGGCCACGAGGGCTTAAGCCGCCGTTTCACTGTCTACACCGCCACCATGACCGTGTGGCTGTCCACCGGCATCTGGCATGGCGCCAGCTGGAACTTCGTTGTCTGGGGGCTGTTAAACGGCTTCTTTCTGCTTTTGTCCCAGGAGCTGGAGCCTTCCTACCGGCGCTTCTACGAGCGTTTCCCCCGGCTGGAAAAAAATGCTCTGTGGAATAGCTTTCGAATGGTCCGTACCTTCTTGTTCGTAAGCCTTCTGTGCATGTTTGACTATTATGACAGCGTCTCCACTGTGGTCCGCTCTTTTGTCAGCATGTTTACATCCTTCCGTCTCTCGGTATTCTGGGATGGAAGCCTGCTTGCCATCGGCCTGTCCGCTGTAGATTACTGGATTCTCCTGGTATCTCTGATTCTGGTCTTTATCATCAGCCGGATTCAGGAAAAAGGCCAGTCCGTGCGCGGTCTCATCGCCGCCCGCGCCCTGCCGGTGCGCGTTATTGCTTGGTATGGCCTGTTCCTCATCGTGATTCTGTTTGGCGCTTACGGCATCGGCTATGACGCCACCCAGTTCATCTACAATCAGTTTTAAGGAGGACGGCCATGAAAAAGAAAAAGTTTTTGTCCGCCGTCGTCATAATACTGTTTATCGCCGGCAGCCTGTATCTCTTGCAGCGCCTGGTTATGCCTAAATATATGGACGATGTGGTGGAAGGCAACTTTATCGCCGAATACTACGATGAAGAAAAGGATCACGACGTGATCTTCCTGGGAGACTGCGAGGTCTATGAGAACTTCTCCCCCATGGTGCTGTGGGAGGAATACGGAATCAACAGCTATATCCGGGGCAGCGCTCAGCAGCTGGTGAGCCAGTCCTATTATATTCTGGAGGATACCCTGCGTTACGAGACTCCCGACGTGGTGGTCTTCAGCGTTCTGGCTGTTCCCTACAACGAGGCTCCCAGGGAATCCTACAACCGGATGACTCTGGATGGCATGCGCTGGTCCCTTTCCAAGGTAAACGCCATTCTGGATTCCATGACAGAGGAGGAATCCTTCCTCGACTATGTATTTCCTCTGCTGCGTTACCATTCCCGGATCACGGAGCTGACGGCGGATGATTTCACCTATCTCTTCCACCGGGATCTGGTCTCCCACAACGGCTACTATATGCGGGTGGATTCCCTTCCCGCCGAAAACGTACCGGAGGGAAGACCTCTGGGAGATTATACCATCGACGCTGCGCAGATGGAATATCTGGACAAGATCCGCATCCTCTGCGAGGAAAACGGCATCCAGCTGGTGCTGGTCAAGGCGCCCAGCCTTTACCCTTACTGGTACGACGAGTGGGATGCTCAGATCGTCGATTATGCCAACGAGCATGATCTTCTCTATGTAAATCTTCTGGATCAGGCCGACGAGGCCGGGCTGGATTTTCAGACCGACACCTACGACGGCGGGCTCCATCTGAATCTGTCGGGAGCAGAAAAGCTGTCCCACTACTTCGGAGCCATCCTGCGGGATCAGTGCGGCCTGGAGAGCCGCCGCGGAGAAGAGGCTCTGGAGGCTGCCTGGCAGGAAAAGGCCCTCTGGTATCAGGAGGATAAGGCCCGTCAGGAGGCGGAGATCGCCGCCGGAAATTAGTCGGGGAATATAAGGGAATATAAAACATAAAACTTGCAATGCAAACCAACGATATGCTAAAATGATCTTATCGGACAGGAAGGGAGGCTGCTTTCCCTGCGCCTCCTTCCTGCTCCCATTTCTTTTTCTTCTGTTTTCACATCTGATTTTACTTTTACTTCTACTTTTATTTCTACTTTGATTTCTGTTTCTATTTCTCTTTCTTATTGCTTTCCGGCTCTCCTGTTTCGCCCTGTTTGTTTTCTCGTTATTTTCTTCTCTTTTTCTCGTTTTTTATTTCCTCAATTTTCTGTTTTCAGGTTCTTTCTTGTTTTCTATATTTCTTTGCGCACTTCTTTGCGCATTGTTTCATGCATCATTTCATACATCACGCATCCACCCCACGCATTCCTCTCAAAAGCAAATTGAAAAACAACACCCGATGGGATATACTATAGGCAGAGCCCTTTGCGGTTCTGCCGGAAAGAGGTACAAAAGTAAAATGGGACAAAAAGATATTGCTGAAAAACGCCTGGAATCCTACAACGATGTTTTCGCAGATATTGTAAATACTCTGCTTTTTTCCGGTGAAAAACTGATTGCGGAAGATCAATTGGAGGACGGGCCCACTGGCAAAAGGCAAGAAAACTGAGTGAAGCCATCCCGATAGAAGATCGGTTAAAGCCCTATGTAAATGATTATCAGATGAATCTCTTCGAGATGGCCTTCCTGTCCGATGAACAGATTTCCTGCTTTCACAGCGATTTTCGCGCTGTGGCAGAATATTTCCGCAGTGTGCAAAAGGGAACAGCTTTCTCAGCCCACAAGCTAAAACATGTATCTGAGGTGCTTCGGCTTTTGGCCGAACTCACCAAGGATAAACGATATCTGGATATCCTAGCCAATGAATTTCTGAAACAGGAAGGAGGAATCACTATGTGTGAACTGCTGGATCGTTATATTAAGCAGGGTGAGGAAAAAGGTCTTCTCCAGGGACGGGAAGAAGGACGCAAAGAAGGTCAAGAAAAAGGACGGGAAGAAGGCTTGCGGGCAGGAATAGCAGGGGCAATCGCGATGCTGCGCAGGGCCGGCTGCTCCGACAGCAAAATTGCAGAAGAATTGATTTTGACTTTCCATCTGTCCCGCGACGAGGCCCAGGCCTATATAAAAGCGGGATGAGAACAAGAAAAGCAATCTATTGTACGAAAAACAAACTTATATTCCTTACGTCCTGCATACAGAAGATGTAATCCCGTTCTCGCTTAAAGCTATCCTCTCTTTGTCAAAAGAGGGCTTGCTTCTTCCATCAAAATGCGCTAAACTAGACGATGAAAATTTTGAATGATTGCTTTTTCAAAAGGAAGGAGATTTAATGGTAATGAAAAAGAAATTAACTGCCTGTGCGCTGATACTGTGCCTGTCCGCTCTCCTGGCTGTAGGCTGCGGCGGAGATTCCAATACCTCTACCACGGCTGCCGGCGGAAGCGAGACCACGGCTGCGGCTGCGGCGGACGAAGGCTTTTACTTTGAGCTCAACGGCCAGAAGCTGGTACCCGGCATGGCTCAGGATGATATGATCAGCGCAGTCGGCGAGACGGATAACGTATTCAGCGCCCCCAGCTGCGCCGGACAGGGCACCGACTACACCTATACTTACGGCAGCGTGGAGATCGTCACCATCCCCAATGCCGACGGCGTCAATGAAATTTCCACCATCGCCCTGCGGGACGACCTGGCATCTACCCCCGAGGGCGTGTCCCTTTACATGACGACTGCCGATATGACCGCCGCTTACGGTGAGGATTATACGCAGAGCGGTAATGCTTACACCTATGTAAAAGGCAGCGTAAAGCTGTCCTTCATCATCGAGAACGATGAGATAACCTCCATCGAGTACAGCCTGGCCTCCGAATAAATCCGGCCGGTTCGCCGCCGCGGATATCGCCGGACAGCAAGCCCGGCCAGATTCGCCCAGGTCACCCAGGTTCAGCCGGGGAAATTTCTCGATTTCATTAAAAACAGACGGCTTCGCAGTACAAGCAGCTGCGCAAGCCGTCCTTTTTTATCTTTCCTATCACATTTTTATCAGCGCTTTATGCTTCTGACAGCACCCGTACCTCCAGGCGGCAGCTCACTTCCATCCCATCTCCCCAGATAAGCCTGTACTCTGCGCGGACCATCCGAAGACAGCCATTCTCTCTTACTGCCTCCAGTCCTGTCGTGTGAATTTTCAAAGCCAGCCTTCCGGCGGGCAAATTATACCAGGTCTCACAGATCCTGCCCGGCTCCAGCTCCAGGCGGGAACGGACCGCGCCGCTTCTTATCACCTCCATTTTTTCGGGGGAAAGCTTGATCATCGTGCGCACCGTGCCGTCCTGTGTCTCCTCGTCATAGAGCAGAAAATCCCTGCCATTTTGTACGGACCAGGTTCCCTCGGCTGTCGTTATGGTTTCTTCCTTTTCTTCGATTATCTCGCCGGCCTCGTCCCGGCCGGCCCACGTCTGCACTCCGGCGGTCTCAATCCTTACCTTCCGGGTCATGGCTCTCCTCCCTCGTTTCTTCCCGCAGCGTGCCGTATTCCTCAATATCGATCTGCTCGGTCTGATGAATATCATAGGGCAGAATCGAAGCGGCAAATTCCTGAAACTGATCCGCCAGATCGCTTACATAAAAGCGGTAGTCGGCTTGTCCGTCCAAACGCTCGTCCCTGGCCAGCCCCCGTTCTCTGAGCAGCTCTTTGAGCTCGATAGCCGTCTCATAGGCAGGATTAACCAGCGTGACGCCAGGCCCCATCACCTTTCGCAGCAGCGTACGAAGCAGGGGATAATGGGTACAGCCCAAAATCAGCGTGTCAATATCCTTATATTGCAGATCCTTCACATAGCGCCGGGCAATCTCCTCGGTGATAAAATCATGGGTCAGACCTTCCTCCACCAGCGGCACAAACAGCGGGCAGGCCTTTCCAAACACCTGAAAACGTGGGTCCAGTCCGTGAAGGACCTGTCCATAGACGCCGGAGTCGATGGTTCCCCGCGTGGCGATGACGCCGATCCGATTATTTTTGGTCACCTGAGCCGCCATCCTGGCGCCGGCGCCTATAACCCCCAGCACGGGAATATCCTGCTCCGCCTCAATAACCTGAAGGGCCTGCGCGCTGGCCGTATTACAGGCTATGACAATGGCCTTGACCTTTTTGGTCCGCAGGAAATTGACGATCTGGCGGGAATAACGAATTATCGTAGCCTTGGACTTGCTTCCATAAGGCACGCGGGCCGTGTCTCCAAAATAAATAATATCCTCACCGGGTATCTGGCGCATAATTTCACGAACCACAGTCAGGCCGCCCACGCCGGAATCAAATACCCCCACCGGGGCGTTCTTATCCGCTGTAAAATCTCTCTCCATCTTTCTCACTCCCTGGCAGCTGCATTCTGCCGCACCCAAATTCTCTTAAATAGCATAAATAGAAAAGTTTTTCCTCAATAAATTCTATAAAGTCTCCCTATTCCCTGGCAAAGGCCAGACGAATCAGACGCTCCACCAGATTTTCCACCGACAAGCCTCTGGACTCCCACAAAAAGGGATACATGCTGATGGAGGTAAATCCCGGTATGGTATTCATTTCATTGAAAACCACCTGGCCGGTGGCCTCCTCCAGAAAGAAGTCCACCCTGGCCATTCCCCAGCCGTCCACGGCGCGGAATATCTCCACAGCATCCCGCCGGATCTGCGCGGCTGCATCCCCCGGCAGCTGCGGGTCTGCCACCGTACGGGATTGGGGATTATTATACTTGGCGTCATAATCATAGAAGGCGGCCGCAGACAGAATCTCTCCCACACCGGAGGCCCTGGGCTCCTCCCCGCCCAGCACGGCGCACTCCAGCTCCCGCCCTGTGATCGTCTCCTCCACCAGAAGCTTGCGGTCGTAGCCAGCAGCCAGCATGAGACTTTCTCTAAGTTCCGCCCGGTTTTTCGCCTGGCTGACGCCGCGGGAGGACCCGGAGCAGGAGGGCTTTACAAAGACAGGGTAGGAAAGCTTATCCTCTACCTGCCCTATGGCCCGGTCCATATCGGAGAGCTGTCTTCTATGCAGAACCACATAGGCCGCCTGACGAATCCCCAGCCCCTCTACAATTCGCTTTGTAAATACTTTGTCCATGGCGATGGCCGACGACAGAACGCCGCAGCCTACATAGGGAATGCGGGCCAGTTCAAAAATCCCCTGAACGCTCCCGTCCTCTCCCAGCCAGCCGTGCAGCACCGGAAATGCTGCGTCCACCGGCCAAAACTGCATCTTCTTTCCGTCCATCAGCCAGACGCCGCGGCAGGAAGCGTCCGGCGAAAGCACCGCTGAGGTTTTGCCGGTCTGCCAGCAATTCTTCTCGATCTGGTCTGCATTGTCCGTCTTTACCCAGCGTCCCTCCTTGGTAATTCCCACCAGCAGCAGCTCATATTTCTCCGGATTCACTGCCCGGATCACCGTAACGGCAGAACGGCAGGACACCTCGTGCTCTGCCGACTGACCGCCGAACAATATCAACAATCTGGTTTTTTCCACAAAAACTCCTTTTCTCCATACAGTTATATACCGTCTCGTCTGAGAGCAGCCGGCCATTACCGGGGCCAAGACCGGCCTTCTATCGAAGTCTGTTTTATTTTACTTCCTTTCGCGCCTATTTTCAAGTATGGCTGAATAAGACGCGCCAATTTGGCAATGCTCTCCTTAAGAGCTTATGACAAAGAGGATGGTATCATGAATGATTTTTCTTTTTCCAATACAAATCCGCGGCTGCTGCGGGCCGGCCTGATCGCCGGTATCTTCAGCGCCGTCTGCTTTCTGGCGGTCCTTATATGGCTGTTGATTTCCAACATAACGCAGGCTGGTTACGTCAGCCGCATAGCAGATCAGGTGCTGCGTTTCCATGTCGTCGCCAACAGCGACAGTGAAGCCGATCAGGCTCTGAAGCTGGAAGTGCGCGACGCCCTTATCGCCTATATGGCCGAGAACGGCGAAGCTTTTGACAGCGCCGATGAAGCCGCTGCTTTCGCTGCCTCACACTGCAACGAACTGACGGAGGTAGCTGCTGATGTAATCCGTCAGGCCGGGCAGGATTATCCCGTCACCGCCTCTGTTGCCTGGTGTTCTTTCCCGGATAAAACCTATGGGGATCTGACCTTTCCCGCCGGCTCCTACCGGGCGCTGCAGGTAAAGATCGGTGAAGCTGACGGACAGAACTGGTGGTGCGTCCTTTACCCGCTCCTGTGTTTCACGGAGGAAGGCACCGCCTCCGTACCCAAACAGTCCCAGGAACAGCTGCGGGAGGCCCTGGGCGAGGAGGATTACGAGGTTTTGGAAAACTCCGGCAGACCCGTGGTGCGCTTCAAGCTCCTGGAATGGCTGGGAGAGCTTTTTTCCTGAGCAAAGAGATGGGGCTGCCCCCCTTTGCCCCTCCCGCCCCCCTGACAAATAATAATAAAGGAGACCGAGTCCCCTGCCATTTTCAGGCAGATTCTCCGTCTCCTTTTCATCCTGATGTTTATCTCATTTATCTGCGGTTTTTTCACTTTCTATTTCCCGGCCTTCTCCCGGTCTAAAAGCTCTTGAAGCGCCTCGTCGCTGTCCTCGACCCATGCGGTCTCCTCCTCCACCGTAAGGCCCAGATACTCCCGCAGCGTGCAGGTAGTATCATCGAAGCCCCAGCGGCTGACATAGGAATCAATCTCCTCAAACTCGATCTCTCCGGCCAGATACTTCTCCCTGAACGTCACTTTTTCTCCTCCTCCAGCTGTCTGGCTATGGTCAATTCCTGATTGGCAATATGAAGGCGGGCCAGACGAACCGCCTCGGCTGCATTTCGCTCGCAAAGAGCATGGAGCAGCTGCCGGTGCTCCTCCACCAGAGCCTCCCGAACCTTCACATCCTTCAGATATTCAATCCGGTATCGGTAAATCTGCTCCCAAAGATTGGCCACCAGCTGCACCAGCTTGTCATTTTCCGTCATCTGATAAATCACATCATGAAAGGCCACGTCCTTCTCCGCCAGCTCCGTTACCGGCGCATTGCCATACACAGCCGCAGAAAAATCCTCCTCGGCTTTTTTTAATCGCTCAAAGCCCTCTGCCGTAGCCCGCCGGCAGGCCAGCTGCACAGCCAGCTCCTCCAGCATGCTGCGTACCTCCAGCACATCCCGCAGCTGCTTGGGCGTGATCTGAGCCACCACCACGCCTCTGCGGGGCACCTGCCGGACCAGGGACTCCTTCTCCAGCAAATGAATAGCCTCTCTCACCGGCGTACGGCTCACTCCCAGCTGAGCCGCCAGCTTCATCTCCATGAGCCGCTCGCCGGGTTTAAACACATCCGTCAAAATCGCCCTGCGCAGAGTCTGATACACCGCCTCCCGCAGAGACATGCTCGCATCGTCTTCCAATCTCAGTTCTTTCAAGTATACCTTTTCCTTTCCTGGCGGACACTGTGGCCGATGTTCGTTCCCCCCTCGCCTGTCAGGACAGCTCCACGGTCTTCCTGGGCGGATACAGCTCCGTAATATAGATCTGTCTGGCCAGCTTCTGGCTGCGGCAGGCCTTGGCCGCCCGCCTTGCCTGACGGATATCGTCAAAGAATCCGAACACAGTGGGACCGCTGCCGCTCATCAGCGCTCCCCTCGCCCCATTTTCCAGCATCGTCCTCTTGATCTGCCCGATCTGAGGACATTTGCCCAAAGCAGCATCCTCCAGTACATTTCCCAGTCTCCGGATCATGCCGCCCGCATCTCCCTGCCGGATGGCTTCCACCATTCCGTCGATATCCGGATGGACAGTCTGTTCATTCAAAGTCAAATGGGTATAAATATAGCGGGACGACAGACTCACCGGCGGCTTGGCGATCAGCAGCAGTCTGCCCGGAGCCGGAGGAAGGGCCGTCAGCTTTTCTCCG
The DNA here is from genome assembly GCA_944381515.1 of uncultured Lachnospiraceae bacterium. GTDB lineage: Bacteria > Bacillota > Clostridia > Lachnospirales > Lachnospiraceae > RGIG7193. The sequence continues at coordinate 73,267 of CALWLM010000118.1, read as the reverse complement.
ATTCCCTCTGCCAGAGCCGTCCCTCCCATCAGGCAGTAAGGCACGTCCGCTCCCAGGCGCACCCCCCGTTTCTGAAGCTCAGACAGATTCAGTCCCAGATGATACAGCCGGTTGACGCCTCTAAGAACCGCCGCACAGTCTGCGCTGCCGCCGGCCATGCCGGCTGCCACCGGAATTCTTTTTTCCAGATGGACCGACAGCCCTCCTTCCAGTGAAAATTCCTGAAACAGGAGGCTGGCAGCCTTGTATGCCAGATTACTCTCATCGCAGGGCAAAAAGGACAGATTGCTGCTGATCCGAATGCCCGGCGTTTCCTCTCTCTTTAAGGTTACCCGATCATGGAGACGGACCGTCTGCATGATCATCCTTACCTCGTGGTATCCATCTTCGCGTTTTCCGAGAACATCGATTCCCAGATTGATCTTCCCGTGCGCTCTTATCTGTATCTGTACATCCTTTCCCATAGGCTCAGCCTTTCTGCTCTGCCAGCGAAATGAAAGTATCGATGTCCTCGCCGATCATGGCAAGGCTCTTGTCCCAAAATTCCGTCTGCGTCAGATCGATACCAGCCGTCTTTGCCACATCCTCCACACTGGCCGTAGTCGTCGCCCGAAGCAGGGCGCGGTATTTCGGCACAAAAGCGTCTCCCACCTCCTTGTACTGAGCATACAGCCCCAGAGCAAAGAGAGCCCCAAAAGCATAGGGGAAATTATAGAAATTCAGCGACGCCGAATAGTAATGGCTCTTGCACACCCACATATAGGGATGGAGAACCTCCGAGTCCAGGCCGTCCCCATAGGACTGTCTCTGGGCATCCAGCATGATCTCTTTCAGTCTGGCCGGGAAAAGGAAGGAGCTCTTTCTTCGCTCCACCACCTCCGACTCGAAGAGATACCGCGAATAAATATCGCAGATGCTCTGGGTCAGGTCAGACAGACGGCTGTCCAAAAGGGCCAGTTTCTCCTTCTCGTCCGCCTCGGCAATGGCCGCGCTCATAATCACCGTCTCATTAAAGGTGGAGGCCGTCTCCGCCACCGGCATCGGATAATCCATAGTATTTAACGGGCGGTTGCCCTCCAGGCAGCGATTGTGATAGGCATGTCCCAGCTCATGAGCCAGGGTCACCACGTCTCCCAGCTTGCCTCCGAAATTCGTCAGAATAAAACTCTGGCCAAAGATGGGATAACCGGCACAGAAGGCTCCTCCCTCCTTGCCCGGCCGGGGATAAAAGTCAATCCAGGCCTGGTCAAAGGCCTCCTCTATCATGTCGGCCATATCCGCCGCAAAGGGACGGAAATGAGACACCAGGTACTCTTTGGCCTCCTCCAGAGTAAAGTCTCTCCCGCCTTCTCCCATGGGAGCGAAAAGATCGTACCAGGGCAGGCCGTTTTCATGGCCCAGAGCCCTTCCCTTGGCCCGCAGGTACTGACGGAAACGAGGCAGGAAGCGCTGCACCGAATCCATCAATGCGTCCAGAGTCTGACGGCTCATCCGGGACTGATGCAGAGTCATATCCAGAACAGAATCATAGCCCCGCAGCTCCGCCACCGTATTGGCCTGACTCTTGATATTATTGAGGGCAAAGGCCACCGAGGCCTCCACCTTTGGATATGCCGCCAGCTCCGCCTCATAGGCCTGCCTGCGAATATTCCCGTCGCCGTCATAGGCCAGATTGCGGATATGGGACAGATTGGTCTTGCCTCCCTGCCAGTCCACTTCCACTGTGCTGGTCAAATAGCTCTGCAGATTTCCCCAGGCCTGTCCGGCGGATACATCCATCCTTGCCAGCACATCCTCCGCCCCGTCGTCCAGCAGATGAGCAGCCTCTTCCTTCGCATGCATCAGCCGGTACCGATATTCACGCAGAAAATCATCGGAATCGATAAGAGCCGGCAAATCTGCGATGGACGAAACAAAACGCTCCGCCGCCGCCTCATACTTTTTCACCTTGCCCAGAGCGTCCATGAGCCGCGCCACTCCATTGGCCGCCTGCTCGTCATTGCCGTCAACCGACTGCTTCAGACTCAAAAAGACGTCCAGGCGCACAAAAAATGTTTCAAATTCCTCCTCCGCCTTCAGAAGGGAGACCAGCTGCTCCTTAACATCTCCCTCGCCCAGGGCAGCCACCACGCTTGCGTACTCCTCAATCTTGTCCGGAATCAGCTCCATATCGCGGATAAATTCCGGATCGTCGTATCCCTTGTAGAGAACATCCAAAGACCATTCCTGATTCATTTTCTTCCTCCTGCACACACTCTACTATACTATTGTCCATCATATCATATTTTATGTGACGGCGCCAGGGCCAAACGGCCGCAGGCTGAGAATCTTCCCGTAATCAAAGGCCTTATAACCCGCAAAAACATGCAAAGAAAATCCGGCCGTGTCAGATCAGCCCCAGTTTTTCAAAAGCGTAATGCAGACCGTCCTCATCCACATCTCCTGTGACAAAATCCGCCGCCGCCCGCACTTCATCTCCGCCGTTTCCCATCGCCACGCCCATACCGCAGGCCTCGAACATGGGAATATCCACTCTGGCATCGCCAAAGGCTATGGCGCAGGAAGCATCTGCTCCCAGATAATCTAGCAGCTCCCGCACCGCCGTCCCCTTGGTAATCCCCGAAAGCCCCACGTCGCCAAAGAGAGCCGTCTCCCCCGCTCCTCCCCAGGTGCCGTTGGCCATATCCGCAAATTCCTCTCTGGCGTCCAGGAAATCCTGATAATCGTCCAGCACATAGCTGATCTTATTTACATCGTCCCGGTACAGCTCGCCGCCGTAGATCATATCCGGAAACGCCGCCTCCACAGTCCTGTTGGCCGCGTCCTTCTCTCCCTTTCTCCGGCTGTACTCCCGCAGCGCCGGCAGCGCTCGGACGGCAAAATCTCTGCTGGCAAAAAGGCCCGCATTGCTCTCCAGATAAAATTCCAGTCCGCGCCCATAGAGCCAGTCCACAATCCGCCGGCACTGCTCCCGGCTCAGATGCTGCCAGGCCACCACTTTGCCGCCGTCCTCCAGATAACTGCCGTTTCCGCCGATCATTCCGTCAAAACCGATCTCCCACAGCTGCGGATAGATCTCAGCCTTGCTTCGCCCTGTGCAGATATAGATTCGATGTCCTCTCATCCTCGCCCGGCGCACCGCCTGAGCCGCTGATTCCGGCACCTGCCCTTTATAATTTACCAGCGTACCGTCCACATCGAGAAAAAGTATCTTCTGCGTTTCCATGTTCTCCCTATTCCTTCTTTATTTCTTATTTCTTTCCCTGTTTCTTCTTCAAAAATTTCTTCATATGGAAATTTTAACATCTGGCGATTGCTTTTTCAATGGGGATATAATCGATAGAAAAAAAGCATGGAAAAAAACGGTTGACAAATCCTTAAAATCCCATATAATTTAAATGTGCAGACAAAGGGGTCTCCGTTTTAGCGGAGACCCCTTCTTTGTCTCATAAAGATTCTTCCCTCATATCATTACCATTGGGAAATGGGGCTGCCGGGCCGGCGGCCTCATTTTCTCCCTCCGTATTTTCCTTCGGCATTTTCCTTCTTTTACTCCTTCTTTTCCGGCTGCTTTTACCCCTGTTCCTGTTTCGGCAGTGTCAGGGCCGCCAGCTGCTCCAGCACGCTTCCCCCACCGTTCAGTGAGATGGAACCGACCCGGTCGCAGATGCGCTCCAGATACTCCAGCTCCTTCAAGCGGTACAGGACCTGGTTCTCCTCCATCAGCCTGGCTGTATTCAAAAGGCTGCGGGTGGAGGCCACCTCCTCTCTCCTCATAATCACGTTGGCCTGGGCCTTTTTCTCCGCCACCAGGACCGTGTTCATAATATCCCGGATCTCGCCGGGCAGGATAATATCCTTAATCCCCGCTCCCAGAATCTCCACGCAGTACTCCTCCTGCACGCCGCTCAGCTCATCGGCCAGAAAGCGGCCGATCTCCTCCTTGCGCGCCAGCAGCTCATCCAAACGGAAGCTCCCGATATATTCCCTGGCCAGCAGCTGAACCCGCGCATACAGCAGATTGGCCACATTATCCGTTTTTTGTGCCAGGGCCAGAGGGTTCGTAATCCGGTAGCTGCACAGGATATTGAGGCGCACCCCCACCTTGTCAGCCGTCAGGATTTCCTGCCCGGAGATCTCCAGCTGCTGCACCTTCAGGCTGCACAGCTTCATGGAAATCTCATGGGCGTAGCACCAGTAGTAATAGGTCCCGCAGGACAGCTGCCGGCTGAAACGGCCGTCTATGTAGAGCAGCCCCGTCTCTCCTTCCCCTACCGTCAGCCTTCTGTACAGCCGGCTGGGAAGCATGCGGCGGTAGATGGAAGGCATCTCCTCCTCCGTCATCTCAGCGCCCATTATATTCACCAGCCGGATTTCGTTTTTTTCAAACACATTCCAATAAAGCGCCTCTCCCTGCAAAAGAATCTGCCGGCAGACGCCGTCCACCAGATGCAGACCGACGCAGTCGTCGGGAATCCGCACCCGGAGCACCCGTTTTTGGAAAGCCTGCTGTTCCATCAAAAGCTCTGCGGGCAGGCCCATGGTATCCACCTTACCGGTCATCGGCGTTATCTTCATCTCCTCGCCCAGTCTGGGAAAGATGTGATATCTGCCGGCAAAGCGAAGCCCTGTAAGCACGCCGTTTTTAAACAGGAAACCACATTCCTGAGCTTTAATAATACACTTCATCTCCATACCTCCCTGCGATAGATTTTTATAGACAATGCCCTGTAAGGGCCGATTAATGACGCAGAGGCGCGCCTGCTCTCCCGCCGTTTAAAAAGGGGGCAAAGCCTTGAGGAAAACCGTCCCCGGAGGACTCCTTTCCGCAGCCGGAAAGAAGCTGTCCTGGTTTCAGTCCGTCCGGTATCCGGCCCTGCGCTGCCTTTTTATGCGGCTGCCTCCTCCCCCATCTCCGGGGTCGCCCGTACAAGATGGGTTCGGCCGCCCTCCCTTGGGAGACGGCGTCCAGCCGGGAGAGCAAAGAACGTTCACCTCCGTTTTTTAGATTGCAGAAATCCGCTGCATCTGTTTACGATTGCTTTTACCACTTAGCCACCTGTTCCATACAGGGGAGGATTCGAACCTCCGAAAATCGTTAAATATAATCTCCGTCCTCTTCGGAATACCGTCGGCCTACAGGGCCGCGGCACCGCCCAGGCCAAAGCCTGAGGCCCCGGGAAGAGACGGAATCTATTTCCACCGGAGTCCTCTCCGAAAGAAATCTCATCCTTTCACCACGCCTACCGTGCGAAGTCTTCTCACCGGCGTCACCAAATCTCTCTGATTTTCCATGACCTCATCGATGTTCTTGTAGGCAAAACGGCTCTCCTCAGCCACATCCTCCTTGCTCTTTTTGCCCAGAAAGACGCCTCTGTCCTTCAGATCGACCATAACCTGCTCGCAGCTGAATGCCTCCATGGCCCCTTTGCGGGAATACAAACGGCCCGCTCCATGGGAGGAGGAGCAGAAGCTCTCCGGATTTCCCAGTCCCCGCACCACATAGCTGTAGGAGCCCATAGCCCCCGGAATCACCGTCAGCTCATCCTTTCCGGCCCGGACGGCCCCCTTGCGATGCACCCACACATTTTCGCCGCAGTGATTTTCCAGAGCGGCATAGTTATGGTGGCAGTTGATCTCCTCCTCATAAGCAGGAGCAAGCTGCGTATAGCGCCCCACCCACTTTTCCAGGATCGCCTTCACGGCAAACATCATCTTTTCCCGATTTTCCCGGGCAAAGTCCATGGAAAGCTGCATCCAGCGCAGATACTGGCGCCCTTCCCGCGTATCCACCGGCAAAAAGGCCAGACCGTATTCATCCGGCACCTGGCTGTACCAGCGCCTGTTCTGCTCCCTGGCCGCCCGATGAAAATAATCGCAGACGGTTTTTCCCAGATGACGGCTGCCCGAGTGAATCATTATGGAAAGCAAACCCTCGTCATCCTCCTGCAATTCAATAAAGTGATTGCCGCCGCCCAGGGTTCCGATCTGATAATAGCCTGCCGTAAGCTGCCCCAAAAGCTCTCCATTCTCCTCATAGAGAGACAGATTCTCCATGGCTGCATCCAGAGTATAGCTGGGCATCTCTGTTTTGTGACGGGCAAAGCCCACGGGAATATTTCTCAGGATATCTCCTATGATTCCCTGAATCAGATTGCCGCTCCCTGTCATGGTGTTTTTCAGTACCTCTACGGGGAGATTGGTCTTCACATAGACCATTCCGCAGCCGATATCCACGCCCACCGCATTGGGAATCACCACATCCCTGGCCGCAATCACGCCGCCGATGGGCATACCCATTCCCGCATGAGTGTCCGGCATCAGGCAGACCCACTTGTGCAGAAAGGGAAGGCCGGCCAGATTCCGCGCCTGCTCCAGGCAGGACGCCTCCAGATCTTTTTCACTTTTCAGCCAGACCTTCAAAGGAAAACCTCCCTGCTCCTGGTTTATCATAAACATCTTCCCTCTCTCCTTTCCCTGTTCTGATTCATCACACCATCATTATATCCAGCGGCCCCTCCTGAATCATTTAAAAAAAGGTGCGACCTTACATTCACAAAGCTCATGAAAACCTTTATAATAGAAAAAGATAAAGGAGGTCTCTTATGTCCGATTTTCAGGAGCTCATCAAAAGCTTTGACCGGATTCGCGATTATGCGCGGCAGTTCTTTCTGTACGGCTTTAAGGTTCGCGGCGAATTTGCAGAGAAAAGTACGCGTACCTATGACAACGAGCGCCGGCGGATCGAAAACTACCTGGCGCCCTATATTCATTCCAGCCGCGCTCCCAAGGGCCGTCAGGTATCCATCCGAATGGATACCGGCCGCATTCGCTCCAATCCTCTGTACGCAGCCTGGAAATCCAAAAGCTTCACCGACCGGGACCTCCTCCTGCACTTTTTCCTGCTGGACCTTATGGCCGGCAAAGAGGCCATGACCGTGCCGGCTCTGTGCGACCAGATAGCAGCCCGCTACGGCGAGGTGATGGACCCCCAGGTGATACGGCTCAAATGCCGGGAATATGAGCGGCTGGGTCTGCTTTGCTCCCAGCGGGAGGGACGTACGGTAGCCTACCGGCTGACCCCGCCCCTTTCTCTGGAAAGCGGCTCTCTCTGCGGCCAGCTTTTATGCGCCGTAAAATTCTGCTCCGAGGCCGCCCCCTTCGGCGTCGTCGGCAGCACCATTTTAGACCGGGAATACGTCTCCAATGATATTTTCAGCTGGAAACACTATTTTATCGTACATACTCTGGAGGATGAGGTTCTCTTAACAATCCTTGCCGCCATGAGAGAGAAACGCTTTATCTCCTTTGAAAACCACAGCAGCCGTTCCGGCAGGCACACAACCGTCTGCGGCCTCCCCCTAAAAATCTTTGTCAGCGTCCAGACCGGCCGCCGCTATCTCTGTCTGTATTTTGCCGACCGCCGGCGTTTTGGCTGCCTGCGCCTGGATTGTATCTTTGCCCCGCAGCCTCTGGAAATCTGTCCCCAATACGACCAGTATCAGAATAAGCTTGCCCGCAACCTGCCCCACTGCTGGGGCGTCTCCTTTGGCGGACACAGCCGAATGGAAACCCTGTGCATGAAGCTGTACATCGACGAGAGCAGCGAGGCCCATATCATAGAACGCCTGAAACGGGAAGGCAGGGGCGGCCAGGTGGAAAAGGTCCGGGAAAACGTCTTTCTGTACACCGGCAGCTTCTTTGACGCCAACGAAATGCTTCCCTGGGTCAAATCCTTCACCGGACGGATTCTCGATTTGCAGTGCTCCAACAAGGCTGTCGCCGCCAAGGTCACAGCCGACTGGGAAGCCATGTATCAGATGTATGGAGGTAAAGACGGATATGGCTCTGTTTGAGGAAATCTACGGCTCTTATTTTCAGGCGGTGCGAAAAATCCTGGAAAAGGCCGCTGTGACTGCAATAACCGAAAAGGATATGATTCAAATTGTTCGCGCCTGCGCCTTTGAGGAAAGCCCTTCCTCCATTGTTCCCAAACTAATCAGGGGCCCCTGGTCCTCCCTGCTGCGCAGAGAAAAGGGGGATGCCAAGGCCTGGCGCAGCTCCCTCTCCCATTCGTCCCTGAAGACGCCCCTGACCGGTCTGCAGAAGGCCTGGCTCAAATCCCTGCTGGAGGACAGACGCTTTCGACTGTTTTTCTCCCGGGAACAGCTTGACTGCATCGCCGGTGAACTTAAAGAGACGGAGCCTCTTTTTGATCTCTCGGATTTTTACTATTTTGATCGATACGAAGACGGGGACGACTATGAGTCCGCTCTGTACCGGCAGAATTTCCAAACGGTCCTTGGGGCGCTCACAAAGAAAAAGCCGCTGATCGCCGCCTACGAAAGCGGCAAGGGAAATTCCATGACCATGGAGGTCCTGCCCTGCCGCCTCCAGTATTCGTTCAAAAACGACAAATTCCGCCTGCTGGCCCTGGAATTTCGCCATGGCCGGACCGGTCGTCCAGTTACGCTGAATCTGGGACGCATACGCGCCTGCCATCTGTCCCGCCGTCTGCCTCCCAAACGCTTTGCCCCCGAATCTGCCTGGAATGCCGGCAGGGACATGCCCTCGGTTCAGATCCGCATCCAAAACGAACGCAATGCTCTGGAACGGTGTATGCTCCATTTCGCCCATTACGACAAGCAGACCTCCTATGAGCCGGAGTCCGACACCTGGCTCTGCTCCATCTGGTACGATTCCGCCGACGAAACGGAGCTTTTGATCGAACTGCTCTCCTTTGGCCCGGTGCTTCGCGTGCTGGGTCCGGAAAAATTTTGGGAACAGGTGCAAAACAGAGTCCTGCGGCAGCATGAACTGTTATACCGCCCTCTGGAGGACGGAGAGGAACGACAGCAGCCGGAATAAAAGCCGGCGCAAAAGCGGGAGCCCTTCAGCTCACAAAGCAGTTGCGGCCCGCGGCATATGTGTGTATAATAACGGTAACGGCAAGACCCTGGAGTTTCTTCCAGAAGGCTTTCGCCAACCAACGAAAAAGGAGGCTTCGCCATGGCTGAAACAACCCAATCGACTGTGATCTGGAAGGACCGCAAGCATTTTATGTGGTTTCCCTTCTCCTTCACCAAGTATTCTGTTCAGAACGACCGTCTCTACACGCAGACCGGTCTGTTCAGCACTTCCTTTGAAGAAGTACTGTTGTATCGGATCACCGACATCCGGCTGAGCCGTTCCTTCGGTCAGAAGATCTTCGGCACCGGTACCATCGAGCTGTGCACCAAAGTAGACCACGACCAGCATATCTTTCTGGTTAATATCAAAAAACCTGTGTACATAAAGAGCCTTTTGTCCGACTTGGTCGAGACGGCCCGCGACAAGAAAAACGTAGTCGGCAAGGAATTCTACGGCGGACGCGGCCACGGAGGCCCCGGCGGGCCTGACGGACCCGACGATGATTTCGACGACGACTTTAAATAAGTCCGGTATGATTCACCACCCCATCTCTTTTTGCATATGCTGATAGCAAACACGCAGAAGAGGAAGCGCTGCGCCTGCAGTGTTTCCTCTCTTTTTGCATAAATGGGGGATTTTTTATGGTTCAACGCCTGGACGGCGGCCAGCCTGTCATCGCTCTGGCCGGCAATCCCAACGTGGGAAAAAGCACGATTTTTAATTGTCTCACCGGCATGCGTCAGCATACTGGAAATTGGGCAGGAAAAACCATCGCCTGCGCCCAGGGTACCGCCTCCTGGAATGGACAGGACTATACCGTGATCGATCTGCCGGGGACGTATTCCCTTATCGCCCACTCCGCTGAGGAAGAGGTGGCGCGCGATTTTATCCGTTTCGGCGGGGCGGACGCCTGCGTGGTGGTCTGCGATGCCACCTGCCTGGAACGCAATCTGAATCTGGTTCTTCAGATAATGTCCCTCACCCGCCGGGTCATTGTCTGCGTGAACCTCTGCGACGAAGCCGCCCGTAAAGGAATATCCATAGATTTTCCCCGCCTGTCCCAGCTGTTGGGAGCGCCGGTGGTATCCGCCAGCGCCGCCCGCAGGCAGGGGCTGGACCGGCTGATGGACGAGATTGCCAAAATGGCCTCTCTTCCTGCATCTGAAACCGCTGCATCCAAGACCTTTGCTCCCGCTGCGCTCCTTGACGAGGAAACGGCTCTGTCCTTTATCGCAAAGGCTGAGAAGATCTCTGCCTCTGCCGTTCATTTTTCCCGTCCGGACAGCCGCAGCCTGGATCGCCGTCTGGACCGGCTTTTCACCGGTCCCCTGACCGCCATCCCTATTATGCTCCTCTTTCTTTTGGGAATCTTCTGGCTGACCATCTGGGGAGCCAACTATCCCTCCGCTCTTTTATCCTCCCTGCTTTTCGGTATTGAAGAACGGCTCCTTGCGCTGGCCCAGGTTCTGGGCGCTCCCGCCTGGCTCTCCGGCCTTCTCATCCAGGGTATGTACCGCGTTCTGGCCTGGGTCGTATCCGTCATGCTGCCTCCCATGGCCATATTTTTCCCGTTGTTTACCCTTCTGGAAGATCTGGGCTATTTGCCCAGAGTGGCTTTCAATCTGGACCCTTTTTTCAAAAAATGCCGGGCCTGCGGCAAGCAGGCTCTGACCATGTGCATGGGCTTTGGCTGCAATGCCTGCGGCGTGGCCGGCTGCCGTATCATCGATTCCGGCCGGGAACGGCTGATCGCCATACTGACCAATTCCTTCGTGCCCTGCAACGGCCGCTTTCCCACTCTTTTGGCCCTTATTTCCATGTTTGTGGTGGGGCTTGACTGCGGCAGCGCCGGTTCCCTGTTGTCCGCAGCTGCCATGACCGGTCTGATTCTTTTCAGCATCCTGATGACCTTTGCCGCTTCCTATCTGCTGTCCCGCACTCTGCTAAAGGGAGAGCCTTCGGCCTTTACTCTGGAGCTGCCGCCCTATCGCCGCCCCCAGGTGCTGCGGGTGCTGATCCGCTCTGTCCTGGACCGCACCCTTTTCGTCCTGGGCCGCGCCGTAATTATCGCCATCCCTGCTGGCCTGCTTATCTGGACCTTAGCCAACGTATCGCCTGGAGGAATCTCTCTGCTTAGCCGCTTTTCCTCCTTTCTCGATCCTCTGGGGCGGCTGATGGGAATGGACGGCGTAATCCTCACCGCCTTTATTTTGGGCTGGCCCGCCAACGAAATCGTCCTGCCCATCATTCTGATGTGCTACCTGTCTGCCGGCACCCTGACCGACTACGAAAGTCTGACCAATCTCCATCAGATCCTCACCGCCAACGGCTGGACTCTGACCACCGCCCTGTGCACCATGACCTTCTGCCTCTTTCACTGGCCCTGCTCCACCACCTGTCTCACCATCAAAAAAGAGACCGGCAGCCTGCGCTGGACCATCGCCGCCTTCCTGATTCCGGCCCTGACCGGAATGCTGCTCTGCATTACCGTCGCAGCTGTCTGCCGTCTGATCGGGCTGGGTTAGAGCCCTGTATTTTTCCGGCGCGCCATAGGGCCGTACAGTTTTCTCCCGCACTTTTTCTCATTATATGTCAAAAATTCTTCTATACAGATCAAATTCTTATGGTATAATGAAGAGGAAGGCGGCAGGGCGTCGTCCCTAATCCGCCCGCCTAAAATAATAAGAAAGGTGGAAAATAAAATGCCCTTAGTTACTTCAACCGAAATGTTCAAGAAAGCTTATGACGGCGGTTATGCCATCGGCGCTTTCAATGTCAACAACATGGAGATCATTCAGGGTATCACCGAAGCTGCAAAGGAGTGCAACGCTCCTGTAATTCTGCAGGTTTCCAAAGGCGCCCGCGCCTATGCGAACCGCACCTATCTGGTCAAGCTGGTAGAGGCTGCCGTTATCGAGACCGGCCTGCCGATCGTTCTGCATCTGGATCACGGCGACAGCTTTGAGACCTGCAAATCCTGTATCGACGATGGTTTCACCTCCGTCATGATCGACGCCTCCTCCAAGCCCTTTGAGGAGAATATCGCCATCACCAAGCAGGTCGTAGAATATGCTCACGCTCATGGCGTAGTAGTAGAGGCTGAGCTGGGCGCTCTGGCCGGCATCGAGGATGATGTGAATGTATCCGCTGAGGAGTCCCATTATACCCGTCCCGAGGAGGTTGAGGAATTTGTGACCCGTACCGGCTGCGATTCCCTGGCTATTGCCATCGGCACCTCCCACGGCGCTTACAAGTTCACTGCAGATCAGTGCACCCGCAACGAGAAGGGCGAGCTGGTTCCCCCGCCCCTGCGTTTCGACATTCTGGAGGAGGTCTCCAAGAGACTGCCCGGCTTCCCCATCGTTCTGCACGGTTCTTCTTCCGTACCTCAGGAGTATGTGAAGATGATCAACGAGCACGGCGGCAAGATGCCCGATGCCGTTGGCATTCCGGAGGAGCAGCTGCGTGAGGCTGCCAGAAGATCTGTCTGCAAGATCAACATCGACTCCGATCTGCGTCTGGCCATGACCGGCACCATCCGTCAGTACTTCGACGAGAATCCTTCTCACTTCGATCCCCGTCAGTACTTAAAGCCCGCCCGTGAGAACATCAAGAAGCTTGTTATGCACAAGATCGTAGACGTTCTGGGCTGCGACAACAAGGCCTGAGAACCAGATTCCAGGATCGAAATCTGATCTGTCTTCAGCCGGATACTTTTTCCGGAGCGGACAAGCTTAAAAACAGGCGTCTCTCCTCCTAAGAGAGACGCCTGTTTCATTAACCGGCAGGCTGATTTTGCATCTGCCTTTACATCCGTCTTTATATCTGTCTTTACATCTGCCTGCGCACAATTCGGTACTCGTCGTCAAACCGGAAATAGGGACAGCCCGCCGTCCTGCCCTGCAGGAAACGGACCATCTCATCCTCATCCAGATCCATATCGCATACGTAGCACTCGTAATCCTCATCGTACACATAATTGCTGCAATATTCGCAGCCCTCCTGTCCCGCCATTTCTCCGCCTGCCTTTCCTCTGTTTATTTTATCCTAACAGATATTTTTTACCGATTCAATACTGCCGGCAGATTCATCCCTTAATTTTTTATGAATTCCCGCAATTCTTTTGACCTGCCGCCTGGAATGAAGTATACTGGAGTAGAGCAGCACATACAAAAGGAGCCATCTTTATGAACATACTGTTTTTTCTGACACCGAAAAGTGAAGTAGACTATATTTACGACGATTTTACCCTGCGGCAGGCCATCGAAAAGATGGACTATCACGGCTACACCGCCGTCCCGATTCTGGACCGCCAGGGCCGTTATGTGGGCACCCTGGCCGAAGGGGATATTTTGCGGGTAGTCAAAAAGGAGTACGATCTGGACTTAAAAGAGGCGGAGAGCATCTTTGTAAACGATATTCCCAAGGGGCGTCCGGTCCACTCCGTTCACGCCGGAGCCCGAATGGAGGATTTGATTGAGCGGGCGGCCGGTCAGAATTTTGTCCCCGTAGTGGATGATCAGGAAAAATTTATCGGTATCATCACCCGCCGGGACATTATCCTCTACTGCTACCAGGAGCTGATCAAGCTTCAGGAACAGGTTTCCGCCCAGAAGGACGCCGTCTTTGCGGCTGCCGTTACGGCCGCGGCCGGCAAACAGCCCACCAAATAAAAGCCGAGGACAGCCTTCCCGCAGGAAGTCGCTGTCCTCTGTTTTTCTTTGCCCGCGGCCGCAGCTTTATCTTACCCCAGATCTTCGCCATTGGAAGCAATCACCCGGCGGTACCAGTCATAGGATTTCTTTTTCCTTCTCTCCAGACTTCCTTTTCCCGCATCGTCCCGGTCCACATAGATAAAACCGTAGCGTTTTGACATCTCTCCGCCTCCGGCGCTGACCAAATCAATGGTCCCCCAGGTAAGATATCCCATGCACTCCACGCCGTCCTTCATGGCCTCTCCCATCTGCCTGATATGCCGTCTGGTGTAGTCGATGCGATAATCATCCTGGATCGAACCGTCCTCCTGCGGACAGTCCGCGCAGCCCAGACCATTTTCCACCACAAATAAAGGCTTCTGATACCGGTCGTAGAGATCGTTCATCGTGACACGAAGGCCCACCGGATCAATCTGCCTGCCCCAGGCTGTGATATCCAGATAAGGATTTCGCAGGGTAGTCACCGCGTTGCCATCCACCACGTTTTTCGTCTCTTCCCCTGTACCGATCAGGCGCGAGGAATAGTAGCTGAAGGCGACGTAGTCCACCGTGTTGTTCCGCAAAAGCTCCTCATCTCCCGGTTCCATCTGAAGCTCTACCCCATTTTCGGCAAAAAGCCTTTTGGCATAACCCGGATAAGCGCCTCTGGACTGCACATCGATGAACAGATAATTCTCATGGTTTTTCTCCACGCTGGCCATCACATCCTCCGGCCGGCAGCTGTAAGGATAAAAGCTTCCCGCCGCCAGCATACAGCCCACCTGATTTTGCGGATCTATCTCATGAGCCAGACGCACCGCCATGGCGCTGGCCACCAGCTGATGATGGGCCGCCTGGTACATTACCTGCTGCCGGTTCTCTTCCCCCTCAAGCAGCAGCCCGCCGCCCAAAAAAGGAATATGGGTCAGCATATTGATCTCATTGAAGGTGATCCAGTATCGAACCTTGCCCTTATAGCGCTCAAAGACCGTCCGGCAGTAACGGCAGTAAAAATCCGCCACCCGCCGGTCTCTCCAGCCTCCGTACTTTTGTACCAGAGCATAGGGCGTGTCAAAATGACAGAGCGTCACCACCGGTTCTATGCCGCAGCGCAGGCACTCGTCAAACAAGCGGTCATAGAAAGCAAGCCCTTTCTCGTTGGGGGTCTCATCATCGCCGTTCGGATAAATCCGGGGCCAGCTGATGGAAGTCCGAAAGGCCCGTATTCCCATCTCCGCCAGCAGCCGGATATCCTCCGGATACCGGTGATAAAAATCGATCGCCTCATGGCTGGGATAATAGGAAAGCTCCCGGTCCAGATATTTCTCCGGATGGTACAGCATATCCCAGCGCCCTCCTGCGGCAGAAGGCAGCAGATCCACTACCGACGGTCCCTTGCCGTCCTCCTGCCAGGCCCCCTCGCACTGATTGGCCGCCATAGCGGCTCCCCACATAAAATTCTCAGGAAACTTCATGGTTCCTCCCATCCTGCATTCTTTGTGTCATTGCGCGCGCCGCTGCTTACACTACAGTAAAAAGCTGCTGTCCGGCCTTCACCGCTCCGGCCTGGGCGGGAATCACGTCCAAAAACTCCTGACTGTTGGTAACCAGCACAGCAATGACTGTATCATATCCTTCTGCCTCCACGGCCCTGCGGTCAAATTCCACCAGCAGATCTCCCTTCCTGACCACGTCTCCATCCTTCACATGGGCCGTAAAATACCTGCCCTCCAGCTTGACCGTGTCAATACCGATGTGGATTAACAGCTCCACTCCGTTTTCATCAACGATTCCCACAGCATGACCGGTAGGAAAAACGCTGGTAATTCTGCCGTTCACCGGAGATACCACCCGGCCGTTATCCGGAACGACGGCAGCACCCTTGCCCAAAATTCCGGACGCCAGAGTTTCATCCTTCACCTGGGACAAGGGCTCTAACTTCCCATCGGCCGGACTCTCCACCTGGATCTTCTGCACCAGTGGCTCCGCCTCCTTCTGCTCAGCCTTGACAGACGCAGCCTCGTCCTCAAAGCCAAAGACCAGGGTCAGAACGAAGGTGATCGCCGCACCGATTCCCACAGAGATAAAGGCATGAACAATATTCATCGGATTCTCGCCGATAAATACGGCGAAGGAAGCCAGACCGGGCGTACCGGAGGTATAGCGCACCACGCCGTTGAGTCCCGCGTAGAGACCGCCGCAGGCGCCGCCGATCATCACAGCATACAGAGGTTTTTTGAGCTTCAGCGTCACACCGAACATGGCCGGTTCCGTAACGCCCAGCAAAGCAGTAATGCCGGCAGAGGTAGCGATCTGGCGCATTTCCTTATTCCGGGTTTTGAAAGCAACGGCCAAAGAAGCCGCGCCCTGGCAGATGTTGGATACAAAACTGCCGGGTCCCATAATCGCCTCATAGCCATAGCTGGCATAGGACTGCATGATAATGGGGGTAAAGCTCCAGTGCATACCGGTCATAACCAGAAGAGGCATAAAGGCGCCCATCAGCGTAGGAACCAGCCAGCCCACGTTCTGATTCAGGAAATCCGCCGCCACAGCCAGGGCGCTGCCCACCGTGTATCCCAGAGGGCCCAGTACAATAAAGGTGATCGGCGCCACAATAATCACAGTGATTAACGGCTTGGACAAAAACTTGATGGGCTTGGGCGAAATCTTATCTGCAAAGGGTTCCACCACCGACATCAGCCAGATAGCCAGGATGCTGGGAATAACGCTGGAACCGTAGGAAATCAGCGTCACCGGCAGTCCGATAAAGCTCACCGGCTCTGCGGCGCTGACCAGAGAAGTAAAGTTCGGGTGCAGCAGCGCCGCCCCAATGACGGCCGCCAGATACATATTGCACTTTAATTTTGCCGCCGTGGAAATCGCCACCAGCACCGGCAGGAAATAAAAAGGCGTGTCCGCAATAAAATTAATAATATAGTAAGTCTGGGAGGCGGAATCCATCACCTTAAAGAAGGTCAGAAGCGTCAGCACAGCCTTGACCATACCGCCTGCAATCAGGGCCGGAATAATCGGTGTGAAAATTCCTGCAATCACGCTCATCAGCCGGTTAATCAGATTCTCCTTCTTCTCCTGGCCGCTCTCGCCGCCGGTGATTTTCCCCAGCTTATTCACCTCGTTCATAACCTGAGCCACATCGGTGCCGATAATGATCTGGTACTGTCCGCCCTTCTTTACCGCTCCGATGACTCCCTCCACCTTTTTGACCGCCTCCAGGTCCACCTTGGACTCGTCCTTGAAATTCAGACGCAGCCTGGTGGCGCAGTGAGTCATGAAAGAAATGTTCTCGATGCCTCCTGTGCAGCCCAGAATATCCCGGGCCATCTTCTCGTAGTTCATACTCTTACCTCTCTTTCTTTATGGCTATCTCTTTTTGAGATGCTGATTCACTTTGCAGCAAATAAAAAGACCAGCGGAAACACAAGCTGTCTGCACAGCCTTGTTCCCTCCGGTCTTGCCCGCTTCGATGCGGTTACAATCCATTTGCTTATTCTGTTCTATTCTTATCGCTTCCGCTGTATCTTATGGCTTCTTCGGCTGATAATCTTAATGATAATCTTAATTCTTTCTGTCCGTCACCCGGCTGATATGCAGCATCAGATACATTTTTTCCTCCTGGGTGAGCTGCGCATGAAATTTCATCTGGATATACTCACAGATTTTTTCAACGCAGCTGTGACAGCGGGGATAGGCTGCCTTCACCTGTTCATACAGCGTATCGTCCTCACTCTCCGCCAATTCCCCTACAAACAGCCGGTGAACAAAGTAACGCAGATGGGTAACCAGCCGTTCGTAGCTGAGCGTCTTTTCATCCAGATGGGTATTAAAGTGAATCTGCACGATCTGCAGCAGATCCTGAACCGTCTCTGTCACCATGATCGTGGTCTGCATTTCCTCGCCCTCCTGCGTAGCGTTGACGAAATGCAGGGCAATATATCCCGCCTCATCCTCCGGCAGATGCGCATTTTCATAGTAGGCAATGGTTTTCAGAGCTTTTTTCGCCTGTTCATACTCCCGCGGATAAAATCGCCGAATCTCCCAGAGAAGATTGTTTTTCAGGGGCAGGTTCTGCTTGTAACGATGGAGCGCATAACTGATATGGTCCGACAGTCCGATATAGATGGCATCGCTGAATTTGACCTCCAGCGCATCCTGCGCCTCCTCGATGATGCGGCAGGCCAGCTCCAGATGATTGACCGGCACTTCCTTTACCAGCTCCGCGAAGCGGGAGGTAAGCTCCGGAGAATCGATGACGAAACGCTTCTCGGCCCGGTCCTGTGAAATTCTGTCCCCCACTTTTTTCTGAAAGGCAATTCCCCTGCCAATCAGAATCATCTCCAGCTGTCTTTCATCCTCCACCAGCAGGATATTATTGTTGTAAATTTTCTTGATTACCATCGGCCCCCACCATCCCCTCCAGAGCCGGAATTACCAATCTGGGAATTCACCGCCATGCAATAAAAAAAGACCGCAAACACGCAGATACCCTATGGCTATCTCCGATGTTCTGGTCTTGCCTGCTCTGGCAGTTACAATCCAACGCTCTGTAATTTACCTTTGGAATTTACTTTTTCATCCTAACACAGTTTTTTGAAAATTTCAAGCCTTTTTTATTGTATCCGAATCCTTTTTGTGCTAAGCTACGCTGTGGAGAAAATGCCCCTGGCAAAAGACGGCTCTTCTCCGCTATTTCTACCGATAAGGAGTGTTTCTAAAACTATGGAACGCAGCAAAGTGACACAGACACTGATTGAGTACAGTATTCTGACCATCGCCACCCTGATTCTGGTGGTCGGCGTCCATGTCTTTAAATTTCCCAACAACTTTTCCTTCGGCGGCGTCACCGGCTTTGCCGTCATCCTGGGACAGCTGGGAGCCTTGAGCGCCAGCACCTATACCTTTATCATCAATATGGTGCTGTTGGTCTTTGGTTTTATTTTCCTGGGCAAAAGCTTTGGAATCAAAACCGTTTACGTAAGCATATTAACTTCCGTGGCGCTGAGCCTGGCCGACAAATGGTTCCCTATCTCGCAGCCCGTCACCAATGAGCCTGTGCTGGAACTGATCTTCGCCACCATTCTGCCCGCTGTCAGCTCCGCAATTCTGTTTAACATCGGCGCTTCCAGCGGAGGCACAGACATTGTGGCCATGATCCTGAAAAAATACAGCAGCTTTAACATCGGCATGGCTCTCTTCATCGTGGATCTTTTCATGGTGGTTTCCGCCTTCTTTGTTTTTGACACGCAGACCGGCCTCTTTTCCTTTACCGGCCTGATGGCCAAGTCTCTGGTCATCGACGGCGTCATCGAAAACATCAATCTCTGCAAGTATTTCACCATTGTCTGCGACGACCCGCAGCCCATCTGCGATTTTATTATGAAAAATCTGAACCGCAGCGCCACGGTCTACAAAGCTGAGGGCGCCTATGCACACCGTCCCAAGACCGTGATTCTGACGGTGATGAAGCGCAGCCAGGCCGTTCAGCTGCGCAACTTTGTCCGCCGCCACGAACCAGGCGCTTTCATCACCATCACCAACAGCAGTGAAATTATCGGCAAAGGCTTCCGGGGCTTCAACTAATAACGAAACGGAAACTATACCAGCTTTAATACATCGGAAATCTTCTCAAGAACATAGTCCGCACCCATGCGGGAGGCCGCCTCGCCTATGGCTGCCGAAGGAAAGCCTCCCGCACGGGCAGCCTCTATTCCCGCGGCGGCATCCTCCACCACCAGGGCGCGAGCCGGCTGGACCCCCAGCTTGTCCGCCGCCAGCAAAAACACCTCCGGGTCCGGCTTGGAACGGGTGATTTGAGTCCCGTCCGCCACTGCGTCGAAATAGTCCGACAGTCCCAGACGTTCCAGAATAAAGCTGGTGTTTCTGCTGGAGGAGCCCACGGCCAGCCCGATACCTTTCAGCCGGAGGCCGTTTAAGGCCGACTTCACATCACCGCTCAAATCCTCCGGCGTCATCCGGCCTAACATTTCCCGATAAATCCGGTTCTTCTCTTCGGCCAGCCGCTGTTTTTCTTCTTCTGTATAATGGCGTCCAGCCTCTCCCAGTATGATGTTCAGACTTTCCATACGGCTTACGCCCCGCAGGCGGCTGTTGATCCTGCGGTCAAAAGGGATGCCCAGACGTCTGGCCACGGCCAGCCACGCCTGATAATGGTATTCGTCTGTATGGCAGATCACGCCGTCCAGATCAAATATCACCGCTCTTATCCCGGCGCAGGATTTCGCCAGACTGTTGCAGGAAGGCTGGCGGGAAGACTTCGCTTCGGTCCCGTCAGCCCAGCCTGTATCCGATTTTATTTTTCTGTCTGAATCCATTTTTGCAATCTCACTCCCATATTTCCCAGGTAAAGGCGCTTGCGTCTCCTCCCCTCACCTGTGCGGCTCCGCCGCTCCACTCCAGCGTCCACATGGACGCCTCTCCCTTCTCCTTCATACCTGCAAAAACGGCCTTTCCCTCAGCTCCGGCCAGAATAAAATGAAGACGCTCTTCTCCCTCCTTCACAGCCGTTCCAAGAGACCGTTCCTTTCCCAAATGCAGCGCCACGCCATATCCGCAGCGCAGAAAAACAGGGAGCCGCCCCGCGCCGCCGGCCATAATCCTCCGGCCGCCGCAGACCCGGCGCCGGTCAAACAGACCGATCCACTCTCCCTCCGGCAGATATACCTCTCTCTCAAAGGCATTTTCCTCCAGAAGAGGCGCCACTAACAGGCTCTCTCCCAGCAAAAATTCGTCCTCACAGGCCAGGGCCTGCTCATCCTCCGGCCAGTCGTATACCAGCGGACACATCATAGGTCTGCCCCCTTCGCCTGTCAGCCGGGCAGCGTTCCACAGATAGGGCAGAAGATTTCTCCTGAGTCTGTGCCAGAAAGCCATCTCCTCGATAAATCCCGGCTCTCCCCAGGCGGCCGCCAGATTCCAGGGGCTCCGCTCATTATTTCCCTCTCCTCCCGGCATCAAAAGCTTAAACTGGCCGCCGTCCGGCTCCGAATACCACTGCATCACCGGGCAGAAACAGGCCAGCTGCGTCGCTCTCCGATACAAGTCCAGCGTCGGAAGAGGGCCTGCAAAGCCGGCGATATCAAAACCCCAGAAGGAAATCCCGGTCAGAGCCGCCGACAGCCCGGCAGTCAGCACGCTCTTAAGCTCTCCATTCTGCGACTGCTGGTCACCGCCCCAGTGCATGGGAGTGGTATGCTGCCCGGAGAATCCGGCCCGGCTGAACAAAATCTGCCCCTCCCGCAGATGGCGGGTATAGGCCGCCGTATATTCCTGGGCATACCGGTTTTTTCCGCTTCGCCCCTCCGTACCGTCATGAAAGACCACATCCTCCCGGTAGATAAACTCTCCTCCGTCGGTCTTAAATCCATCCACCCCCAGCTCCGTCAGATAATCCCTCTTGGCAAACCAGGTCCTTTCCGTATCCGGATTGGTGAAGTCCGGAATCATGGAACCGGCAAACCAATTCCCCTTTGGTATGGTATAAGGACTGCCGTCCCGGCAGCTCACGCACAGGCCCCGCTTCACAGCGTCCTCCCTGTCCAGTTCATTCTGCCTGTTGGGCTCTTCCTCGTCCCCCAGACGCTTATAAACCGGAATCTGCCACAGCAGAACATGAATCCCCTGCCGGTGCAGTCTCTCGATCATGGCGGCCGGATCAGGCCAGGGACTCTGGCTGAAATCAAAATCCTCTGTTTTCAGGAGGCCGCCATCGGGACGGGGGCTGTATTTGGCTCCGCGAAAGATATAGAAGGTCGCCTCATCGCTCCACGCCTCTATTACCAGAGCCGATACAGGATATCCGTATTGGGCCGCCTCGGCGGCGGCCTTTTCCACCTTGGCCTGACTGTCCCAGTGGTTGGCGGAGATCCATGGTCCAAACGCCCAGACCGGCGGGATATGGGGCTGTCCAAAAAGACTCATATAGTCCCGGATTATCTTGGCCGGCGTCCCCTTAAACAAAACCACTTCGCTTCCCGCAGGCAGCTGTACTTGTATTCTGTCCTCCTCAAAGCAAAACTGTGTTGTCTCCTCTGTATCGGCGTACAGTCCAAAACCGCTGTCCGTCCAGAAAAATGGAGCCGGACAATAGGTCTTTTCTCCCTGAAAACAGAATTTCTCCTCCACCTGATTAAGGACAGTTCGTCCCTTCTGATTCAGGGCGTTATATCGCTCGCCCATGCCGTACGCTCCCCGGTAGGAGAGGTAAATCTGCAAAATTCCCTGCTCCTTTCCCCCCTGCCAGTCCAGGAGAGCCGTTCCTCTGTTATACTCCCATTGCAGCTTGCGGTCCGCTTCCGATAAAAGTATTCTTTTCATTTCCTGCTCCTCTACCCTTTAATGCCGCCGGCCATTATTCCGTTCTGAAAATATTTCTGCGCAAAAATATAGATCAGGACAATGGGAATCATGGAAATCAGACTGCCTGCCATCAAAACATTGTACTCGGTGTTGTATTGGCCGTTGAGAGTGGACAAAGCGATAGGAAGCGTCATCTTGGACCGGTCCGTCAGCATCAGGAGCGGCCACAGATAATCGTTCCAGGACTCCATAAAGGTGGTAACAGCCAGGGTTGCCAGCGTAGGAGCGCATAAAGGCAGCATCACCTGGCGGTAAATCCGAAAAGCAGAGGCCCCGTCCACCCGCGCGGCGTCCAGATAATCTCCCGGTATGGTCCGCATCTGCTGCACCAGCATAAAGACGGCAAAGGGACGGAAAATCGACGGGAGAATCACGCTGCTGTAATGATTAATCAGTCCCAGCTGATTCATCACCACAAAGAGGGGAATCATCGTCACCTGGGTAGGAATCATCATGGTAGCCAGATAGACGCCCAGCAAAATCCCCGACCCGCGAAAACGGATCTTGGCAAAGGCATAGGCCGCCATGGAAGCCGAAATAAGGGTGATTGCCGTATAAGTCACGGAGATAAACAGGCTGTTGCCCACGGTGCGCAAAAAGGGAAATCTCTCAAAAACGGTACGGTAAGCATCCAGCGTAGGTTCTTCGGGAATCCACTCGATGGGAATCGACATCAGAGCACCTCTGCTTTTAAACGAAGTCGAAACCATCCAGGCAAAGGGGACCAAGGCAATGACCGCCACCAAAATGGCCACCGTATAATATAACAGGGTCTGTCCTTTACGCTTACGAGTCATAATTCACCCACCTTTTCTGGCACTTCATCTGTATGAAGGTGCAGATCATAATAATGACAAAGAGTATCCAGGAGAACGCAGCGGCATAGCCCATCCGATAATAGCGGAAACCGTATTTATAGATTCGCTCCACCATAACCTGGGTGGCCCCGTTGGGTCCGCCGTCCGTCATGATCATAATCTGCGGAAACAGCTGGAATGCGTTAATCAGGCTGACAATCAATACATAAAAGATTACCGGAGACATTAAAGGAAGCGTAATCCGGAAGAATTTTGACCAGGCTCCCGCCCCGTCCAGGGAGGCCGCCTCATAGTAGCTGGGATTGATACTCACCATGCCGGACAGTAGAATCAGGCCAAAAAATCCCATGTCTTTCCACACGGACACCAGCACGATAGCCGGCATCGCCCAGGTCTCGTCCAGAAGCCAGCCCGGTCCCTCTATGCCGAATAAGGCCAGCAGATTATTGAGAGCTCCGTACTCTGGAGACAATACGCTCTTCCAGATAAGGGAGGCCGCCACCCAGGAAGTGAGAACCGGAATATAGTAGATCACCCGAAAGACCGTCACACCGCGCCTTTTCTTTGCCAAAAGCTGCGCGACCGCCAGCGAGGTAATCAGCATCAAAGGAATATACAGCACAATATAATAGCAGGTGTTTTTTAAAACCTGCCAGAACTCCTTGCTGGCAAATATATTCCTGTAGTTGTCAAGTCCGACGAAATGTTCCTCGAACATCCCTGGCTCCAGGAGCTGGTCCAGTCCGTTCCAGTCCGTCAGGCTGATAAAGGCCGAGATGATTAACGGCAATGCAGAAAATACAAGCAGCCCCAGAAGACTCGGCAGCAGGAAGGGGAACGCATGTAAGAGGCCTTCCTGAGATCGTCTGAATTTAAGCCTTTTTGTTTTGGACGCCATCGGGTAATCTCCTTCCACTATCCTTGAAAAAGGGGAGGAACTCTTTGTCCTCCCCTTTGCATGTCTTTTTACATGTCCTTATTAAGAAAGAGGAATCTGCGCTTCACATTCGCTTTGCGCCTCATCCAAAGCTTCCTGCACTGTCATGGAGCCGCTCGCCGCCGCAGACAGCTTCTGTCCGATAATATCGCTCATCATGCTGTAATCCTCGATGACCGGAGGCAGAATCAGATAATCCAAGGAGTCAAACACAGCCTGACGGTTTTGCGGAGGTGTGATATTCAGATAAGGAGCCAGCACTTCCTCATCGTTCACCGCAGGCAGATCCCAGCCGGCTTCGATTCTAAGAGCTGCCGCCGCTTCGCTGGAGGTCAGCCAGGTAATCCATGTAGCCGCCGCTTCCTTGTGCTCGCTTTCCGCATTGATTACGCAGGCATTAGAGAAGAAGGCAGTGGCCTTCTGATCGGCGCCGGGCTCTACTACCACGTCCCATTCAAAATCGCAGCCCTCGGCAAAGGTATTAAAGGCCCAGATACCGGTAGGCATCATTCCCAGACGTCCGCTCATAAACAGGTCCCAGTCGCCCATACCGCCCATCTGCACGTCGGTGGGCTGTACATTGCTGACCAGCACACGGTCCACCATCATCTGCGCGGCTTCCAGATTCTCCGGCGAATTGATGGTAAAGGCCGTTCTGTCTTCATTTAAGAGACTGCCGCCGTACTGAGCCGCCACCTTGTAAAACTCATTGTAGGTAATCGGCTGATAATAACCGTAAATATCCTCTCCCAAAGCACGGATCGCCTCCGCTGCCGCCTGTACATCCTCCTGCGTCCAGTCGGCGGTGGGATAATCGATGCCGGCCTGATCGAACAAATCCTTATTGTAAAACAGCACCACATTGGAGAAATTGCCGGGCAGGCCATACTGCTTGCCGTCCACATTGAAGGCATTGAGAGCCGTCTCATCAATACCGCTCAATTCCACTCCCGTGATTTCCGCCAGCACGCCCCTTGACGCATAAGCCGCAAAATTCTCAATATTTAACTCGTAGCAGTCAGGCGCCGTGCCGCCGGCAACTCTCGTCTGCATCTGAGTAAAATAATCGTCAAAGCCGATGGTCTCAATCTCCACCGTAATATTGGGATATTCCTCGTGGAAGGCCTCATACATTTTCTGAAGCGTCTCTTCATTGCCGCCGGAAGCATTAAAATTGCAGTACGTAATCGTCACCGGCTCCTCTGCGGACGGTTCGGAAGCAGGAGCCTCTGTTGCATCCGCCTGGCCTTCGGTCTCCTGCGGCGCAGGCGCTGTGCTCTCGGACGTAGCCGAAGCGGTGCAGGCCGACAATGCCATGATTAAAATCATCAGGCAGGCAATCAGCGAAATAAGGTTTTTGTTGCGTCTCATGTCTTTCCCTCCTTAAATTTTTGTTGCTTTTTCGGCCCTTTTCGCTTACAATAGGTTCAGCGAAAACAGCCTTGTAAGACTTGCTTCGCTCAAAGCTTGCACGTGTTTTAACCGAGCCCGTGCAGGCTTTTTTGCGTTATATCAGCCGCACTCCCCGCCGGACGGCCGTAAGGAATGCGTTCTGGTATCAGAGTTTGCGCACAGATCCCCTCTCGATCAGCTGAAGGGGGAGAATCACCTCCTGCTTAGTCAGATTCGGCTCTGCAATATGCCGCAGCAGAAGCTCCACCGCCTTTTGCCCCTTCAGGGAAATCTGCTGACGTACCGTAGTAAGTCCCGGCGTCAGATACTGTGAAATCTCCAGATCATCAAAACCAATAATTGAAATATCCTCCGGAATCTTCACTCCCGCTTCATAAAAGCCTTTCATCGCTCCAATGGCCAGAATATCCGCCGCCGCTACCACCGCCGTCGCAGGAAGACCGGAGTCCAAAAGCTTGCGGGATAACAGCACGCCGTTCTCATAATCAATCTGTCCCTCAAAAACGTACTCCTCGCGGTAATCTACGGAAAATTCCTCAAGAGCCCTCTGATAACCGACCAGGCGTTTCTTCATGACTCCGTTCTCACACATCTGCCCCACGAAAAAGGCAATGGACCGATGGCCGCACCGCAGCAGGTACTGGGTGGCCAGATAGCTCCCATAGGCGTCGTCGATACGCACATTGTGATAATAATAGTCGTTGCAGTAGCTGTCCACCAGCACGATGGGAATCTGCGTCTTTTTCATCTGACGGTAAAAATCACTGGGATACATCCCGATGACGATGATCCCGTCCAGATTGCGCTGCTTGGCCAAAGTCAGATAGCTTTCATTGGCGTCTGTTGCCGAAATCAAAATGTGATACCCTTCCTGGCGGGCATAATACTCAATGCTCCCCAGCACTTCACTGTAAAAGCTGTTCTGGAACATCAGGCGGTCCCCCGGCTCTGTCTGAGGCACCACGACGCCGATCAGCTTGGAATCTCTCATGCTCAGCCCTCTCGCGTTCAGATCCGGCACATAGTCCAGTTCTCTGACCGCGTCCATGACCCGCTGTCTGGTGCTCTCGGATATGGTGCGTTTTCCATTCAGCACATAGGACACCGTAGCGGGAGATACTCCGGCGCGCTGGGCCACATCTTTCAATGTCGTTTTCATTTATCTTTCCTCTCTTCATCTCCCGGATTTAGGCTGAATTAATTTGAAAGTAAAGTTATATTGTCTCCTCTCCGGCGCTTCGCTGCCGTTTACTTATTGTCGTTTTACTGCCGGTTTGTTTAATCGCTTAAATTCAGCTTCACCTACATAATAGCCTATACTCTGGGATATGTCAAGATTTTTTTCATTGTTTTTACTAAAAAGTTATTGACAACCGCAGTATTTTTGTTAAACTTTAATATATAATGATTTAATCGCTTAAACATCCTGTATTGAATCCTGTGACAAACTGTGATAAATAAAATTCTTTGTCTTTGTTCCTACTAATATCCTACTAAATACTAAAATACGTTCGGAGGTGCGCGGATGAACAAATACCTTCCCACTGGAAATGAAATGATCTCTATCCCGAAATTAAATGAACAAACCGCGGGAATTGAAGATATCACTTTTTTGCATATGGCCTCCAGGGGTCTGATTGAAATCCGGGGCAGTGAAGCCACGCCTCTCATAGCCCCCTTTGTCAAAGCAGAAGGAGAGGAGCTGCCTCTGACCGATCTGCGCTGGGAGAGGCTGGACTTCTGGATTCCCCGCTTTACCGGCAGGGCCGGCAAGGTCTCCCTGGAAGGCACGATTTTACCTCCCACAGGAGAAAGGGGCTTTGCCTATCGCATGGTGCTCTGCAATCATGGCTCTTCATCCTGCCTCGTGGACTACGGCCTGTACGGGTACTGGGAATCTGCCTGGCACTGCGTCAATGAGGATAAAAAAATCGAAGGAACCATGCACTGCTATCCCAGCCTCTGGAACAGCAGTCTGATCTTTGATATGCGCTGCGGCACTCCTCTGTTTGCCTTTGCCCCCATGTCCAGCGACCCGGACTGCCAGTCCTTCTTTCAAGCCGGCGCCCCCGGCCCCTCCAATCCGCAGCTCTCAGAGCCGGGGTTTTCCTACCAGCTCTCACACTCTGCCCAGCTGGAACCGGGAGAATGCCGGGAGACTGTTATCTACTGGGGTTTTGGCTTTGAGGAGGTGGCTGCGGCCACCAGCGCCAAAGAGATGCTGCGGCAGGGATACGCCGTTCAGGAGGTAAAAACCCTCGCAGCCCTCCAAAAAATGTCCCTTAAAATCGACGATCCCCAGCTGCGAAGGATTTATCACACCAACCTGTATTTCTGTATCTACTTTTCCACGGGAATCACCCTGGATACAGAAGAGCTTGTTCTGGTCACCAGCCGCAGCACCCGCTATTATGTCAGCGCCGCCTACTGGGACAGAGACAGTCTCTTTTGGAGCTTTCCCGCCGTCTTAGACGCAGACCCTCATCTGGCGCGCCAGATGCTCTCCTATGTTTTTGGCCGCCAGCGCCGCAACATCGGCATACATTCCCGTTATATCGATGGTACGGTTCTGGAGCCCGGCTTTGAGCTGGACGAACTCATGGCCCCCGTCATTGCGCTGGGCCGCTACATAGAATCCACCGCAGACCGCAGTCTTTTAAAGGAAGCGGATGTGCAGAAAGGGCTGGCAGAAATCTGGCACAAGCTTGAAAGCCGCAGGCATCCCGATATCTGGCTGTACTCCACCTTTCTCCAGCCTACGGACGACGAACATGTCTATCCTTACCTGACTTATGACAATGTGCTGGTCTGGCTGGCCTATACCACAGCGGCCTCTCTCACCGCAGACGAAAGCCGCCGCGCGGAATTTCTGAGCGCCGCAGCCCATGTAAAGGAAGCCATTTATACCCACTGCGTCCAAAATGGTCCGGAAGGGCCCTACTTTGCCTGGTCAGTGGATCTGGAAGGCCGTCACGACGTATACGACGAACCTCCGGGAAGCCTGCAGCTGCTTCCCTATCTCGGCTTTTGCAGCGCACGGGATGAGACCTATATAAATACGGTGCGCCGGATTCGCTCTGCCGATTATCCCTACAGTTTTGCCGGCTGTCCCATCGCCGAGATCGGCTGCCCCCACGCGCCGCATCCGTGGCTGCTCTCCGTAGCCAACAGCCTGCTCTGCGGCAGAACCGGGCAGTCTCTGGATATACTAAAAAAAGCCCCTATGGACAATGGCATCGTCTGCGAAAGCATCGATGAGAATACCGGCGTCTGCACTACAGGAGAGGCCTTTGCCACCTGCGCCGGTTTCGTATGTCACGCCATCCGGTGGGCATTGGAGGGAAAATATGAGAAATGACATTCAACTTGACGGCTGGCATGTACGCACAGATACCAGTTCTTTTGACGATCTGTTTGCCGAAAGTATCTTCTTTACCGGCAACGGACGAATGGGACTGCGGGGGTATCCGGCTCTGCGGCCCATTTCCCGCCCCACCCAGACCGGCATGTTTATCGCAGGATTTTTTGACTACTACCAGGGAACCATCACGGATTTTGTCAACCTGCCCACGCCCGTCTGGGAAAAGATTCAAATAGACGGAGAATATCCCACCCTGCTTTCACCAGTGCAGAGGGATCTGGATTTAAGCTGCGGCAAGTTAAGTCTCACCTACAGCGCGGGCGTTAAGGATAAGGTAATTCTGATAACAGAAGAACGGCTGTTTTCCATAACAAACCCGGCCCTTCTGATGCAGCGCACCCGCCTTCTTGCCAGGCAGGACCTGCATCTGACCGTGGAAAGCGGCGCGGAACTCTGCTGCCGCAACCAGCCGGTGCCGGACGATCAAGTAAAGGAGGCCACAGAGACACGGCTCTACACCCGCTGCACAGGGCCCTGCTTTGCAAAGGACGGATTTTCCATAGAAGCGGCAACCATAGTTTCAGATCTGCGGATGAAGCTGTCCGTAAGATACCGCTGCCCTCTGCCCGCCTCTCCCTTCGCAGAGCCGGAGCAAGCCGCCGGGCTGCGCTTTAGCTGTGATCTGAGCGCCGGACAGAGCTGCTGCATCGAAAAGCTCTCATCCATTACCACCAGCCGCGACACAGACAGTGAAATCCAGCCCGCTCCCCCCTCCTGGTCCTTCGACGAACTGGAGGAAAAAGAACGGGAATGGTGGGCCCGCAAATGGCAGCAGACCGATGTGGTAATCGAAGGTGATAAGCAGGCCCAGACCGCTATGCGCTATGCCATATACCAGCTGATTGTCAACTGCTCCGCCCGTGACGATTCCGTCAATATCGGCGCCCGCGGCCTGACGCACACCCGTTACAAGGGCTGCTATTTCTGGGACACAGATCTGTTTATGATGCCTTTCTATCTGTTTACCGACCCGCAGGCAGCCAAAAGCCTGATGAGTTTTCGCGTAAAAACACTACCTCAGGCCAAGGCCCATGCAGCCAGAATGAACGGGACGGGAGCCCGCTACCCCTGGATGGTGGCCCTGGATGGCAGCGAGCAATGCGAGACCTGGGATATCGGCAGCAGTGAGGTTCATGTGACCGCCGATGTGGCCTACGCTCTGGGACAGTATATGGACTGCACAAGGGATCTGGACTTTTTCCTGCGGGGAGGAGCGGAGGCCCTGATTGAGACAGCCCGTTTCTGGCCGAGCCGCTACACCAAAGACCCCGATACCGGCAGACAGAATCTTTTGTTCTGCAAAGGCCCCGACGAATACTGCGGCATTACCTCCAACAATCTTTTCACTAACAAAATGGTGCAGCACAACATGAGGATCGCCGCGCAGGCCGCCGATATTCTGGAGCATCTTGATCCAGAGCAGTATCAGCGCCTGCATTTAACCAAGAAGGAACGTGACAGCTGGGAGGAATTCGCCGCTGGCATCACGCTTCCCAGAGATCCCCGGACCGGCCGCTGGCTTCAGGACGAGACCTTGAGCCGGCTGGAGCCGGCAGACATACGGACAATAAAAAAAGGCGACGAAGCCAGCTATCACCAGGTATGCTTCGATCGGCTGCAGCGCTATCGGGTAATCAAGCAGGCCGATGTTCTGCTTCTGATGACCAGACTCCCCGGGGAATTTTCCTCCGAGGAGAAAAAAGCGGCATGGCAGGATTTCGAGCCCCTCTGCCTCCATGATTCCACCCTGAGCTTTGCCTCCCACGCGCTTTTTGCCGCGCAGAACGGAATCATGGACGCGGCGGAAACCTACTTTTCCAAAGCGCTGTTTCTAGATTTAAAGGAGCTGATGAACAATACCGGCAAAGAAGGCCTGCATCTGGCCTGCTTCGGCGAAACCTGGCAGGCCGTGGTATTTGGCTTCGCCGGACTGAGCTTTGAGGACGGACATCCCTCCCTCTCTCCCAGGCTTCCCTCCGCATGGAACCGCCTGGCCTTCTCCTTTAGCTACCAAGGCAGGCGTTACCGGGCCGACATCACCAGCAAGCAAAGCAGTCTTACGGAAATTCCGGAACAAGATAAATAAACAGCCTGATACTATCTTCTTTCCTTTTGCGGCGGCAGATATAATCGCCGAGGGGGTCATGCCGGCATCCGGACATGGCCCCCTTTTTATTTGCTTCCTTTACTTGGTTCCTTTATTTTTCCCTTTTTATCGGATCTGCCTTTTGCTTGATCCCTTTTTGCTTACTCCTTCAGTTTCTTACTCATGACAAAATTATTAAGGCTTACGCCATGGCGCACCACCTGCTGCTCCCGCCGGACCCTATACCCCAGCCGTTCAAAGAAAGGCCGGGCTGTCACAGAGGCATGGACCGTAATCTCTCCGGCCCCCACAGTCCAGGCCCTGCGTTCCATACATTCCGCCAGCTCCCGTCCTATTCCCTGTGTCTGATAATTTCTGTGTACATAAAGCCGGTCCAGATAAGCCGCAGAGCAGCCCTCATCCAGATCTGCAAAGCCGACCAGGACATCGCCCATCCAGGCCGTCATCGTATAATGAGATAAAAAAGAAGCATTCCAGGCCTGCGAATCCACGTGACCGTCCGCCCAGGCAGCCAGCTGTTCCTCGCTGTAGTCCGCCGCACAGACTTCATGTACCGTGTCATAAAAAAGCTGTTCCATGGCAGGCAGATCCTCCGGCCGGTACTGCCGAAGGCTCAGACGGTTTACAGACCGTTCCTCTTCAAATCCCTCGGGAAAGCGTTTTTTCAGTTTATCAATATTCCCCTGAAGAATTTCCTCCAGAGAAAATCCCAGTACATAGGCGGTCTCCGCCAGATACCAGGCCACATCCCCCAGCTCCTGGGCCAGATGTTCCCGGTCCAGCTCATGCCCCTGAGCCAGATGCTTCTTCACTATATCGATGACCTCTCCCGACTCTCCGCACAGTCCCATTACGCCGTTAATCAGCATTTCCTGCCGGGACATGGCCGGATTGGCTGTCCGCAGAGCCAGTTTCTGATATTCGTTGATTGTCATTTTTTCTTTCCGTCCTTCAAAGGTTGAGCATTCAGCAAAAACAGTGCCTGTCCGCTCTGTATTGAAATAAATTAGTTGTCTTTATCCTTTTTGGCCTCTGTAACTCCAAGAATTATAAAGAAAAGGCCCAGAGCATAAAAGGCAGCGCTGCCTCCCAATATGGCGCAAGCAAGGAACAGAATCCCCGCTATAATATACAAATAGTTGCTTATACCGCTTTTATTCATCTCGCACCTCCGCTTTCTTCTTGTTTCCCTCTCCATACCCCCGGAATAATTATAGCATGAATCAATTCATCCGTCATTTATTTCTGCCTGGCCGCATGACAGACTCCTGTCCGGTCCGGTTGAATTTCTTCTGTTTTTTGATATATTAAGAAAGAAGAACAAAGATGCGATCTGCCAATATCCCGGTCCTGACAGAGGATAACCGGAAATAACCGAAAAATAAAGGAGAACCAATGAATGTACGCGGCTTACAAAAACTGACTCTATTAGATTATCCGGGGCAGGTGGCCTGCACCGTTTTCACCGGCGGCTGCAATTTTCGCTGTCCCTTCTGCCACAACCGGGACCTGGTGCTTACCCCGAACGGCCCCGGGATATCCGAGGAAGATTTTTTTAACTTTTTGAAAAAGCGAACCGGTATCCTGGACGGCGTCTGCGTCACGGGAGGGGAACCGCTGCTCTCGGACGGCATCGAAGATTTTCTCTCCCGCATTCGTTCTCTGGGTTACCTGATCAAGCTTGACACCAACGGAAGCTTTCCCGACCGCCTCCAGGCTCTGGCAGAAAAAGGGCTGATCGATTACATAGCAATGGACATTAAAAACAGCCCGGAGCGCTATCCGGAAACCGCAGGCCTCCCCGCAGGGTTTGATCTGACTCCCATTGGAGAATCCATCTCCTGGCTGATGAAAGGAACCGTACCCTATGAATTTCGCACCACAATAGTGCGTGAGTTCCATCGGCCGGAGGACATGCTTTCCATCGGCCGGCTGATCCAGGGCGCCAGCCGCTATTATCTGCAAAGCTTCGCAGCCTCAGATACCGTGATACGCTCCGGCCTGCACGGTCTGAACGCAGAGGAAATGGAAAAATACCGTCTTCTTGTCCTGCCCTATGTGCCGGCGGCACAGCTGCGGGGGGTATAGCGTCCGATGTCCGCGCGGCTGCGCGTGCAGGCACGCTCCCCTCGCGGCCGCCGTCCGAGGCTTTCACAATATCTTGTGGTTTAAAAGGGAAATATCGGGAGTTGTCCTCAATATATTGACTCAGTCTTTTATCCGTGCTATGATAAGCAGTATCCGGGCGCGTCTTTATGGACGGCCAATCACGGGAAGGTAAGGGAGGGTATATATGTATCAGGTAATGAAACGGGACGGCAAAGTCACTGATTTTGACATAAAAAAGATCAGCGCAGCTATTACAAAGGCTTTTGACGCCAGAAAAAAACAGTATCATCCGGACATCATCGATTTTCTTGCTCTGCGGGTAACGGCGGACTTTGAACCGAAAATCAAAAACGGCATCATTCAGGTGGAGGACATTCAGGACAGTGTGGAATCTGTGCTGAGCCAGGCCGGCTATGCCGATGTAGCCAAGGCCTACATCCTGTATCGCCGCCAGAGAGAGAAGGTGCGCAATGCCAAGTCCACACTTCTCAATTACAAGGAACTGGTGGACAACTATGTAAAGGTCAACGACTGGCGCGTCAAGGAAAATTCCACCGTCACCTATTCGGTGGGCGGCCTGATCTTGAGCAACAGCGGCGCCATCACCGCCAACTACTGGCTTTCCGAAATCTATGACGACGAGGTGGCCGACGCACACAGAAACGCTGATATTCATATCCACGATCTGTCCATGCTCACCGGCTACTGCGCCGGCTGGTCTCTAAAGCAGCTGATTCAGGAAGGGTTGGGCGGCATTACCGGCAAGATCACCTCTGCTCCTGCCAAACATCTCTCCACCCTGTGCAACCAAATGGTCAATTTCCTGGGCATCATGCAAAACGAGTGGGCCGGCGCTCAGGCCTTCTCCTCTTTTGACACCTACCTGGCCCCCTTTGTAAAGACGGATAATCTCTCTTACGAGCAGGTCAAGAAATGTATTGAATCCTTTATTTACGGCGTAAATACTCCCAGCCGCTGGGGTACGCAGGCTCCTTTTTCCAATATAACCCTGGACTGGACCGTGCCCGATGACCTGGCAGATCTGCCGGCCATCGTAGGCGGCAAGGAGATGGATTTCTGCTACAAGGACTGCAAGCGGGAGATGGATATGGTCAACAAGGCTTTCATCGAGACCATGATCGAGGGAGACGCCAACGGCCGCGGCTTCCAATATCCGATCCCCACCTACTCTATTACCAAGGATTTCGACTGGTCGGAGACCGAGAACAATCGCCTGCTCTTTGAAATGACCGCCAAATACGGCACTCCTTACTTTTCCAACTACATCAACAGCGACATGGCTCCCAGCGATGTGCGCAGCATGTGCTGCCGCCTGCGGCTGGATCTGAGAGAGCTGCGCAAAAAATCCGGCGGCTTTTTTGGCAGCGGCGAGTCCACCGGTTCTGTAGGCGTCGTCACCATCAATATGCCCCGAATCGCCTATCTGGCCAAGGATGAAAAGGATTTCTATGAGCGGCTGGATCGCCTGATGGACATTTCCGCCCGCTCCTTAAAGACCAAGCGGACCGTGATCACCAAGCTTTTGAACGAAGGACTCTACCCCTATACCAAACGGTATCTGGGTACCTTTGATAATCATTTTTCCACCATCGGTCTGGTAGGAATGAATGAAGCGGGGCTCAATGCCTCCTGGATTCAGGCTGATCTGACCCATGAAAAGACGCAGCAGTTTGCCAAGGACGTCCTGAATCATATGCGTGAACGGCTGTCTGACTACCAGGAACAGTATGGCGATCTTTACAACCTGGAGGCCACCCCGGCGGAATCCACCGCATACCGCCTGGCCAAGCACGATGTAGAGCAGTTCCCCGGCATTATCACAGCCAGCGAACCCGGCGGAACCCCCTATTATACCAACAGCTCCCATCTGCCTGTGGGATATACGGAGGATATCTTCGCCGCACTGGATGTTCAGGACGAGCTGCAGACTCTCTACACCTCCGGCACGGTGTTTCATGCCTTCCTGGGCGAGAAGCTGCCCGACTGGAAGGCCGCCGCTTCCCTGGTGCGAAAGATTGCGGAGAATTATAAGCTTCCCTACTATACCCTTTCGCCCACCTATTCTATCTGCAAGGATCACGGCTATCTTTCCGGTGAGCAGTACAAATGTCCCATCTGCGGAGCCGCCACAGAGGTATACAGCCGGATTACCGGTTACTACCGCCCGGTGCAGAACTGGAACGACGGCAAGGCTCAGGAATTCAAGGAACGCAAGGTCTATGATATTGGCCGCTCCCGCTATATGCCAGATCCTCTTATGGAGGAAAACCGGCCTGCTCAGACCAATTCCTCCGAAACGCCATTGGTGTCCGAAAATGAAAAAGACGTTCCGCCGTCTCCAAAAGCCTGCGCGGCGCCTGCGGGCGGCAGCCATCTGTATCTCTTTACCACCAAGACCTGCCCTAACTGCCGCATGGCCGATGCTTACCTTACCAGCGCCCATCTGACTTACGACAAGATCGACGCCGATGAGCATGCCGATCTGGTGAGCCGCTACGGCGTCCGCCAGGCTCCCACGCTGGTAGTTGTCCACGGCGATCAGTACGAAGCCTACCGCAACACCTCCGAGATTAAAAGGTACGCGGAGCAGAGATAAAAGCAGAGCAAAACAGAGAAACAGAGAGAAATAGGCAAGCAAAAAACAAACCGAAGAAAGCGCATAAAACACCGCAGCCGAAAAGCCTCAGACTAAAAATCAAGTCTTCACGCTTCACGGCTGCGGTGTTTTCATTGCAGCAGTATTTTCATTACAGTGGTGTTTTCAGCTGTCTTGCATTCAAACTTTTAATAAACCTTTGCTCTGCCGCTCAGGCCTCCAGATTTTTCCCATCCTTCTTGCCAAACATATGAATCACATCGCCGTCAAAGCTGAAAGCCAGCGTGCTTCCCGCTCCGAAATGGGCCGGATTCTTACCGCCGAGGCTCATGGTCTGAGCGATGATAATACTGTCTCTGCCGCCGAAGTTGACATGCAGATGAACGGCGCTTCCCATCATCTCCGTCACCTCCACCGTGCCGTGCAGCACGTTTTCGCCTTCATCGGCCAGAACGATATGCTCCGGTCTCACGCCCAGGGTAATGCTCTGAGGCTCCGTATTATTCCGGCGAAGGTTCTCCTGCTTTTCATCGGAAGGACGGATGTAGACGTTGTCAATTTTTACTGCATAGACTCCGGCGCCGTCCCGCACAAGCTCGGCGTCATAGAAATTCATCTGAGGCACGCCGATGAAACCGGCGACAAACAGATTGGCCGGATGGTCGAACACCTCCTGAGGCGTTCCCACCTGCTGAATAACGCCGTCCTTCATGATAACGATCCGGTCTCCCAGCGTCATGGCCTCCGTCTGGTCATGGGTCACATAGATAAAGGTAGTGTCAATGCGCTGGCGCAGCTTGATAATCTCCGCGCGCATCTGATTACGCAGCTTGGCGTCCAGGTTGGAGAGTGGCTCATCCATCAAGAGCACCTTGGGTTCGCGCACGATAGCGCGTCCGATGGCCACGCGCTGTCTCTGGCCGCCGGAAAGGGCCTTAGGCTTACGATCCAGGTATTCGGTGATTCCCAATATTTCAGCCGCCTGTTCCACCCGGCGGTTCATCTCCGCCTTATCCATCTTTTTCAGCTTGAGGGGGTATTCCATATTGCCCCGCACAGTCATATGGGGATAGAGAGCATAGCTCTGGAAAACCATGGCGATGTCCCTGTCCTTAGGCGCCGCGTCATTCACCAGCACGCCGTCGATATAGAGCTCTCCCCTTGTGATCTCCTCCAGTCCCGCCACCATGCGCAAAGTGGTGGATTTGCCGCATCCCGACGGTCCCACCAGAACGACAAACTCCCGGTCCTTTATGTCCAGGTTAAAATCCTGTACCGCCAGTACGCCTTCTTCCGTGACCTTCAAATTGCTCTTGCTTCCCTTTTTCTTCTTCTCCGTATTGGGATAAACCTTTTCAATATGTCTCAAGCTGACTTCCGCCATAACTGCTTTCTCCTTTCCTAATTATATCTCTCTATGCCCGACCCGGATTATACCTCTCTATGCCTGACCCGGCAGCCTCTCATAGAGATACATCTGCCTGTAGACCCGCGCCGCCAGGTCTGCGCCATAGGAACCCGGCAGAGCTCGCCACTGCCAGTTGCCGCCCAGCGTGGACGGAGTATTAATACGTCCTTCTCTTCCCAGTCCCAGGATGTCCTGCATCTGTACAATGGCATATCCGGCGGGACTGCTCCAGATACCGCGCATCATTCCCCAGTTTTCTCCTTCTTCTCTGTCCAGATGCAGATATTCCCGTGCCAGGGCTGCATCCTCAGCCGATACCTCCTCCAGCCATCCCAGAGCCGTTTCATTGTCATGGGTGCCCACGTAGGCCACGCAGTTGACCGGATAATTATGGGGCTGATACATCCTCCCCCCGCCGTCACGGCTGTCAAAAGCAAACTGCAATACTTTCATGCCGGGAAATCCGGTATCCTCCAACAGCTTTCCTACCTCCGGCGTAATAAAGCCCAAATCCTCCGCAATGATTCTGCGCTGCCCCACAGCCTTCTCCAGAGCGCGGAAAAAATCCATTCCCGGTCCCTTCTCCCAGCTGCCTTCCCTGGCGTCCTTCGCCCCTCTCGGTATGGCGTAGTAAGACTCAAACCCGCGGAAATGATCTATGCGAAGCACGTCGTAAAAGCGGAACTGAAAGGCTACACGGCTGATCCACCAGCTGTACCCCTCCTCCTTCATCCGTTCCCAGTCAAACAGCGGGTTTCCCCACAGCTGACCGGAGGCGGAAAAGCCATCGGGAGGGCAGCCCGCCACCTTGACCGGACGAAGATCTTCGTCCATCTGAAAGAGCTCCGGATGAGCCCACACATCCGCGCTGTCCTCCGCCACATAAATGGGGAGATCGCCGATTATGGATATGCCCTTTTCCTGAGACAACTTCTTTAATTTTTCCCATTGATGAAAGAACAAAAACTGTACGCCCTTCCAAAAATCTATCTCCGCCGAAAGCTCGCTCTCTGCCGCAGCTACGGCCTCCCTCTCCCTTTTTCTAAGTCCCTGGGGCCATTTGCTCCAGGCCGCGCCATCAAACCTGCCCTTAAGAGCCATAAAAAGCGCATAGTCAGCCAGCCACCATGACTCCTCCCGGCAAAATTTCTCAAGCTCCTCTGCTTTCTCGCCGGTCAGCCGGCCCACCGCCTTCTTCAGCACGCCGAAACGATTTCTGTAGAGAAGCCCGTAGTCCGCCCGTCCGGGATCGTCTCCCCAGTCCAGTCCCTGGTACTCCTCCTCGTGCAGCAGCCCCTCCTGCCGCAGGTCGTCCAGATCAATGAGATAAGGATTTCCCGCAAAGGAGGAGAAGGGCTGATAGGGGGAATCCCCATATCCGGTAGGTCCAATCGGGAGAATCTGCCAGCACGATTGGCCGGCCTGCGTCAGGAAATCCAAAAATTTCCCCGCCTCATCTCCCAGCGTGCCTATCCCCCATGCCGAAGGCAGAGAGGTAATCGGCATCAAAATACCCGCTCTTCTCATACATTCCCACATCCTTTCTCTGTCTGGATTTTCGGTTTTTATGGACCCCCTCGTCCAAAATTCCTTACAGAGTCTCCTTTCCGTCAAGGCTGCGTACGCTTTCCCGCCGCATAAGAGTAAAAGGAACCGACTCATGTACCGGCGGCAGTTCATAATGTATATTTTGCAGCAGCGTCCGCACTCCCCTGTCCGCCAGCTGTTCCGCATCCTGTCTCACCGTAGTAAGCCTGGGGATGCTGTACTCGGAGGAGACAATTCCATCATAGCCCACCACTGAGATATCCTCCGGTATCTTAAACCCTCTGTCCGCCAGAGCCCGCATTGCGCCCAGAGCAATGACATCGCCGAGGGCAAATATGGCGGTAAGTCCGGGCTCCTTCTGCAGCAGTCTGGACGCCGCGCGATATCCCTCTTCCATGGAATAGCGGCAGGGCTCATACTGTTTCGTGGTATCAAAGGCGAGCCCATTCTTTTTTACCGAATGATATACTCCTCTGAGACGCCGGTAGCTGATCTGGTCGATGGACAGATTTCCGCCCAGCACCCCGATTTTTTGATGACCGCAGGCAAAAAGGTAGTCGATCACCTCCTCAGCCGCAGCCGCATCATCAGTGGAAAAGCTGGAAAGATTGGGGAACCCCAGATCCGCAGCATTGTTGGTAAGAAGCACGCAGGGGTCCTCCAGTCCTTCAAAGCCCGTCCGAAAATACTCCATATCACCGCCCAGAAAGAGAAAACCCTTGGGCCTCCTCTGCCTGGCCAGCTGCAGGGCGTACTGCACCTCATCGGCGTCCTCGTCCAGATAAGCCACATATACTTCTTCCCCGCTGGCCGCGAATTTAGCCTGTATTTTTTCCAGGATATCTGAAAACAGCAGGTTATGCGAACCTTTTACCAACACTGCTATGGCAGTTCTGGTTCTCATCTTCAAATGCTTTGCATTGGCATTGGGCTCAAAGCCCATCTCCTGTACCACCGCCATCACTTTTTGTCTGGCTTTTTCGCTGACGTCAGGATGATTATTGAGTACACGGGAGACTGTTCCCAGGCTGTATCCGGATAATCTCGCAATGTCTTTTATTGTCATGTCTGTCCTGTGCCTCCCATTCACCGCAGCGCGCCGTCAGCCCTTGACCGCGCCTGCCACCACACCCTTGATAATGTGCTTTTGTCCCACCAGATAAATAACGATAATCGGCAGGATGGCAAGCATGATGCAGGCCATCATCGGCCCCATCTCAACGCGTCCGTAGCTTCCCCGGAAGAACTGGATCAGCATTGAGATCGTTTTGTATTTGTTGATATCCAAAATCAACGTAGGCAGCAGATAGTCGTTCCAGATCCACATGGCCTCCAGAATTGCCACGGACACCATCGTAGGCCGAAGCAGAGGGACTACTATGTGGAAATAAGTCTGCAGCGGACTGCTGCCGTCAATCATCGACGCTTCCTCGATATCGATGGGAACGCTGCGCATAAATCCGCAGAACATAAACACGGCCAGGCCGGCTCCAAATCCCAGATAAATAACCCAGAGCACCCACGGCGTATTCAGATTCAGCGTATCTGCCATGGAGGAAAGAGTAAACATAACCATCTGGAAAGGAACCACCATGGAAAAGGCGCACAGCAGATAAAGGGCTTTGGTCACCTTGGTCTCCACCCGGGTGATATACCAGGCAAACATGGAGCAGAAGAACAGTATTGCCAGCACGGAGGTGATGGTAATAAAGGCCGTATAAAAGAAGCTGCTCAAAAAGCCCTGGGCATTGATCGCATTCTCATAGTTGGCAAGGCCTGCGAAGGTTTCCGCCGTCGGGAGCTCAAAGGCCGTGCTGGTACTGATCGCACTCTCGATCTTCAGGGAATTCATCAGCACCATAAAGATCGGATACATGTAGAGCAGCGATACAAGCAGCATGATCACGCTCCACAGCCTGTTGATGCGACGCGTCTTAATTTTCATTGCTGCACCTCCTTATTTCGGGTGATTCTCAGCTGAATCAGGGAGATTGCCACAACGATAAGGCAGAAAATAACGGCTTTCGCCTGTCCTATACCTCTCCACTGAGGTCCGGAACGTCCATAGAAGGTATAGTAGATATTATAGGCCAGCAGTTCGCTCTGATGGGCCGGCTGGCCGGCAGTCAGCGCCATGTTCTGGTCGAAAAGCTTAAAGCCGTTGGTGATGGTGAGGAACAGGCAGATTGTAATGGACGGCATCAGCATCGGCAGCTTGACCTTAAAGAAGGTCTGAAGCGGCGTGGCCCCGTCGATCTGCGACGCCTCCACCAACGTATCCGGAATGCTCTGCAGTCCCGCAATATAGATGACCATCATATATCCGATCTGCTGCCAGCACATCAGAATCACCAGACCCCAGAAGCCGGCCGTGGCGTCCAGGGCCAAAAGAGGCTTCTCCAGAAGGCTCAGCACGCAATTCAAAAGAATCTGCCAGATATAGCCCAGCACAATACCTCCAATCAGGTTGGGCATAAAGAATACCGTGCGATACGCATTTCTTCCCGATATAGCGCGGGTCAGAATCATCGCCACAGCCAGTCCCCCCAGATTGATAGCCAGCGTGCTGACAATCACAAAGGCACAGTTGTACCAGAGGGCATGATGAAAGGTACTGTCACTGAGGGCCCGGCTAAAATTAGAGAGACCGATAAATGTGGCATCCTTAACCGTGGTGAACTGGCAAAAAGCCAGATAGACGCCCTGAATGAAGGGAATGATAAAGCCGATAATAAACGCCGCGAGGGTAGGCAGTAAAAATATCGGCCAATATTTTTTCATCGCTTTTTTCAATGCCATCCTCCTTTCTATTGTTTGGCACTTCTTCTTACGCCG
The DNA here is from genome assembly GCA_944381515.1 of uncultured Lachnospiraceae bacterium. Taxonomy (GTDB): domain Bacteria; phylum Bacillota; class Clostridia; order Lachnospirales; family Lachnospiraceae; genus RGIG7193. The sequence goes on along the minus strand of CALWLM010000118.1, from coordinate 32,053 downwards.
ACCGGGCAGGCCGCACAGATAAGGTGGCAGCCTGCCCGGGCAGTGATTCGCTATAAGCTCCGGTCAAATCCGGCAGCTCTGAAACGTTACATTTTATTCTTCAGGGTTCTCTCAATCAGCCCCCATTGGCCAGAGCATACTCAGATGCCCAGTTATCCACGAATGCGGAAACTACGCCGGCCCAGTTGTCGTCCGTCTGATCCGCGGCATACACAGCCATGGCGGAACCCAGCATGTTCTTCCACTCCTCGGAAGGCATGGTGGTGAAGTTCCAGCTGACAGGAGTCTTGCCCTCAGCGGTCATCTCAGCATCCCGCGCCACAAAGAGGTTGGAGGATTCGGGAGCCTTGGCGAAAGGAATCGCAAATGCCATACCTGCGCCGCCGGAAGGCATAGCGCCCTCGCCGCCGGTCATCGCCTGCAGGGCGGTCTCATCGGTTACACACCACTCCATGAAATCCAGAGTTGCCTGAATATCCTCTTCGCTTGCGTTCTTGTTGACACACCAGTAGTTCTCACTGCCGGTGCACAGACCCTGATTAGCCTCGTCGCCTACTCCGATGTAGATCGGGATCATGGTCACGTCATCGTCCGTGTATTTGCCCTCGCCCACTACATTGGCATACTCCCAGGAACCGTTCTGATAGAACACAGCCTCGCCGTTCAAGAACTCATTGAGGGAGTCGTTAGCCGTCTTGGCCGTCAGCTCAGCAGGAGGGCAGGTGGAATTGTTGATGTACAGATCCCACATGTTGCGGAAGTTGTCCAGATAAGTACCCTCGATAGCATCGGTAGAGGTGATTCCCTTCTCCTGATACTCAAAGTAAATGGGCAGGTTAGCCAGATGGGTCTTGAAGCGCCAGTCGGAGGAGCTGTCCATGCCGGCCGACGTAAAAGCTGCAAATCCCAGCTCGTCGCTGCGGGCGGTGATATCCTCGGCTACAGTCTGCAGATCCGCAAAGGACTGAATGTCGTCAACAGAGTATCCGGCCTCAGCCAGCAGAGTCTTGTTGACGATGATGCCGTAAGATTCAATAACATAAGCGATGCCATAGACAGCGCCGTCCTCGCTCAGGGCGTAATCATCGCTGGTCAGCTCGCCGTAGATTGCGCTGCCGCTCAGATCATAGCAGTAATCTTTCCAGCTGTTCAGGCCCACAGGACCGTTTACCTGGAACATGGTAGGGGCATCGCTGGAGGCCATCTCGCTGGTCAGCATGGTCTCATATGTACCCGAAGCCGCCGTAGTCACCGTCACCGGCACGCCGGTCTCTTCCGTATAGATCTGCGCCAGCTCCTGCCACTGGGCATCCTGTTCAGGTTTAAAATTCAGATAATAGACAGAGCCGCCGCTGGCCGTGCTTCCACCTTCTGTTTCAGCCGACGTCTCGTCCCCGCCTGCAGCCGTTTCTCCCGCGGCCCCGGCCGTCGTGCCTGCCGTTGTCTCGTCAGTGGTACTGCTGCACGCTGACAGAGCAGAGAGCGCCAACGCAGCTACCAGCGCCAATGCCAATAACCTTTTCTTCATTTCATGACCTCCTTTTATAATTTGTGTGTCGTCCTCGTCCGGGAAGGTTTCCGAAGTTTCCAAAAGTCTTTGGAAAAGTTTCCAGAAACGTTTCCAGTTCCGATGGTTTGATTATATCGCCTTTTGCCATTTCCGTCAATAATGTTATGTTGACAAATATTATTTTTGTGATTTATGCTTATTTTTTACTCCATTTTATGTGCATTCTGCCCAATAAATTACGCTTTTTCCCTCCTCTAATAATATTTTCGTTAACCGTTTTCTTAATATTTTTGTCAGTCTCTTCTGTCGTCCCTTTTATAATCGCATCCATAACCCTATCCATTTGCCTTTAACCCCATCGGTTTGCCTTCCCTGCTCCCAGGGTATGCCGGAACGGACAGGGTCCAGATAGAACATCCAGATAAAGTATCCAGATAGAGTATCCAGATGCAGTGACCGGCTACAGTCTTCGAAAGAGTAAAAGAAAAGCTTTTGCCATATACCTGCGCTGCCGCGTACAAAAATAAGGGAGATGCGCGGCAAAGCAAACCTTTATCGCGTATCTCCCTCAAAAATCTAATCTTTCATATCCGGCTCTTCGTCCGCCCCTTCGGCCGGTCCCTCGTCCAGATATCCCTCGATCAGCGCCCAGATCTCCTCGCGGCCCTGCTTGGTCTCCGCCGAAAAAGGAATCAGCACGTCATCCGGCCTCATCCCCAGTCCGGCGCGCAGAAGCTTTACCTGCTTTGCCGTCTGGCTGCGGTTGATCTTGTCCAGCTTGGTGGCGATGATCACCGGACGATATCCGTTGTGAACGATCCATTCATACATCTGACGATCATTGGCGCCCGGCTCATGACGGATATCGACCAGCAAGAAAACCTGGCGCAGCTGCCTGGAACGATGCAGGTAACGCTCGATCATCTTGCCCCATTTTTCTTTTTCCGCCTGAGACACCTTTGCGTAGCCGTAGCCCGGCAGATCCACATAGTAGAGCGCATCATTGATATTGTAAAAATTGATGGTCTGGGTCTTGCCCGGCTGGGCCGAAGTCCTGGCATAGGACTTGCGGTTCATCAGCGCATTAATCAGCGACGACTTGCCCACGTTGGACTTGCCAGCAAAGGCAAACTCCGGTTTGTCATTCTCCGGCAGCTTGCTGGTATAGCCGCAGACCGTCTCCAGATTTACACTCTTTATAATCATCAGGCCGATTCTCCGTCATGCTTGCGGATCATCCTGCGTCTGGGCTCCCGCTCCGCTTTCTCCACCGACACATCCCGATAGGTCAGAAGAGGAGCGGCCGTGCCGCGAATGGTATCTTCCGTCACCGTGCAGGTGCCGATGGTGTCATCAGAAGGAATCGTATACATAATATCCATCATCGCCTTCTCAATGATGGCGCGCAAGCCTCTGGCTCCCGTCTTTCTCTCCAATGCCTGTCTGGCGATCAGAGCCACAGCCTCCGGCGTAAATTTCAGCTGTACGCCGTCCAGATCAAACAGCTTCTGATACTGCTTTACCAGTGCATTCTTGGGTTCTGTCAGGATGCGAACCAGAGCCTTTTCGTCCAGCATATCCAGGGACTGAATCACCGGTACGCGGCCGATGAACTCCGGAATCAGACCGAACTTGATTAAGTCCTCCGGCATCACCTGCTTTAACAGCTCGCCGATATTCTCATCCTTCTTCTCCGTCACTGTGCCGTTGAAGCCGATGGAGCTGCTCGCTCCCACCCGCTTCTCGATGATCTTATCCAGACCGTCGAAAGCGCCGCCGCAGATAAACAGGATATTGGTGGTGTCGATCTGATACATCTCCTGGTGGGGATGCTTGCGGCCGCCCTGAGGCGGCACACTGGCCATGGTTCCCTCCAGAATCTTGAGCAGAGCCTGCTGTACGCCTTCACCGGATACGTCTCTGGTGATGGACACATTCTCGCCCTTCTTGGTAATCTTATCGATCTCGTCAATGTAGACAATACCATACTCGGCCCGGCTGATATCATAATCCGCCGCCTGAATCAGCTTCAGCAGAATATTTTCCACATCCTCGCCCACGTAGCCGGCCTCCGTAAGCGCGGTGGCATCGGCAATGGCAAAGGGGACATTCAAAATCTTGGCCAGCGACTGAGCCAGGAAGGTCTTACCCGAACCGGTAGGACCCAGAAGCAGAATATTGCTCTTCTGAATCTCCACTTCGTCATCGGAGGGCTCCGTCGTAATTCTCTTATAGTGATTATACACCGCCACGGACAAAGTCTTTTTGGCTTCCTCCTGGCCAATCACATACTGATCCAGAAAGTTCTTGATCTCCTGGGGCTTGAGAAGGTTAATCACCCGCTTCTCATCAGCCTCCAGCTCCTCCAGCTCTTCATCGATCAGCTCGGCGCACAGCTCCACGCACTCGTCACAGATATAGACATTTCCCGTGCCGGCGATCAGCTTGCGCACCTGGTCCTGGGTCTTGCCGCAGAAGGAGCAGCGATACTGATTGTCAAATTTATTAGCCATTATTTTCCTCTTTCAAACCTTAATCAGTGGCTTACGATTACTTCGTCGATCAGCCCGTAAGCCTTGGCTTCCTCGGCGGACATATAATTATCCCGCTCGGTATCCAGGGCAATTCTTTCCAGGGGCTGGCCGGTATTGGCAGCCAGAATCTCATTGAGCTTCTGACGGGTCTTTAAAATCTTGTCGGCCACAATCTTGATGTCGCTGGCCTGACCCTGCGCTCCGCCGGAGGGCTGATGAATCATGATGTCTGCATTGGGCAGAGCATAGCGCTTGCCCTTGGCTCCGCCGGCCAGCAGGAAAGCTCCCATGCTGGCAGCCATGCCGATGCAGGTCGTGGAGACATCGCACTTTACAAACTGCATGGTATCATAAATCGCAAGGCCGGCGCTGACAGAACCGCCGGGGCTGTTGATGTAAAAATTGATATCCTTGCTGGGGTCCTCAGATTCCAGGAAAAGCATCTGAGCTACCACCAGGCTGGCCGTTACATCGTTGACCTCCTCGCTGAGGAAAATAATACGATCCTTTAACAACCGGGAATAGATATCATAGGAACGCTCTCCGCGGCTGGTAGATTCCACCACATAAGGTACTAAACTCATGATTATTCCTCCTTTAATTCTATTATAACGGACAAAGCCAGCCGCCTGACTAAAGGCGGCTGGTATCTTTCGCTTCTTTGCTTCAGCCCTCCACAGACTGCTCCACAATCAGATCGGCGGCTTTCTGGATCGCCAGATCCTCCTTCATCTGCTTCTTGGCATCCTCATTCATCAGCTCTTTCAGCTTGTCGAGCTCCATCTTGTAATCCTCAGCCATGGAAGCCAGCTCTTTCTCCAGATCCTCTTCCGTAATCTCGATATTCTCTGCCTTGGCAATAGCCTCCAGTACCAGTCTGGCCTGAATGCGGGACAGAGCCTGAGGCTTCATCTGATCCACCAGCATCTCCTGGGTCGTGCCGGTATACTGCATATACATCTGGGGCGTGATTCCCTGCGCGCGCATTCTCTGCAGATAATCATCCACCATATTGTCGGCCTGCGTCTCCACCATCAGATCCGGGATATCCATCTGGCTGTCCTCGATGATCTTCTTGAGAGCTTCATCCTCCTTCTTGGCCTTGGCGGAATCAGCCTTCTTTTTCTCCAGATCAGCCTTCACGCTGGCCTTGTACTCATCCAGCGTCTCGTACTCGGAAACCTCGCTGGCAAACTCGTCGTCGATCTCAGGCAGCTCCTTGGCCTTGATCTCATTGATCTTAACCTTGAACAGAGCAGGCTTGCCCTTCAGGCTTTCTGCATGATACTCCTCAGGGAAGGTTACATTGACCTCCACCTCGTCGCCGGTGTTCTTGCCAGCCAGCTGATCCTCAAAGGTATCGATAAAGGAATGGGAACCCAGCTCCAGAGAATAATCCTCCGCCTTGCCGCCGTCGAATGCCTCTCCGTCCACAAAGCCCTCAAAGTCAATAATCACGGTATCTCCCATCTGGGCGGGACGGTCCGTCACCGTAACGGTGGTGGCGTTCTTCTCCTGCTCCTTGGCGATCTCCGCCATCACTTCGTCATCGCTGACTTCGGTATCCGCCTTCTCAACCTGAACGCCCTTATACTGGCCCAGAGTCACCTCAGGCTTTACCGCTACGGTGGCCGTGAAAGTAACGCCCTTGCCGCTCTCCACCTCGGTCACATCGATCTCGGGGCGGGATACGATTTCCAGTCCGCACTCATCGGCAGCCTTTGAATAGGCGCCGGGCAGAATGCTGTTGACTGCATCCTCATAAAAAATGCCCTTGCCGTACATCTTCTCAATCATCTGTCTCGGCACTTTGCCCTTGCGGAAGCCCGGAACGTTAAAACGATTTTTATTCTTTAAAAAGGCCTGCTGGATGGCCTTCTCCAACTCCTCAGCGGATACCTGGACCGTCAGCTTCGCCAGATTTTTTTCCATGTTCTCTACTTGTACGCTCATCTTTCTATTTTCCTCCTTCTGACCTGAGGCCGGCCAGTTATTCTTATCCAATCTAATCTAGATCCAGGCAGAAATGCTTACTGCCCTCATCAGATGCTGGCATTGCAGTATACTAGTATAACACAGACCACTGCAAAAATCTACTGAAAATTTAGTAAATTCAAGGGTTTTTCCTTTGTCCGCGGGCATCAGCAATCTGGATGCTGAATGCTCTCCTTCAAAGCGGCAGCCTTCTCCTCCCCCGCCAGCAGACGCACCAGCTCAATTCCCAGGTCAATGGCAAAGCCCACGCCTCTCGCAGTGGTGACATTGCCGTCGGTAATTACTCCCTGACGGGTGTAGACCGCGCCGGCAAGCTGATCCTCCCAGCCGGGATAGCAGGTAGCCGTTTTTCCTTCGAGAAGTCCCAGGCCTCCCAGTACGCTGGGCGCCGCGCAAATGGCCGCCAGTCTTTTACCTTTGGATGCAAATTCCCGCAGCAGTCCGCACAGTCCCTCATGGGCCGCCAGATTCGGAGTTCCAGGCACGCCGCCAGGCAGGAACAAAAGCTCGCTGTCTGCAAAATCCGCCTCCTCAAAGGTCCGGTCCGCGCCGATCTCTATCTGATGCGAACCAACCACCTGCCTGCGTCCCATGACAGATACGGTCTGCACCTCGATGCCGCCTCGTCTCAGCATATCCACTACCGCCAGGCACTCCACTTCTTCCATTCCGTCCGCCATAAATGCACTTACCTTGCTCATTTTTACCTCCTGCCGGCACCAGCCGCGAAACGATAACGGCCATGCCAAAATTAAGATCTATTGGGATTGCCATCATTATAACATCAGAGGTATACTGATAGCAAGGGCTTTATGACCGCCCTGCACCATTATAATAAGGAGAAAATCCGTCTCATGGAAATTGAACGCAAATTTTTGGTCCGGGAGCTGCCCGGCCCTCTAAATCAGTATGAAAATGCCGCGCTGGAGCAGGGATATCTGTGTATCGGCCCGGTAGTACGGGTACGCCAGGAAGGAGAAAAATACTATTTGACCTACAAGGGATGCGGCCAGATGGTCCGGGAGGAATATAACCTTCCGTTAAAAGAAAAATCCTATCTCCATCTGATTGCCAAGGCAGACGGCCATCGCATCCGCAAGATTCGCTACCGCATCCCTCTGCCCGGTCCGGAAGGCTTCATCGCCGAACTGGACGTTTTTACAGAGCCGGGCAGACTGGTAATGGCCGAAGTGGAATTTGAATCACAAGAACAGGCGGAGGCCTTTACGCCTCCGCCCTGGTTCGGCGAGGAAGTAACCTTCCGCTGTGAATATCATAACAGCTATATGAGCCGCCACGGAATCATCGACGATCCGGCGAATTGCCCGCCGGGAGCTTTTCCGGATGCCCCTGCATCTGCCGACGGCATTCCAGACGGCGAAAACTGACCATCAGTCTTTCTTCCATCTGCCTCTGCTCCTCCTTAAATCTGCCTGTTCCGGCGAAGAAAAGCGGCTCGGCTGCCGTTATCCTTTTCTTCTGCCGGTCCACGCAGAGAGGAATGAAGGCCAGATGGCGGCCGGTATCTCGCCAGTACAATTTTTCCAGATGGAGAAAGCCGGTATAGATTTCCCCGATCTCGTCCTTCTGGCTGCTATAATCCTTGTCAGGGCAGATTAGCAGGCTCTCTCCATCATGCAAAAGGCGGACAGATTCCTCCATCGTCTCAAGAATCTCTCTCTTTCCCCGATACACCGGCACCGCCCCTGTGGCCCTCATCAGCCGGGGGACCACACAGGCTCCCGCCGCTGCCGCCGGCAAAGCCAGCGGTCGGGGCCAGCCATATCTTTTTGTAAAGGTATATCCATAATACTGCTCAAAACAGTCTCCGCAGCTAAACAGGCTGCTCAGCGCCCAGACGTGTACGGAATCCGGCAGCAGTCCCAGACTGTGAATCGGACCGGACATATTATGATGCTGCACCAGAAAAACAGCCGGTTCGCTATATACATCCTCTGCGCTCTGGTCCAATCTCCAGCCGGCTCCTCTAAGCAGGCCGCGCAGGAGACTCCGCGCTACCATGTAAGCCCCCGGATCAGCTGCCCCAATATGCGCGCGCTGTCCGTCAGAGTCCGGTAATGACTCGCCTCATTTCCATTGTAATACAGGGTCTGTATGGGAATGGTATGAATGGGAATTCCCCTTTTTCCCGCCAGCAAAAGCATGTTCAGCTCATATTCATAACGATCGCCCCGAAGGGTTTCCAGCTCCCTCAGCATTGCACCCGGCAGCCCGGCAGCCTTTCCAGAGCACGAAAGACCGGGGCAAAGGTCTCTCCGCTCCCGTCGTCCACCACCAGCACCGGTCCTTCCTGACAGCTCAGCAGCTCCTTTACATAGGGCACAAAGGCCCCCGGCGGCTCATAGGCCGGTATCACAATACAGCAGCAGCTTTTGTCTGCCTCCCGCCCTGCTTCTGGCTCCGGTACCGGCTCCGGTTCCGCTTCCAACTTCGCCATCGTATTATCCCGCTTGTTCTTCATTTTGCATCCTCCCCCTTTTGATTATCCGTTCCTGACTATATTCATATTTTAAAGACAAGGAACGGATAAAAAGAGGGAGGATTATTGTAGAAATTATTAAAAGGCGGGGAAGAAAAAATGAAGCTTCTGCCGTTTCGACTGCAAAACAGTTGCAGCCGGTCTCTTAGTTCTTATGATGAATAAGCCCCACCGCCTTGGCAAGCTCCATAGCCGCCAGAGGCACAAACGCCAGCCCCAGTCCTTCCAAATACATCACCGGCGGCAGATAGACAAGCTCAAAGGCTACCGAAAGGGGGGTAAAGAGGACAAGCGCCACCAAAATGGCGGACAGAGCCGCCGCGCCGTTTAGCCTGCGATTGGTAAAGGGGCCAATTTTAAACAGGGAACGGTGCGAACGCATATTAAAGGCCTGCACCACCTGAGACATGGCAAGTACCAGGAAGGCCATCGTCTGGCCGCCCGCCTCCGTTCCGGTCTGCTGCCAGCCCAGCCAGAATGCAAGAAGAGAAAGGACGCCGAACATAAAGCCCTGCAATACCACCCGGACGCCCATGCCGTGGGCAAATATCCCCTCATCTTTGGGTTTTGGCGTGCGATCCATGATATCCTCTTCCACTGCCTCCATGCCCAGAGCGATGGCAGGCAGACTGTCCGTCACCAGATTGATCCACAATAGCTGCATGGATACCAGAGGAGTCCGCCTCCACAGAATCATCGCAAAGAACACGGTCAGCACCTCGCCGATATTGGTGCCCAGCAGGAAACCGACCACCTTCTTGATATTATCGTAGATCCCCCGGCCTTCCCGAACTGCATCGACAATCGTGGCAAAATTATCGTCGGTCAATGTCATGTCTGCCGCTCCCTTGGCCACGTCGGTACCGGTGATACCCATAGCGCAGCCAATATCGGCAGCTTTCAGCGCGGGAGCATCGTTGACGCCGTCGCCCGTCATGGATACAGTCTCTCCCTGCCTCTGCCATGCTTTGACGATACGAATCTTATCCTCCGGCGAAACGCGGGCATAGACGGCAATGCCGCGAACCTGGCTGTCCAGTTCCTCATCGCTCATCTGAGCCAGCTGGCTCCCGGTAATCGCCCGGTCGCCTTCCTGCAAAATACCCAGATCCTTTGCAATGGCGGCGGCCGTTACCACATGATCTCCGGTAATCATCACAGGGCGAATGCCGGCCTGCCGGCAGACGGCCACGGCGTCCCTGGCCTCAGGGCGGGGCGGATCGATCATTCCGAGAAGTCCCATAAAAGTCAGATCCTTTTCCACATTCTCAATGGTCACCGGTTCCGGCATTTCATCAAAGACCCGGCAAGCCACAGCCAGCACCCGCAGAGCCTGGCCGCTCATCTCATCGTTGACCGCCGAGGCCCGATCCAGATCCCCGGACACACATAAGGGGCGAATGCTGTCAAAAGCGCCTTTAACCACCGCCACGATCTTTCCATCTATCCGATTCAGCGTCGTCATTCTCTTGCGATCGGAATCAAAGGGCAGATCTGCCAGACGGGGACACTCTTCATTCAGCTTATCCTTAGGCATACCGTCACGGTGGGCAGCCAGAACAATAGCCGTCTCCGTAGGATCGCCCACATGATGCTCCTCGCCATTTTCGCCGAAGGTCACCGTGCCGTCGCAGCAGAGCGCGCCTGCTTTCAGCAGGTTTTTCACAGCCTCGCTGTCCTGTGCTCCGATATTTTCAGCCTCCAGTTCTCCATCCAGATATGCTTTTACCAGGGTCATTCTGTTCTGCGTCAGAGTACCCGTCTTATCCGAGCAGATAACCGAAGCGCTGCCCAGGGTTTCCACAGCGGGCAGGCGGCGGATAATCGCATTCTTTTTTACCATTCGCTGCACGCCGATGGACAGCACAATGGTAACAATGGCAGGCAGTCCTTCCGGAATGGCCGAAACAGCCAGAGATACCGATGTCATAAAAAGCTCCATCACATCCAGGCCATCAATCAGCCCCACCACAAAAATAATAACGCAGGCAAGCAACGCCAGTACGCCCAGATATTTTCCCAGCTGAGCCAGCTTCATCTGCAAAGGAGTCTGCGTCTCTTCCTCATTGTCCAGAAGACCTGCGATCTTGCCCATCTCCGTGTTCATGCCCGTGCCGGTAACTACCGCGCGTCCTCGCCCGTAGGTCACGCTGCAGCCAGAGTATACCATGTTGATCCGGTCTCCCAGAGGAGCGTTATCCGGCACGTCTGCCGCGGCATCCTTCTCCGCCGGCACCGATTCTCCGGTCAAGGCCGACTCCTCCGCCTTGAGAGCCGAAGACTCCAGAAGTCTTCCGTCTGCCGGCACGAAATCACCCGCCTCCAGCAAAATCACATCCCCCGGCACCAGGCTTGCCGCATCAATAACCTGTTCCCTGCCGCCGCGCAGTACCCTGGCATGGGGCGCGGACATATTTTTCAGAGCGTCCAGAGCCTTCTCCGCCTTGCTTTCCTGCATCACGCCCATAATGGCATTGAGTACCACGATCAGCAGAATCAAAAGCGGCTCAAAAAACTCGGAAGGCTCCCCGCTCATAGCAGCCAGCACGGCAGATACCCCCGCCGCCGCCAGAAGGATAATAATCATTACATCCTTAAACTGCTCCAGAAAACGCTGCAAGTTGGTCTTCTTTTTCTTTTCCTTCAGGCGGTTGAGGCCGTATTTCTCAAGCCTTGCGGCTGCTTCCTCCTCACTGATTCCCGCCTGCGGGCTGCTTCCCAGTCTTCCCAGCAGTTCATCTGCCGAAGCGCTGTAATCGTTCATTCTTTACCTCCTGCTATCTCCTTTTAATCCCTTCCCCAACCGCACTGCGGTATCCGTAAAACGATAAAGGCAGACTTCTGCTGCCCATACGCACATTTTTACAGCCATAATTAGCATATCCGGCAGGACTGAGGTTTATTCCTGGCGTATTCTATCCGAACACTTTTAAAATAACCGACAATAATTTTAACACACCAAAACGCAATATTAAAAATTGACTTTAAGACACGCGTGTGTTAGAATGCGATAAACGGAGGTAAAAAAATGTTACCCAAAAAAGAAACTCTTACTATTGAATTTAAAAGCGATAAAAAGAAGTATTCTGATGCAGATATCTTTGATGCGGTAGTCGCCTTTGCCAATACAGAAGGCGGAGACTTATATTTGGGAATTGAAAATTCCGGAGAAGTTACAGGAGTCCACGAGAAGCATCAAAATCCAACTACGCTTAGCGCTTTCATTGCGAATAATACAATTCCGCCAGTTGCTGTTCGTACGGAAATACTCAATGATATACATCCTGTACTAAAAATTTCTGTCCCAAAATCATACAGCGGAATTGTTGCCACTATCTCAGGAAAGGTTCTGCGCAGACGTATTAAAGCAGATGGAACTCCCGAAAATGTTCCGATGTATCCTTCTGAATTTGCAACAAGATTATCCGATCTCCGCATGCTGGATTATTCTGCAATGCCTGTATCACAGACTCGCATGACCGATTTTGATCCAATAGAAATTGAACACCTACGCAAATTAATTTTAGTTTATAATGGGGATAAAACACTGCTAGAACTGGACGATATTGAGCTTTTTAAGGCCCTCGGTTTTGTGCGCGAGCAAAATAGCAATATTGTTCCAACAGTAACAGGGTTGCTTTTAATCGGCAAAACAGAAAAAATAAAGCAGTTTATCCCCACACATTCTGCCGCTTTTCAAGTTTTGACAGGGACAGAAGTAAGAATTAATGATGATATTACACTGCCGCTGCTGGCGACAATCGAACGAATCAATACCTATATGGAGGCTTGGAATCCAGAGCAAGAAATCGAAATGGGCTTATTTCGTATGTCAGTATCCGATTTCAGCAAACGAGCCGTTCGCGAGGCCATTATAAATGCATTTAGTCACCGAGATTACACAAAAATGGGACGTGTCCGCGTGGCAATCAGCGATGAAGGGTTGACCATTGCAAACCCTGGAGGCTTCATAGAAGGCGTTACTACAAAAAATCTATTGACAGCTGAACCACATGGCCGAAATCCGCAGCTTGCAGACGCTCTAAAACGTATTGGGCTAGGCGAACGGACAGGACGTGGTATTGATCGTATTTACGAAGGTTCTCTGGTTTATGGAAATCCTCTTCCAGATTATAGTAATTCAACATCTGTCACTGTCTCTTTGTTCATTCCTCGTGGAAAACCAGATGCCCAGATAGTTAAGCTCGTCGCAAATGAACAAAATCGCTTGGGGCATCCTCTTTCACTTAATACTTTGCTTATTTTAAATATATTGAAAGATTTGCCTCGTTCAACAGCAAGTCAGCTCGCTGAAGCTGCCAATCTTTCCGTACCCATCACCAAAAATTGCTTGGATTTTTTGGTAGAAAACGCTTTGGTGGAATGTTATGGAAATGGCGGAAACCGCACCTATATCTTAGCACCGGCGGTTTACAAAACAAAAGCCCAAAAAATTGGGTATGTACGGCAAGCGGATATTGATAAAAGCCGTTATTTGGAATTGATACTTAAATTGGCCAAATCAAGTGATTTTATTTCCCGAGCTGATGTTGTTCAACTACTGCATGTTAATGAAAATCAAGCATACCGGCTTCTTAAAGAACTTGTAAATCAAAAACTTCTTCAGCCGATAAATAAGGGGCGGTATGCGAAATACCGGCATTATCAAGAAAAAGAAATCAAAAAATAATTTTTATCACATTTTATCGCGTTTTAACGCTTAAAACGGTTTTCTAACGCACGAACGCGCGTTAGAGATAACAACACGCGTTACCCTAAAGAGTTAGATTGTAAAAAGCAATTATTAAAAATGGATAGGGCAAGCTATTTCCCTATCCATTGCGATACCGCGAACAGCTCACAGTATACGCTGTTCGCGGTCTGTTAACATATGTCACAGCAGCACTTTGACCACCGCTTTTTTCACCTCACAGCTGCCGTCCGCCTCTACCTTCACCTGATGGGCGTCCTCCGGGAAAGCGATCAGCACATCCCCCGGCTCCATCCGGATGAACTGCTCCGCCGCCCCTTCCAGCGTGATTCCATCGTTGATCTCGTCTCGTTTCGTCTCCTTCATCCTGTCCCTGGCGGCGATCCCTATGCGCTCTCTGCCCGACAGGACCAGATGAATGTCCAGATGCCTGTCATGGGCCTCAAAAGCCGCTTCCGAAGCCGGCTTGGTATAATAGGAGAAGCAGTTGACAAATACCCTGTCCCCGTCCACTTCGTTTTTGCCCGGCATCAAGGTCTCTGTCCCGCCTCCTGTCAGGTAATCGATGGCGCGGTCCAGGCTGCTGCCCAGGCCTTTGTAGCGATTCAATTTGTCTATTTTTGTATAAATCATTCTTCTCCCCTCTGCGCGCCCTGGGTAAGGCAAATTTGATACTACGGTCAGATAAACTCAAATATTCTCTTCTCGTCGAAGTTTACCACCAGCTCCTCCGGGAAGGAAATCTCCGCAAGCAGGGCCAGGGCCCGCTCATGATCCCCCACCTCCGTCCAGAAATGGGCATCGCTGCCAAGGATCACCGGCGTCTGGTACTGTCTGCACAGTTCCAGCATGACCAGATCATTCTCTCTGGCGTTCTTGCGGCCGCTTTCCGGCCGCAGCGAGCTGTTGTTCAGTTCCAGAAGCTTGTGATACCTCTTGGCAGCTGCTACCAGCTTCTCATAGTCCACCGGATAACGGCTGTCATCGGGATGGGCGATGATATTCACCAGCGGATTTTGCATGACCTTTATATAGGTCTCCGTGTTTTTGGCCGCATCCGTGCATCGGTAACAGGGAATATGAAAACCGGCGATCCCGTAATCCAACCAGGAGAATTTATCCGGTTCAAAATCAATATGCCCCTCCTCATCCATGATATTAAACTCCGCTCCCATCAGGATTCGCACCCCGTACAGTTCCCTTGGTATCCTCCCAAAATTGGAAAAATACCAGGGCGACAGAATTCCCCGCATTCCCAGGGAGTGATCGGCGCAGCCGTAGAGAACGAGTCCCCTCTCTGCCGCAGCCTTCACATTTTCTGTCAGTGTACTGTAGGCGTGGCCGCTGAATATGGTATGGGTGTGAAGATCCAGAATATCCTTCATCGCTTTACAGCTCCCGAACGCTTTCCACCGTCTTGGCAATATCGTGCTGCAGATCAATCAGGGCAGGGTCCGTCGTGGAGACCGGCAGGAACGGAAGCCTGGGATCTCCCATAGGGCAGCCGCCCAGAGTGATAATGCTCTTGACCGCTCCATACATGGAAGGGAAGCTTCCCAGTCTGGTAATCAGCGGATTGACCAGGTTCTGCACCTGTCTGGCCTTCTCCCACTCGCCCCTATGGATTAACTCCTCCATCTTCAGGTAGAGCTCCGGCATAGCCCCGTACGTTCCGCCGATTCCGCCCTCTGCCCCCATCAGGTAGCCTGCAATGAACTGCTTATCCTCCCCGGTGAAAATCAGGAAGTCCTCGCCTCCGGCCTCTTTAAAAGTCATAATATCCTTCACCGGGTCAGAGGAACACTTCATCCCCGCCACACGGGCATTCCGCCTCATCCTCTTTACCAGGGAGACAGACAGGTTAAAGCCCGTCAGCTGCGGGATATTGTAGATAAAGAACGGAAGATCCGCCGCATCGGCGATGTGCATCCAGTGCTGGTACACGCTCTCCTCGCCCATACGGTAGTAAACGCAGGGCACGGCCGATATGGCGTCGGCCCCGGCCTTCCAGGCATGGCTGGCCAGTTCTGCGGAATGCTTCGTATCCGCGCAGCCCACATGTACGATGATATTCATCCTGCCCGCCGAAGCGTCCACCACCGCCTCCACCAGGGCCTTTCTCTCATCGGAATCCAGAAAGAAGCCCTCGCCTGTACTTCCGCAGACATACATCTGGCGGACTCCCTTTTCATAAAAATACTCTACCACACGCTTTGCCGCCTGCAGATCAATATTTCCCTCTGCATCAAAGGGCGTATTGAGCGCCACCGTAACCTTTTTAAATCTGTTTACATCATATCCAGACATAGATGTTATCTCCTTTTTTTCGCATTTCTCCCCACGCATACGCTTCTCCCCGCGACCTTATCCCGTCACGGCCTTTTACCCTGCCGCTGCCTTTCGCCTTTTCGCGTTATTCTCCCGTCACGGCCAGGCAACGATGGGGCCGTAGGACTTGGATATGTTCTCCAGATCGCCGCCCAGGGCATATATTCTGGCCTTCTTAAAACGCAGCTTGATACACGCCGGTTCCGTACCCAGACAGAGATAATCTTTGGCAAAGCGCAGGGAAATCCATCCGTCTTCCCCTCTCTCCATCCGGCAGTCCCCATAGTCAAAGCCCTCATAGGCCTTCCCGTTCCAGCGGTCAAAAATAGCCGCCTCCAGAGAACCATCCTCCTCCAGATCACATAAGATCCGCAGTTCCTCTCCATAAATATGAAAGTTGGCGGTAGCAAGCATCGACTCCTTCTCGCCGCTTGCCGCCTCATAGTAGGCAAATTTATCCTTTTCCAGATATCCCCGTCCAAAGGAAGTGCGCCGGAAATTGGTGTGCTGGCCGTTTCCTCCCATGTAATAAATATAAAGCTTTCCGTCTATCTCCACGGGAGCCGCCGCGTAGATGCAGCCGCAGTCAAATTCGCCGTCGGGATAATGGCCCGCTCCCCGGTCCAGCAGATACTCGGCCTTCACCACCCGGTTAAAGTGAAGGCAGTCCGTCGAATAGGCCAGACCCAGATCCACCGTGTCAAAATCCGGCGCAGACCTGTCGCCCTCGTGAAAAACAGAGGGGAGGCCGATGTAAAGCCCCTCATACTGGAACACCGGCATGGAATAAATCTGATCCGAAAAGCCCCCTCCCCGGAGCACCTCCACCGGTTCCGACCAGTTGATAAAATCCGCGCTCTCGCTCATCACCTCTATACGCATCCCGTTCATCCAGGTGCGGGTAAAGAGCTTAAACTTCCCATCCTTCTTATCCCGCAGCGGGAAATTGTGGGAATCTGCCGGGGGATTGTACCGGGGCCAGGGCCTCATCGGGCCAAAGTGAACTCCGTCCTCCGAAAAGTTGACCGCCATGTAAGCGTAACCTCCGGGATACTCCACCTTCGTCACCAATTTGTACCGCTTCTGCGGATCTTTTTCCTCTTCGTCCAGAAAGATCCCCGTGCCGTGGGCATAGCGAAAGAGCAGGTTGTTGTCTGTGCTCCCCTCGAATTCCACCAGCCCCAGCTTAGGCTTTTCCCAGTGTACTCCGTCCCGGCTCTCGGCGTAGCCCAGGGAAATGATGCGGTTTCTCTTCGGGCGGTAGGCCCTTTTTACCCGCTCCTTCTGCGAGGCGGACGCGCTGTCGTCATCATAGGAGCACAGCGTATAGTACAGTCTGTATATCTGATACTTGGGATCATAGATCACATTGGGATAGCCGTTATCGTAGCGCACTTCCCATTTCTTGGGCGGATTGGCGAAGAATTCCTCGGTAAACATGGGATTATGCTCTGTGTCCTTTTGAATTTTACAGAGATGAAGCTTTACATTGTCCATTCCCTGCGGGCTTAACACCCCGGTGTCAAAGACAAAATACTTATTCATCCGTTTTTCCCTCCTTGTAGAGATGGCAGGCCACAAAATGCCCCTTTCCGTCGTCCTGCAAAGCCGGATCTGCCTCCTTGCAGATGCCCATGCAGTGAGGACAGCGGTTGTGGAAGGCACAGCCGCTGGGCTTATTGATAGGGCTGGGCACCTCCCCTTCCAGGACCTGCCGGTTCTTCTTGTAATGAATATCCGGCACCGGAATAGCAGAGAGCAGCGCTCTCGTATAGGGATGCATCGGGTTCTTATAGAGTTCCTTGGAATCGGCCACCTCTACCACCTTGCCCAGATACATAACGACGATGCGGTCGCTCATGTACTTAACCACGGAGAGATCGTGGGCGATGAACAAATAGGTCAGGTTCATCTGCCGCTGAATCTTTTTCATCAAATTCAGCACCTGAGCCTGAATCGACACATCCAGAGCCGACACCGGCTCGTCGCAGATCAGCACCTGGGGATTAACCTCCAGAGCCCTGGCAATACACAGCCTCTGTCTCTGTCCGCCGGAAAACTCATGGGGATAACGCAGCAGATAATCCGGCTGAATATTAACCAGCTCCAGCACCCTGTACATGATCTTTTCCCTCTCTTTTTTATCCGTCACCCCGTGAACCTTAAGCGGCTCCTCGAAGGCCTCGTAGATTTTTTTCAGAGGATTCAGAGCAGAATAGGGGTCCTGAAACACCATCTGCACTTCTTTGCGAAAAGCCAGAAGCTCCTTGCCCGTAAACTTTGTGATATCCTTATATTCTCCCTGATTCAGGTAATGGACCTCGCCGCCGGTGGGCCGCTCCAGCATCATAATCGTCTTGCCGAGAGTCGATTTGCCGCAGCCAGACTCGCCCACAATTCCCAGGGTCTCCCCGCGGTAGATGTCCAGACTCACATCGTCTACGGCTTTGACATATCCCACGGTCTTTTTCATCATGCCCTTTTTAATAGGAAACCAGGTCTTGAGATTCCGCACCTGAAAGATTACTTCTCTGTTTTCCTTTGTCATCTCAATCCACCTCCGGAAACTTGTCATATTTCAGGCAGCGTACTCTGTGTCCGGGAGAAACCTCATAGGCCGGTATCGTCCCTTTGCGGCACCGCTCCATACATTCGCTGCAGCGGTCTGCGAACTCACATCCCTCTTTTAAATCCGCCGGATTGGGGGTAATGCCCGGAATGGTCTCCAGCTCCTCCCCATCCTCCATATCCAGAACCGGCACCGACCGCAGCAGGGCCTTGGTATAGGGGTGGGAGGTGTGTTCGAAGATATCCTCCAGGGTACCGAATTCCACTACCCTGCCCATATACATCACGCAGACCTCGTCCGCCATCTCGGCCACCAGTCCCATATTATGGGTAATCAAAATGATGGATTTACCATCCTCCACCTGCAGCTTTTTCATCAGCTCCATGATCTGCGCCTGTATCGTCACATCCAGGGCGGTGGTGGGCTCATCTGCAATCAGCAGCTCCGGGTTGCTGATCATGGCGATGGCAATTACCACTCTTTGCTTCATACCGCCGGAAAACTGGTGGGGATAATCGTTGATTCGCTGTTCCGGGTCCGGAATACCCAGTTTCTTAAACATATCCAGCACTCTTTTTCTGGCCTCTGCCTTGCTGATATGCTCATGCTCAATCAGCCCTTCCGCCACCTGGTCTCCCACCCGGTAAACCGGATTCAGAGAAGACATGGGGTCCTGAAAAACCATGCCAATCTCCGGACCGCGCAGCTTTCGCATCTCTTTGCCGTAGGCCTCCATCTTATCTAAGGAATATTCCGTCACAGCGCCGTCTTTCAGGGCATTGTATTGAACCTTTTTGGCCCTGACCCTGGCATTGCGGGGCATCAGCTTGACGATGGAGTGCACCGTCACGCTCTTTCCGCAGCCCGACTCTCCTACGATAGCCAGCGTCTTTCCCCGTTTCACCTGAAAAGAGACGTCCTTGATGATTTTCGTCTCTTTTTTGTCGGAGACAAAGCTGGTATTAAGTTTTTTTACATCGAGAATGATATCCTTGTTATCCATACCTGCCTCCTTACTGCTGCTTCGGGTCCAGCACATCTCTGAGGCCGTCGCCGAAGAAATTGACGGCCAGGACGAAAATTGTAATCACCAGGCCCGGAATCAGCCACAGCCACCAGTAGTTGGTCACCACGTCTATGGATTTGGCCGCGTTCAAAATATTGCCCCAGGTGGGTATTGTCGTCGGTACGCCTACGCCCAGGAAACTAAGGGACGCTTCCTGCAGAATGAAGCCTGCCACATTAACTGTGGTGGCAACAATGACCGGCGACATGACATTGGGCAGGATCTGCCCAAACATAATGGACATCTTGGACATGCCAAAGGCCTCGCACACCTTGACATAAGTCTCTTCCTTCAGACTTAAGAATTCATTGCGCACCATGCGGAAGGTGGTCATCCAGCCGGTGAGGGAAAAGATAATCAGCAGATTTCCCAGCCCCTGTCCCAGCACGGCCACCATAATCAGGATCAGAACCATCTGAGGGAAGGTCTGAAACAGCTCGGAGATACGCACCAGCAGAGCGTCTGTCTTGCCGCCGAAATAGCCGGCTATGCTGCCCAGCACCATGCCGATCAGAGAGCCGGAAAAAGCTCCGGCCACGCCTACCAGAATAGAAACCCTGCCTCCATAGAGGATTCTGGCAAAGATGTCTCTTCCCAGTCTGTCCGTCCCGAATATATGCTCTCTGCTGGGAGCCGCCCGCATTGCCGTAAAATCCACGGTTTCCGCATCGTAAGAAGTAAAGAGGGGAGCGAACACGCACATGAAAAGCAAAATCAGCATAAAAATCAAACCGATCATTGCCAGTCTGTTATTCAGAAACTTGCGGATGTTCTTTTTCATCAGACTGGATGATGCGGAGCGTTTTTCTTTTAAGGTCAGTTCCATATATACCCTCCTCTCATCATTCTCCGATCCGAACCCTGGGGTCCAGAAGGGCGGTCAGTACATCCACAAGGAAGCTGGCGACCAGCATGGCCGCAGCCACCATCAGCGTCGTGACCAGGATCACCGGGTAATCGCCGGATACCACAGCCTGCGTGAGAATCGTGCCAATTCCGGGCCAGGCAAAAACTTCCTCGATTACCACAGAGCCGCCGATGAGCATCGGCAGACGGAAACAGAGGATGACTAACACCGGTCTCATGGCGTTCCGAAAACCATGCTTCAAATAAACCTTCCACTCCGGTATCCCCTTGCTTCTGGCCGTCTTGATGTAATCGCTGTTTAAAACGCCCAGCATGGTATTGCGGGCATAGCGCATCAGCACAGCGCACATGGACAAGGTAAGGGTCATGCCGGGCAGTACCAGATGCCACAGACGGTCGCCAAAGCCCACCCCCTCCGGCGACATACGGCCGGCCGTAGGAAACCATCCCAGTTTGATAGCGAAAATCAGGATCATGGATATACCAAAGAAAAACTGCGGAATGGCCTGACCGACCACAGCAAACACTCTTCCAATGTAATCAATGATACCGTTCTGCTTGATAGCTGAAACAATTCCTATGGTAATCCCGATAATGGTAGAGAGAACCAGGGCAAACGCAGACAACTCCAGCGTAGCCGGAAGCCTCTGGGCAATCAGCGTCTTGATTGAAGAACCGGACACAATGCTGTAGCCGAAATTTCCCTGCAGCAGATCGCCCAGCCACCGAAAATAGCGAACCAGCAAAGGATCGTTAAAGCCATACAGCTCCCGCAGGGCCTCAATATTGTCTGTATTTGCAGCCATATCCGGCGAGATCATATAGTAGATGGGATCGATGCCGGTAAACTGCAGACCGACAAACACGATGAAGCTGATCAGCAAAAGCATCGGTATCATCTGCAAAAGTTTTTTCACAATAAATTTGAGCATTACCTCACCCGCCTTTTTCATGCTCTGTGTAATTATAGAGGCTGTCGGGTCGAACAGCCTCTATATCATCGTCAACGTGTTATAAACTGATTCGATCAGCCAACGATCTCCCAGTTCTCAAAATCGATATCGGAACGATACCAGGGATTGGCAAACTCCACGCCATCGGGAATCTGTACATGGTCCGTGTTGATATAGAGCACGTGACCAATGGTGTAAAGCGGCAGCTTGTAGAGCATCTCCTGCTCCAGCTCCTGCAGTTCAGAAAGAGTCTCGGAGCGTACGGCAGGATCGGAACTCTCGTTCAGCTGATTGGTCAGCTCGTCAAAGGCCGTATCGCCGCCGAAGATGTTCATGAAGTTATTGTTGGTGGACTGATACTCGCCGTACCACTCGTTGACCGCAAAGGCGGACAGTCCCTTGTAAGCGATATCATAATCTCTGGTCTGGAACATATCTACCGTGCCGGTGCTGGTCTGGGTGATCTCCGTCTGCACACCGATCTGGTTCAGATAGTAAGCTACGGCATCCATAAAGTCGATGGAAACCTGATCGCTGTAATAATACAGGATGCGAAGCGGCTTGGAGAAATCGAAGTTTGCCTCCTCCAGAAGCTGTCTGGCCAGCTCCGGATCATACTCATAGGTAACGCCGTTATACTCCGGATCGCTGTTTAACACGCCGGAATTTACCACGGTGGCCAGATCCGGGAACAGACTGGCAGCCAGGGCCTCCCGGTCAATAGCGTGGAGAATGGCCTCTCTCACGCGTACATCCTGCATAACAGGATTCTCATTGCCGTCCACGCCGCTCATGTTGCAGATGAAGTAGCGATAAAAGAGAATATCAATCGGAATCTTCTCCATGGAAGCCATGGCGTTAAACTGACTGATCTCCTCCGGGTTGTTGGTGGTGTAGTAATCCAGATTGCCGGCCTGAGCCGTGGTCACCATATCCGTCACCCAGTAATTGATGATACGCTGGATCTTGGGAGCCTCGCCCTCATAATAAGGGTTGGGAACCATGATGTAATAGTTGCCGGCATTGTGCTCTTCTACCATATACATACCGCTGCATACCGGCTTGCTCCAAAATTCATTGTTGTGCATCTCCAGAGGATCTACATCGCGCAGCACGTGCTCCGGAAGAATATCAAACTGTGCCAGCACCGGGATGAAGGTGGCATACGGAGTGGTAAGAGTGATCGTGATGGTATTCCCATCTACGGTAAGGCCGCTCAGATCGTCGGCTCCGTCTTTCCACTCCTGCGCTCCTTCGATGTACATAAAGGCTGTGGTGTAGATACCGTTGGTAACGGAAGCCTTCAGATTGGCCTTGATGCTGAATGCCACATCCTCCGCTGTCAGATCCTCGCCGTCAGACCACTTAAGGCCGTCTTTCATCTTGATGGTGTAGACCAGACCATCATCGGAAAGCTCATAGGACTCCGCCAGATCCGGCTGCACCGTCTGCAGATCGGAATCTGCCAGGAAAAGGGTACGAAACAGCAGTGTCGTCTGCAATGTGTGATTCTTCCAGCTGGTGTCAATCTTGTCGCTGGTGGAACCTGCCAGGGAAGCAAGCCGCAGCGTAGGCACCTCGTCTGTGCTTCCCGAACCGCCGGCTGTCTCGCTTCCACCCGCCGCCTCTGTCTGAACGGATGTACCTTCCGAGGCAGCCGTCTCTCCGCCGCCGCTGCATCCGGCCAGCATGCCGACCGCCAGCGCCAGAGACAGCACCAGAGCGATGAATCTTGATCTCTTTCTCATAACATGACCTCCTTCGTTGTTTGTGTTATGTTTCATCTATCAACACTTGCCGGGCTCCCGGCAAAATGTTCTCCTGTTTATTGAAAATCGGATTTTACCATGTTAAAATCCAGGTAAGGAGCGTGAGTTAAATGTGTGCAAAACGACATTACCGTCTGGAAGACATCTCCAAGAGACGCAACAAATGGAATATCGATTATTTCAACTATACCAATAATCTCTCCCTGGGCAGCTCCCTGGAAGTCTATCAAAGCGGGCATAAGCGATTCTGTCCGCCCAACTTTCTGTGCGGTCCGGCCACCTATGACCACTGCATTATCCACTATATTTTCGACGGTTGCGGCACCTACCACAACTCTCAGGGCGACTATGAGGTGGGCACCCACGACGCCTTTCTCATCCTGCCTTATGAGACCGTAACCTATGAGTCCGATTCCCAGAACCCCTGGAAATACTACTGGATCGGGTTCAACGGTCCCAACGCCATCCAGATGCTGAGCCTGTGCGGTTTTTCCGAAGAAAACCGCGTGGTTCATTTTGACTGCTCCGAAAGACTTCTATCCCTGTTTGATGCCGTCACCCACTGTGAGGATACCGGCATTGCCCTGGAATGTCATCTGACCGGCTATCTCTATGAGATTTTCTCCGCTATGATCGCCGCCAACCAGACCCGGATCTCTTCTGCCTATGCTGAGCATTTCTACAAGGCCCAGCAGTACATCAAGATGCACTATGACGATTCCTCTCTTTCCGTGAGCAGCATCGCCGACTATATCGGGATTAACCGTTCTCATCTGTACAAGGTCTTTGACCAGATCGCCCATCAGTCCGTCAGCAGCTATATTCTCGACTTCCGTCTGAAAAAGGCGGCCTCCCTGCTGAAAAACAGTTCGGCAAAGATCGGCGAGATCGCAAATTCCTGTGGGTTCTCGGAACAATCCTATTTTTCCAATGTCTTTCAAAGAAGATACGGAGTCTCGCCGTCTCTGTACCGAAAAAATCCGCCGGAAACAAAAGAAGATCAGAATTCGATCTCCATCCCATCGTAGGCGGCCACAAAACCATAGGGTGAAAATATTTTCGTCAGCCTTTCATGGAAGGGTGCAAAGGTATGGACAAAATGGGTTGCGATAAAAATCGTGCCGTCTCCGGCCATCTCTTCCTCCTCCATCCGCCGCTTGATGGACAGATTGTCCTCAAAGCTCATATGCGTCCGAAAATGATGAGGCCGGTTCACAGAGGTACAGTCCAAAAGCACGCAGTCAAACCGAAAGTCCTTGAGAGCCTGCCAGGTTTCTTCGGGAAACATGGCTGAATCCTGTCCATAAAGAAAGGTTTTGCCGCCTCCCTGAATCACATACAGCAGAGATTCTTCCGTCTCCATATGGTCCGCCCTCAGAGCTGTGATTTCATACTCCCCCGCTGCAAACCGGTCGAAAGCTCTGATCCGATGCAGACGCATTTTTCCGGCTGACTCCGGGAATCGCCTCAGTATGCTGTCCAGCCGGTCCGTCACCGTAGCATTTCCATATACGTGCAAGATTCTGTCCGGCTCTGTGACCGCCATGGGAGGCAGGATATTGGCGATGTCTGCGGGACAGAAATGATCCGAGTGCGAATGAGTAATCAGAACATGCCTTATTTTCGTCAGGTCCAGTCCCCCATAGAGGCAATGACTGTATGTATCCTGAGAAAAGTCGATGAGCAGTTCTTCGTCCACCCCCAGCGAAGCCCTGGTCCTTATATTCTTTCCTCCCAGTTTTCTCGCCCTCGCGCAATTCTCGCACTGGCAGAATAAGGCTGGAAATCCCTCTGAAGCTCCTGTCCCATAAAAATGCAGTTTCATCGCCACGTCCTATCCGCTTTGCATTTTTACAAATGTTTCATATCCCTTTGTAAAGCAAGGCACCAAAAAATGTCGTAAAGTTTCCGGGAGGGTTTTGTAAAATCTATGTAAAATGCTCAATCAAAAAGTGTTTTTCCGAACTTATTTTATCCTTTTTCTACAATTCCCGTTTCCTATCATAACACATAATTTTCTTTATCTCTTGCAGCCATGTTTCACATATTTTAAATTTTGTTGCATATACGCCGGTTTCAAATAAAATAGCCGCGGGCAACTCCCAAAAAAGGAATTACCCACGGCAATTTTGATAAAAGATTATTGCAGCTGCAAGCATCAAGAGTTTTTCGACTCCTGCAGCAGATACTGCGACAGCTCGAAAACCCAGTCCGTCTGTATGATGTCCACCCCTCTGCCGATCAATTGTCCCCAGCCCATCCGGCCTCCGCATTGCAGCGACAGATTGTCATCATAACCTCCGCCAAAAATCAGACGATTGCTGTATGTCAGCGAATTGCACCATACTTTCAGCCCGCTTCTGTGAAGCGTTTCTATGTACGCCGGGTCCAGAAACCTGTCTTCCGGGCTTCCGGGAAGGATCTCCACGCCAATCAGACTCGTCTGTTTTTTCAGCGCGGCCGTCTCCGCCGCATCCTCCGCCCGCACCAGCATCGGGATATAGAGATACTCCGGATGCAGCGCAGCCCAGCGGCTGCTCGCCTCGTCATCGGTATAATATTTCAGTATGATCTGATCTTCCATGGCCGCGTCTTTGACCAGGGCATCCACCTCATCCCAGAAATTCCAGCATCGATCCAATACCAGCATGGTTCTGCCCCGCAGAGCCTTAAGCGCCTCTGAAAATAGGCTGAGTTTTTCCCGGCAGAGTTCGCCGTACACATTATACAGAGTGAACTGCTGAAGCGCCGCAAGGGTATGTTCCCTTATCTTTCCCTCCCGATGAAACAGTCGTCTCATATCCGGATCGTGATGACAGACAATATGCCCATCCGCCGTCCGGTCCAGATCCATTTCCACCATATCTGCCCCCTGTCCCAGGGCGAGCAAAAAGGCTGTCACCGTATTTTCCATGACACTGGCTCCAAACTTTCCTCTGTGAGAGGCAATCAGGATTCTTCCCCGCCGCTGTGACAAAAGCTCCTGCCTTGTCTGCATATAATCATGTTTTTCCATTTCTGGCATCCACCCTCTTTTTCGTTCCGCTGCCGGCCGGCTGCGCGCCCTTCATGCGCTTATCAGTACAGCTTGTCCGCTATGACTGCGCTGGTTTTTTCATGGTTGGCCCGGCATTCCTCGTAGTATCTCCTGTAATATTCCTCATAGAGCACATCTGCCAAAAACAGCTGGCACATCACCGCCGAGGCCGAGCCTCCCTGGAGAGGGCCCTCGTTTCCCCCTGAAATCAGCAGCATATCCGCGTACCCGGACAAAGGCGACTTGGAAAACCGGCTGATACAGATCAGGCGAGCCCCCGCTTTTTTGGCAATCTGCGCGGTCTGAACCGTATCTTTGGACGCTCCCGAATAGGAGAAGATCACCGCCGCATCCCCAGGCTGCAAAAGAGCCGCCTGCATGGCCTGCAAATGTGTATCCTGAACGCAGCTCACCTTGTTCGTAATCCGGGTAAACCGGTTGGCTGCCTGCATGGCGGACAGCAGGCTGACTCCCGCCCCAAAAAAGGCAATCCGGCGGGCTTCGTGAAGCAGCCCCACCACTTCTTTGATATCTTCCTCCCGGACAGCGGCGCAGGTTTCCCGCAGGGCCTCCACGTCCGTCTCCAGAATGCCGGCGGCCCGCCTCATAAAGGGAGTCGCATTTTCATTATACTTCTCCGCCTCCCCTTCTCCGGCCGTATCTTTATCCTCCCGAATCCCCAGGGAAAGGAGGGTCTTAAATTCCTGATAACCGCCGACCCCCAGCTTCTGGCAGAAGCGAAACACCGTGCTGTCGCTGACTTTGCAGCTGTCCGCCAGCTCGCTGATGGACATAAAAACAACCCGCTGCGGGTCCAAAAGCACCCGGTCCGCCACCCTGGCCTCCGCCGCTCCAAACTGATTATAAGTATTCTTGATTCGTGTCAGGAAATCACTCTGCATAACTTTCCCTCCGCAGTCTTTCCTCCGCAATGCAAACAGCTCCCATCAGTCCGGCCCTGTTGCCCAGACCGGCCGGACTGATCTGCACTCCGGCAAAAGAGGGGATCAGTCTTCTGCCGATTTTTTGCCGTATCTGATCCAATATATATTTCTGTGCCATAATCCCGCCGCCCAGAATCACGCAGGAAGGATCAAAAATATGAATCAGAGTCACCAGACCATGGAGCACCTCCTCAATCCACTCGTCCACGATCTGTCTCACCTGCGGATTTTCCAGCTGCGCAAAGATAAGACGGCCATTGTTCAGCTGTCCGTCATAGGTCTTCATCCGCTCCACCAGGGCCGTAGTGGAGGCATAGCGCTCATAGCAGCCGCTGTAGGGCTCATTCTCCCGCACCGCCTCCGGGTGGGTGACAATTCCGCCAAACTCTCCGGAAGAGAAGCCGCTGCCGCGGTACAGCCGGCCGCCAGTCACAATGGCTCCGCCCACTCCCGTGCCGTATGTAATGCACAGAAAATCTTTGTGTCCCGCTCCGGCTCCGCAGTAACCCTCGCCCAGAGCAGCCGCATTGACATCGTTCTCCACCGCCGCCGGCACGCCGAACCTTTCCTCCAGGCGTCTTCCCACGGCCATTCCGGTATAGCCCGGAATATTGCTGTTGGCATAAAGGATGCTGCCGTCCAGCGGATTTACCTGACCAGCCGTGCTGATTCCCACCGCATCGAACGCCCCCATGGAAGAGAGAAGCTCCTCCACCCGGCAAAGAATCGCTTCCCCTCCCTGCCAGGCCTGGGTATCCGTCTCTTTCTCGCCCGTAAGTTCTCTGCCGTTCCACAAAGCAGACTTGATCTTTGTCCCGCCTATGTCGCAGACCGCAATCTTTTCGTCTCCCATATCTTCTCTTCCCATGTTTTTTCTTCCCATGTTTTCACTTCTCATGCCTTCGCTTCTCATGCTTTCTCCGCACAAGCTTTCTCTGAACACAGTTTCTCTGCTCACGCCTTCTCTGCTCTGGCCTTATCAGTATTTTCCGCCGCATCATCAATGGCCTTCATAAATCTCTGGGCAATCTCCAGCGGTCTGGTGATGGCTCCGCCAACGACAATGGCGTAGGCTCCGGCCTTTAGCATCTCCACAGCCTGGCCGGGCTCATGGATCTTTCCCTCTCCGATCACCGGCACGCTAATCTTGGATGAAAGTCTTCTCACCAGCTCATAATCAGGGCCGTCAAGCTTAGGAGACTGGGGCGTATAACCGCTCATGGTCGTTCCCACCATATCCATTCCCAGCTCCCAGGCATTAACCCCTTCCTCGTAGGTAGAGACATCCGCCATCAGCAGCTGATCCGGGTACTTTGCTCTGACCTCACGAATAAAATCATTGACCGTCCTTCCATCGCCGCGCCTGCTGAAAGTGCAGTCCAGAGCAATCACATCGCTGCCGACCGCATAGAGCTCGTCCACTTCTTTCATGGTAGGAGTGATATAGCTCTCAAAGCCAGGATACTGAATCTTGATCAGTCCAATGACAGGAAGCCCCGTCTCCTCCTTTATCGCCGCCACATCCCGCACGCTGCTGGTGCGAATGGCAGGAGTTCCGGCCATCTTGGCCGCTCTGGCCATCAGATACATAATCGACTTTTCCTCCACATAGAGCGGCTCACCGGGCACCGCCTGGCAGGAAACGATCATCCGGCCTTTGATTTTCTCAAAAAATTCCTGTTTTTCCATGAACATACCTCCCCAAACAGTGTAAAAATCGTTACGGAAATTATTTTCTGATTTGATTATATAACGGAAATTATTTTTGTCAACGACCTGTTTTTCTCTTGACAAAGCAGAAAAAACGAGTTATGATGACAGCCCTTTCACCTCTCGAGAACGAAAGCGGCAGCCATAAAGTACAGCGTGTTTAAAAAACAGGAGGTATTCATATGTATGATATCCAGGCAGCTATTTTCGATGTGGATGGTACGCTTTTCGACTACCATGATAAAAAAATCCATGATTCCACGGTCCAAGCCATAAAACGCCTGAAAGCCCGCGGCACACGGATTCTTATCGCTTCGGGACGGTCGTTCCCTCTGTTAGGGGACGAATGCCTGAGCAAAATTCCCGCAGATTTTTACATCTCCGCCAATGGCCACAGCATACTGGATTCCCACCGGAGGGAAATCTTCACCTCACGCTTTACCTTTGAACAAACCGAGCTGGTCGTCCGGCTTGCTCGGCAGTATAAGTGCGGACTCCTGCTCAAATATAACGACTTCAGCTATCTTTACAGCAACCCCGACGAAATGTTCCAAGTCTTCAACAATATCGGCCTTTCTCAAGACGCCTTTAGGCTTTGCCCGTCCATGGATCACCATTATGAGGAGCTGCCCGTCGGCTTCACGATCCGGGGAGGACATGAGATCAAAGAGTCTTTGTCCGCCCATGTCAATGATTACCGCGTAGAACTTTTCCACGATATAACCGAATGCGACGTGTTTTCTCCTCGAATCAACAAGATGACAGCTCTGTCCCGTCTGGCAGATATACTCGGACTCGACCGCACCCGCTGCATCGCCTTTGGCGACAGCCGCAATGACATCGAGATGATCCGCTGGGCCGGAATCGGTATCGCCATGGGCAACGCCTGCACGGATCTGAAAGAAGCCGCAGACCTTATCTGCGGCAATTCATGGGAGGACGGCATAGCCCAGGCTGTAGAGCAGTTTTTGTGACGCAAAACATTTTATAACATTCTATTTACAAATACAAAAAAATGTTTATAATAGTTTGATAATCTTGCTATTAACAAACAGATCGGGCAGAGGCAAAAGCCACGGGAACTGTCATAATCAAAGCAGATTGTCATAAACCTTGTCATAAACCAGGGGAATTGTCATAAGCCAAGGGAATTGCAGGCCGAAAGCGTTGCCGCCGCTGCAAGCATCCCTCCCGCCAAGAACAGGAGGAAAGGTACATATGCCAAGTGAATCATTAACTATTGGGTCCATACTGCTGCGCATTGCCCTGTCCATGCTGCTCAGCGGCATCCTGGGATTTGAAAGGGAGAAAAAACGCAGGCCCGCCGGCTTTCGCACCTATATTGTAGTGTGCCTGGGCTCCTCCCTTGCCATGATGACCGGAATTTATCTGACAGATCTGTACGGCACAGGCGATCCCGGCCGAATTGCCGCTCAGGTCATAAGCGGCATCGGCTTTCTGGGCGCAGGCACAATCCTGGTAACCAGGCAAAACCAGGTAAAAGGGCTGACCACAGCTGCGGGCCTCTGGGCCAGCGCCTGCCTGGGTCTGGCTCTGGGCGCAGGCTTCTATATCGGCGCCGTTTTAAGTTTCATCGGTATCTGGTCCTCTCTGAAAATTCTGCAAAAGGTAGACAGCTATCTCTATCTTCATTCCAAAGTCATTAACCTTTATGTGGAATTTACCAGCGTCAGCGATGTAAGCCATTTTATCGCCTATGCCCGCAGTCAGAACTGCAGCGTCCGCAATCTGGAAATGAACCGTTCCAAAAACGCCGACGGTTCCGTGTCCATCTCCGCCGTTATGAGTCTGAAATTCGAGGAACCCATATCCCATGCCCAAATCGTTGAAATCTACGGTGCGCTGGACGGGATTACGTTTCTGGAGGAAGTATAGGAGCTATTTTATCCGCTGCTCCTACAGCCGTATCACAGCACCATATTCCAGCCAAATCCGGATTCTTCCATCAGCTGCATATAAGGATGCGGATCAAAATATTCCGGCGAAAATACGCCCGCATCCTTCCAAAATCCTCTGCCGATACATTCAATCCCCAGGGCCGCCGCAAAGCCGGTCTGCATAACGACTGCCTGGGTCCCCCACTCCCTCATTGCCCGGTCGTTTTCAAATTTCTGATAAATAAACACCTCCCGGCGCCGGCCGTCCTTGCGGCCGATGCAGTGCACACCTACGCACATAGCTCCGGCAAGCTCCTCTCCAATGTCCGCCGGCTGTGCCGCCACGGCCGCCACCACGTCCCGGGGCACCACGTCTGCTCCGTCCACCCGGACCGGCTTCAGACTGCGCAGTCCCAGCGCGTCGATCACCTTGAGAGCATTGATCAGATTTTCATCCAGAGCAATCTTAAAGGTAGCCCGTCTCAGCCCGAACGGCTTGAGATAACGGGGAAGCGTTACCGTCTCTTCATGCTCCACCTTCACCAGATGATTCGTACCGATGCCCTCCGGCATTGTGAAGTCCTCCGCCCCCGCAAAAGGCTTCTCCACCCAAAAGCCGCCCTTTGCCTCATCGTACTCCACATTGGGATTCATTACCTCGTCCAGCACCGTCCATACATTAAAGCCGAACCATATTTTGCCTTCCTCTGCCTGGGGCATCTCAAGGCTGCCTCCATCTTTTACATGGACCTCTTCCAGCTCATCGAAAAGCTCCTCCGCCGCGTAGCGGGCAAAGACGTTGACCGCTCCCGGATCAATGCCCAGGCAAATACAGGCCATATTCCCGGCCTTTCTCCATGCCTCATGGCGGTCAAAGTTATATTTGGTCATGGGCTCATCGTAGCTGTTCTCTATGCCCAGACCATAGGCCGGATTTTCCTTGGGCACAGACCAGGTCCCCATATTGCCGTAACGGGCTCCGGCTGCAAAGGCCGCGTCAAAAATGTAATTGCTCACGTAAGGGTCCGCTGCGTCCATGACAAAATCAATGGCATTGTCATGTATCAGCTTTACCATCCCTTCCCGGTCAAAGGCATCTACCTGCACCGGACAAAAGCGCAGCGGCTCCTGAAGCCTCTCCGCCACCTCCTCCGCCCGCGCCTGGCGGCAGTCTCCCACCAGTACCAGCTCAAGCCACTCGCTCTGAGGATCTCTCTTTTTTAACACCTTTAAGATACTTTCACCTACCGCGCCTGCACCTACTAACAGCATCCTCATCTTTGTCTTCCTCCTAGGATTTTATTCCCGCTCCCGACAATATGATTTCCCGTCCAGGGTTCCTGTCCATGATTCCCATCCCAGTTCAGGATACTGAATCAGGACGTTATTTGAATAATGCTATTTTTATACAAAAAGACAGGGAAATACGGATACTTAACACATCCGCATCTCTCTGTCCTTTTGCCAGTTGGTTGTAGCCGCGTAGGCGACGCTTTATGCGTTCTCTCCAGAGTCTCGTCCGATAACCTTCCTTTTGCCTGTCAGTTTCTGCCGGAGAAAGAGCGGCTCTCTCCAGCGTTGCTTCTTCGGCCCCCGCGCAAGGACGCGGGCGTCTAGGGCTATCCTCTTCCGAACATATTGTTGGTTATATTATAGCCTTCC